>JAJDAG010000089.1 GCA_029262005.1 Candidatus Zhuqueibacterota bacterium | reverse complement strand
GTAGGCCCCATTCATCAGATCTTCCACGGTCAACGGCATATCCGGGACATTGCTATTAACGGAAAACGGAATAAATTCCTGTTCTTCATTTTTTCCGAATCCATTCTCAAATTTTGAGAAGATCGTTCTGACAGCATCAATTTTGGGTGAGCGTTTCGAGGCGATATAAATTTTCATAGTAAATTGTAAAACGGTTTGCCCGGCACGTATTTATAGCCTCGACACGATTTCTTTAATCAATCGGGAGAATTTTCCCTGTACCAAATCTGCCACCTCAGTCACGTCATCGTGGCTCAGCCTCTCGGTGCTCATGCCGGTACCAAGGTTGGTAATGCAGGAAATCCCCAAGACCTGCAAACCGCGGTAAGTTGCAGCGATCACTTCCGGCACAGTGGACATGGTGCCCGCATCAATTCCCAGCCGTTGCATCATGCGCACCTCGGCAGCCGACTCATAAGTTGGCCCCTTCAGAGCTCCGAGAACCCCCTTTTGCAGCGCGATGCCTAAATCTCGCCCCACCGTCTCGGCCAGGCGGATCATTTGCCTGCTGTAAGGCTCGGACATATCTGGAAATCGTGGGCCGATACTGTCATCATTTTTTCCGAACAGAGGATTGTCGAGCATTAAATTGATGTGGTCATTGATGAGCATGAGATCACCTGGCCTAAAATTGCGGTTCAATCCACCAGCAGCATTGGTTACGATCAATTTTCGAATACCAAACTCCGCCATTAAATGAATGGGGAACGTCACCCGCTGTAGCGAATATCCTTCGTATGAATGGATTCTTCCTTTCATAGCCAGGACAGTCGTGCCGGCAATGTCACCGATTACCCATTTGCCGGCATGCCCCGCAACCGTAGAAACGGGATAGTGCGGAATTGTCTCAGTTGGAATCACAGTCACGTTTTCCATTTCATCCGCAAATGAACCGAGGCCGGAGCCCAGAATCAATCCGACTTGCGGCCTTAGCCGGCACTGTTCTTTTACAAATGAAGCGGCGGTGCTTATCTCCCTACTGGAAATTACTTCTTTTAACATTCATTGAACTCGTTTTATTTACAAATAAGCTGAACCACTCAATACTGAAGTTGAAGAAATAGTTTAGCGATTTCTAAGGCCGCCTTTTGCCTTTGCCTCTACCGCCTTTTTGAACGCCGCTCTTACCACCGCCCTTTTTGCCGGTTTTTTTTCGGGCTGTTTTCTTGCCACCTTTTTTCACACCCTTGTTAGGCTTTGAAACCTTCTTCTCTTTTTTTCGAACTGTTTTGCTTTTTCCGGTTTTAGCGTTCCGCGTGGTTTTCGACTTCCCTTTCACAACTTTGCTTTTTCCGGTCTTCGGATTCTTAACCGTTTTTTCCCCCGCTTTTACTGTTGTTGTTTTTCCTGTTTTCGGGTTAGAGACGCTGGCACTGGCACCCTTTTTTACCCGCGTCGTCTGGCCATCTGTTGTCTTTTTCCTACCGGCTTTTACTGTTGCGGTCTTTCCGGTTTTCGGGTTGGTAATGCTGGCACTACCTTTCTTTACCGTCGTTGTTTTACCGGGAGATGTCTTTTTAATCGTTGTCTTTGACCTTGTGGTCTTCAGTCCTGAGCCGGTTGTTGTGCGCCGCGTTCTTTTGGTAACAACTGTTGACGAGCGCGGCTTATATTTCACTTTGTGAACCGTCGTAACCCTGCTCGTCTTTCTTACTGAAAAATTGGCTCTACGGGTAACGTGAACATGCCGGGTGCGATAGACATTCACGTGCACAGGCCGCCACGGACGCCACCAACGGGGATAAACGCCAAAATAAAAAGCAGAGCGATACGGGCGATAATATGGCCTGTACATCCAACCAACAATTGGCCAGGTATGAATATGTACATGTGTAGGCGCGACGTAATAATCGGGACCATAAACATCTTCATTGCCGTGCACCTGCATGTTGTATGCATCTTTTCCGGTCTGCTCGACCTCAATTGTCGCCACATCCTGATATTCATCTTCAGATAGTTGCACTTGCAGGACGATCACATGGGTGCCCTCAGCCACTTCTTCAAGAACCCGAATATAGTCAACTTCACCGTTGCCATCCAGATCGATGTTGTTGACGCCATTTTCACTTTGGTTGAGTATTTTCTCAAACTCCTCGAGATTTTCCGCATCCTTAAAAATTTCACTAACAGCATGCAGATCAAGGCCATCGGCAACCTCCGAGTCAGCGGCAACGATGGTCGTACTCTCTTGCAATGCCCGGGTGACACCGGTCATACAAAACAAAATCAAAGCGACAAGAATCGTATGTTTAATCTGCATAATATCCTCCTACCTCTTTGTAAGTAAAGTCCCTATACAACATTATTCTGGTCATTTTGCCAGAGATGACGGCTGTCAGATGGGTTCATATCAAACAACCTCATATTTGCCGATAAATCTACATATAATGACAAGTAAAGTCAAGTGTCGAGCTAAAATAAGCAACGCCACCCGCACTGCGACTGGATAATAAAAAAACAGTCCTCATATTTATAGAAACAACTTTTAAAGTCTGTTTTTGTTCTTGCACACGGGAATCTTTTTTCTAAATTTGTAGTAGTGTGAATTTGAGTGCGCAGACAAATTTACACCCAAAAATTGTAATAATAAATGGTCGCAAGATGCGAAACTCCAATCACACGAATGCAAATATAATACAAGGAATGGTAGGAGAAAATATTAATGGATTATAGCCCATTTAAGTCCCAGAGAATAACCAGGGAATATCGCCAAACAATTAATGCGACACCGGAAACCGTATTCCCCCTGCTCTGCCCTGTGCGCGAAACTGAGTGGTTGGATGGTTGGGACTATCGCATGGTTTATTCCGAATCCGGTTTGATTGAAGAGGGGGCCGTCTTCAGTACAGAGCACGCAGGGGAGGCGGATACCATCTGGATCGTCACCAGGCATAATTGCAAAACACGCGAGGTTGAATTCACCCGGTTTACGCATCAATCCAGGATCTGTGTTTTGAAAATTGCGGTGACAGCGAAAAATGAGAAAAGTTCATTTGTAGATATTTCCTATTCATACACCGGCATCACGCCTGCTGGAAATGAATTCGTCGATGGCTTTACCGAAGAAGCATTTGCAAAGGCTATGTTCTTCTGGGAAAAATCTATGAACTATTTTCTGGAAACTGGGAACAAATTAAAAGGGGCATAACCCTTGCTCTACACACAAGTCATTTATAGTTTTATTCGTACTAAGGAGGGTGAGATGCTAAAATCTATTTCAACATTACTGGTCGCCTTGTCAATTGTGCCATTATTTTTTTGGGCATGCAATGACAGTGACAATATTCTGGCCCCGGGCGAAACGCGGAAGCAAACCAACAAATTTACTGTCTGGGGCGACTACACAAACAGCACGGGTTCCAGTCCGGTCTTTCAATTTAATGCCGATTCTTCCGATGTTGCCAATGTTTCTTTTGCTTCAATCGAAACAACCGTGGCAGCGCAACAAGTGACTATCAAAATAAAAAACATCAGCCTTGCAGATTCTTTGGGCAATTATGTCATCGAATCAAACAACGCCATTGTAGTGGAAGAGAAACGCGAAAATCGTATTTGGATTAATGATGCGGAATTCAGCCACGACCATAAAGCACTGACCAAAATTGCCGTTGTTCTTGTGCTCGATATCAGCGGTTCTTTAGGGGAAGATTTTGTATCATTAAAGCAATTTGCTACAGAGTTTGTGCAAATCATCAATGAGAATATTCCTGACGCGCAAATAGGTCTGGTGGTTTTCTCATCAGCCATTGAGACCATGCCATTAACCACCAATATTGCTGCGGTTGAACAGTTCATCAAAAATCTCGATCAGGGTGCAAACAGCACAGCACTGTACGATGCTATGGCGCAGGGCATCAATATTTTAAATGGCGTAACGGTGGATGGCAAAGCCCTGGTCACATTTACAGATGGTGCCGACAACTTCTCCGGCATTTCATCCAGCGATGTAATCACACAATTGACCGGGTCGGATATTAAGAGTTTTACAATTGGTTTGACCGGGAAAGGAAACCTCGACAGTCAAATATTGACGGAACTTGCAGTCAGTGGTGTTTCAAAATCAGCCAATTCACTGACAATTCTACAGTCGGTTTTTCAGAGGTTTTCGCGTGAAATTACCAACGTCTACAACGTGACTTATACCAGAAATATGCAGCCAATCCAGTCACCGATGCCCATTCGTTTTGTGATTGAGGGCAGTATCAATCTAGACGAATAATTTCGCTATTCCGAGGTTACTTCAATCGCCAGCAGGGTCATATCGTCCCAGTTGTGGCCGGGTTTACTGAATGCTCTTGCCGATTTTTCCAGGGCCTCCAAGGCTCTGCCAGCCGGTAAATCCAGGGTTTTTAGCAGAATCGGTACTATTTGATTTTCAAACTGGCGTTGATCCTGACCCTCAATTTCACTCAATCCATCGGTGTAGAACAACAGTTTGTCCCCACGCTCAAGCTGGAAAGTTCTTTCCTCTCCAGGCATGAAAGTGTCTTCGTCAGCAATGCCGAGCAAGAGGCCATTGGCGGGAATACGCTGAACTTCTCCGGCATTTCTTTTCACGTGGAAAGGATGCGGGATGCCACTGTTCGCAAGTTGACACGCATTCGTTTCAGAATCCAAAACCAGAATTAAAGCTGCTACAAAAATATTGGTCGGTAATACCCGAAACAAAAGCGTGTTAAAAGCAACCAACATATCACGCGGGCTAATTTCTTCATCGCGCCACTCGGCAAATGCCGATTTGAGTAAAACCGTAATCAGCGCTGCCTGAATACCATGCCCCGTTACATCGGCGATGAGCACGCCTATTTTACCGTCGGCCAGCGGGATGGTATCATAAAAGTCGCCACCGATTTCAAGCGCCGGGTGGTAATGTGCTACAAATTGAAGATGCGGATGCTCTGGGAAATACCCGGGCAGCATACTCTGCTGAACCTCCCTTGCCAGCGCCAACTCCTCCCGCAGCATCTCATGCTGCTGCATCAACTTCTCACGCTCACGCAGCAGGCCATTCAACTCACTTATTTTCGATTGAAGCACGGCTTTGAGCGTTTTGTGGCGCAAAGCATTACGAATTATGAGCTTCATGTGTTCGTTGTCCCACGGTTTTTCCACATATTGAAACAGATTCACTTCATTGATGGCTTTGATTGCACTGCGTTTGTCGGCGTAACCGGTCAACAGGATAATCGGCATCTCAGGATAGAGTTTCTGAACTTCGAATAGAAAATGCAGCCCATCCATTTCCGGCATCAGAAAATCAGTAATAACCAAATCCACAGGGCTTCGTTGCAGATACCGCAGTGCTTGGGTCGGCGACTGGTAGGTTAAAATATGATAATCTGTTTCCAATGTCAGGTAAGCAGAAAGTGTTGTCGTAACCATTTCTTCATCGTCAACGAGTAGAACTGTCGGTTGTTTTGGTGGCATTTGATGTGACTTAAATTTTTTCGTTTGTTTAAAATGAGGTTTCTGGTAAGGGCTCGACTTCGACCGGCAATCATGACTTCTGAAGTAAGAACAACTGGGTTTTTCAAGCAATCCCCCCAAGGCCTTGACGTTTTTCAAAATTCGATTTTAGCACCAGACTTATTCATTCCTGCCTGCGTGAAGACGACCAAAACCTTGAGAGTATTGCTTCGATAAGCGATTATCTGATTTACCGTTTCAGAATAGAGGTTCCCGGATAAACAGCCATCTCACCCAAAATCTGTTCAATCCGCAACAGTTGATTGTATTTGGCAATGCGGTCGGAGCGCGAGGCTGAACCGGTTTTGATCTGGCCGGCATTGGTTGCCACCGCGATATCGGCAATGGTAGTATCCTCTGTTTCGCCTGAACGATGTGAAATCACGGAAGTGTAGCTTGAAAATTTGGCCATCTCAATGGCATCCAATGTCTCAGTCAGCGTTCCGATTTGATTGACCTTTATCAAAATAGAATTGGCAATTTTCTCATCGATGGCACGTTTTAGACGATCCGTGTTGGTCACCAGAAGATCGTCACCAACCAACTGTACTTTTCCCCCAAGCTCTCTGGTGAGCAATTTCCAGCCGTCCCAGTCATTTTCGTCCAACCCGTCCTCAACCGACACGATGGGATATTTATTCACAAGCTCCGAGAGATAAGCTACCATCTCACCGGATGAGAGCGCCTTGTTTTCTGAGGCAAGATTGTAAGTCTTTTCGCTTGAGTCATAAAACTCACTGGAAGCAACGTCCATGGCAATAAAGACCTGCTCACCCGGCTTGTAGCCCGCTTTTTCAATGGCGGTCATAATGACTTGTAGCGCTTCTTCATTTGATTTCAGATCGGGAGCAAACCCGCCTTCGTCACCTACCGATGTGTTATAGCCTTTGCTGTGCAAAACTTTTTTGAGTGAATGGAAAACTTCGGTACCCATTCTCAGTGCTTCGGAAAATGAACTTGCGCCGGCAGGCATTACCATAAACTCCTGCAGATCAACACTGTTGTCTGCATGCGCACCACCGTTAATAATGTTCATCATGGGCACGGGCAGCGTTTTTGCATTAACGCCACCCAGATATTGATACAGCGGTAAATCCAAATAGTTTGAAGCTGCTTTTGCAACTGCAAGCGAAACCCCGAGGATGGCATTGGCGCCAAGCTTGCTTTTGTTGGCTGTGCCATCAAGATCGATCAGAAGACTATCGATGTAGGCTTGCTCAGTGGCATCTTCACCAATAATTTCTTCAGCGATGGCTTCATTCACATTGTTAACTGCATTTATCACGCCCTTGCCAAGGTAGCGTGTCTCATCCCGATCACGTAATTCAATGGCTTCATGTTCTCCGGTTGAAGCGCCGGAAGGCACTGCCGCGCGACCCCAGGCACCGTTTTCCAGAAAAACATCGACCTCCACGGTGGGATTGCCACGCGAATCAAGAATTTCCCGTCCAAAGACTTCTACAATTGTTGACATTTTTGATGTCCTCTCAGTGTATGTAAAAAAAATAATCACGCATCAGATGCGCGCCCGCACTCAACACGGGGTGTTATGAATTCGAAATAGTTGTTTCCCAAAAAACTTCAACAAAGTAACATTTGATTATTTAGTGTTTGAGCTAAAACACGCCCGCGCAGTCATTCCCGCGATCATTTGTGCGGGATCCCCTGCTCAAACAATGAGATTCCGGCATACAAGAAAGCCGGAATGAAAGAACTCTTCGAGTTTTTGGTCAGACACTATTCAAGCACTTCAGCAATGATCAAATTGGTTGTTCCGGACATACCGATGGGTACACCCGCAGTTATAACAACAAAATCTCCAGACTTCACAAGTTTAGATTCCAGCGCCTTCTTTCTCGCTTCCTCCCTGAGATCCTCAGCTAGTAAATGGCCTTCTGTTAAAATTGGATGCACGCCCCAAACCAGGCAAAGTGCACGAACGGTCCTTTCTTCCGGGCTGAAGGCAATGATGGGGCGAAATGGCCGGTACGAGCTGATCATTCTGGAGGTACTACCAGACTGAGTTGGCGTCAAAATCGCACCCGCTTTCAAATCCCTTGCCATCTCAAAAGCTGCGTGGCTTACCGCACGCTGAATTGAAGTTGCTTTGGCGCTACTGGTTTGAGAGTGTGAGTGAGGCAGCTCGCACGATTCGGCCGCAAGGATGATTTTGCCCATCGTGACCACGGCCTCAATCGGATAATTGCCAATTGTCGTTTCCTCGGAAAGCATCACGGCGTCGGTGCCGTCAAGCACGGCGTTGGCAACATCATTGGCTTCAGCACGCGTGGGCCGCGGATTATCCACCATAGATTTGAGCATTTGCGTCGCCGTAATTACGGGTTTACATGCCTTGTTGCACTCACGAATAAGCCTCTTTTGCACCAGAGGTACCGACTCCAAGGCTGTTTCCACTGCGAGATCACCGCGGGCGACCATAATGCCATCCGCGCTTTCAATGATCTCTGCCATATTATCGACGGCCTCATGTTTTTCAATTTTGGCAATGATTGGCGCGTATTTTTTTCTGCGCTGCATTATCTCTCTTATTGGCTCAATATCTTCCTTGCGCCGCACAAACGACATCGCCACATAATCGACTTCGTGCTCAAGGCCAAATTCGAGATCAGCCCTGTCCTTTTCTGTGAACGCGGCAATAGTGAGCGACCGCCCCGGCAGATTGATACCTTTACGCGAAGACAGCTCGCCACCGATCACAACTTCACAAATGATATCCTTGCCCTTAACCTCTGCAACGCGCAACTCTACAGAGCCATCCGCAAGCATAATTTGGTCGCCCGCCTGCACTTCTTGGACTAAGGCCGAATGATTAACTGAAACACGTTTATCATCGCCAACTACTTTTTCAGAAGTCAGGATATACGGCATGCCTACTTGCAACTCAATTGGGCCCGGCTCGATTTCTCCGATGCGGATTTTCGGACCAGCGAGATCCTGCAAAATGGCAACCGGTTGATTCTTCTCAGCACTGACTTTTCGGATGCGCCTTATATTTTTCAGGTGACTGCTATGATCACCATGCGAAAAATTAAGCCGGGCAACGTTCATGCCCGCATCAAAAAGTTTTCCCAGAGCGATTTCAGAGTCGGTGGCAGGTCCAATGGTGCATACAATCTTGGTCTTTCGCAATTCAATCAGCTCCCGGCATTATCAGTCTTAAAGCGATTATGTTCAAATTCATGGTCATATTTACGAGTAAATCGGTGTTTCGTCAAACAACAGATAAAAATCGCACCTCTAATAAATCAGGAAACGCGGATTTTGTTTTTATAAAGCGTTCGAATATGAGCGAATGCTGCGTTGTATTCTCCAGACTTAAAGTCGGGAAAAGCCCAGGCGTAAGGCTCGAATTCTCCCTTCTCGAACCAAAGTGTCGGGTCGGCATAAATCCCGTCATTCAGGTATATCTTCTGGCCGCTGAACTTGGCTGAAGCCAAAACGACTTTATTGAAATCCATGTAGCCGGGATCCAGGTTGACTTTGCGTGCACCGCAAACAGCAAAGTTTGCTTCAATTTCATTCGTCGCAATCTTAATTCCGGCCAACTCGCCCGGATTAATGAGCTGCTGAAATGAAACAAACCGTCGGAAAATCGGCCAACCCATTTCCGTTTTATAATAGTCTGACGCAGCAAATAAAAACTCCGGACTGCGATAGTCTATTTGGCCAAACAAAGCCTGCAGGGCACCGGCAGCCTTTTCAAACAAATCCATTTCAGTGTAAAGTGCACCAATGAACAACTTAACTGGGTTGGGTGCAGCAGGATCCATTTTATAAAACACTACCGGAATCAGGATTATGCCAAAAAGCCAATATGCGGTGGATAAAGAGCATGCCGCCAAGCCGAATAATTGCGTGATCACTCATCATGGATTCAGGCAGCCGACTGGCCGGGGCCTGCCAATCCAAGCGTAATTATCCTGCTGAAATTTTCATACGGTAAACGTGCAAACTCGGCAAGCTGCTGTACCAGATATGAAAAGCCTGGCCGCTGCGATGGCATTTTGAAGAAACGAAGAAACTCCTGAACAGTATCCTGATGATGCGCAGGATCCAACCGTGTAGTATACAATATTCACTCTAAAGTCTGTACTTAATTAGCCTCCAAATATAAGCAAATATGAGTGGAAATCAAGCGCAAAGTTAGAGAGAAAACAAGTGGCTGTCTGGCCTCAGATTCAAGCCATATTTAATAGTGGTAATACTTACTAACATTTCTCACTTCGTTTTCTCGCTCTGGTTGAAGCGAGTTTGCGTGTAAATTCCATCCAAGCATGCAACGCGCGCCGGAAGAGCAGGTTCAAATCGCGCTCAGCGCTTTGAACCGGGGTGGGTTCGTTGGCCAGCCACGTACTGAGGACCCACCCCTGATTCAAACTCTGCACGAGTTCGTCGTGCTGTCCCCTCCTGAGAGGGGATTCCAGTAAATAATTTAAAAACAATAAATTAACGATACTACTTGAAGTGAGAAATGTAAGTTACTTAGATTCCCGCAAAATCAAATCTAACCTTTGCTCAACAACTCACGCAAATCAATAATGCCAGCATTGGCCCGGGCAACGTAAGAAGACATCACCAAAGAATAATTGGGCAAAAGTCCGAAATCAGTTCCATTGAGAATGTAAGGACTCCAAACGTAACGCTGAGTCGCTTCCAGTTCGCGAATAATCTGCTGCAAACTGCGCCGGGCGTTTTTCTTTTCAAGCACCACACGAAAATCATAGTCAATAGCCCGCAATAAATGAACAAGCGCCCAGCAAGTGCCGCGGGCCTCATAAAAAACATCATCTATTTGTAACCACGGCGTTTTAACGTCAACATGTTTGGCCAGCCGGGTGGAGGGCTGCGCGTCTGGTTCGCCTGCAAGATCAGTATTAATACGCGCCTGCCCAACACTGGCGCTCAAACGCTGAGACAAACTACCCAGACGATTTGCCGCAGTCTTGAGCCAATCGCGCAAATTGTCCGCACGGGAAAAAAACTGAGTATCAGTTTTGTCAGTTTTTGTCAAATCTTCAAGGTAGCGCTCCAGGCCACCTATGCCGATACGATATTCTTTTTCAGCCTGCGGGAAAAACCATTTTTTACTATTCACATTAAATCTGGGTTCGGCCTCAGCCAGGGCTTTGCTTTCCACAGATTGCGTTTGTGCCCTGCTGATGTCGTTGCGCAACACTTTTGCAAAGTCCCTAACTTGCACCAACACACCCAATTCCCAGCTTGGAATATTATCCATGAGCGCGCCTGGACTCAACATATCGTTGTGCAAATATCCCCCGGGCTTATCGAGCAGTGTCCCGGCTATTTCAATGAGTGTGCTAGTGGTCACGTAACCAGTAACCACCTCATGGTTAAAACTGCGAGCACGTTCACGTGCTTTTTTCACAACATCGAAGGGGCCCGGTTCAAGCCCCCACCAGAACACCAGGACAAATACTAAAAGGAGCGTTAAAAAACAAAAAACCAGGACCAGCCAACGCCATAATTTGACTGACTTTTCATTTGATTCTTCAGACATGAGACAATTCCTTCATCATTAATTGCAGCAATTTATTCAAATAAAATATAGTTACTCTATTATTATGCGGACCCGCAGAAAAAACAATACAGTCCGGCACAGTGTTGCCCAAAACAAAATGGCCTGCACCATTAATATCGAAAAAAATAAAACAAAATTGAGAAAGGCTGTAAATGTTGCATCTCCCCAAGACCACAAAAACAATCCGAAGCATCATTATACTGAAGCATACCGTCGAAAGCCACACCATGCCGAGTAATGATTTTTGAAGTTCTACCGGTGCAGTAATTTCATCAAAATTCTTCCAAATAATTCTGGTGAAACAGTTGCGATTTCATCCGATACGCTATCAGAAGAAATGAGTTGCACTGTGCCCGAAAACTGTTCAGCAGTTGCATAATTATTGCGGAAGAATATAATGTGCGGTGATGCAAAGATTATAAATATTCAAACCGTTGGAACGACCGTCAACACGTAGCCCTGTCCGAATTTGCTCGCCTCACATCACTCACAGCCAAATCCCGGCAATCTTTTCGGCGCAATCCGGGCAGCTTCCATTGCTCAACCGGTTTTCTTGAATGAGATAACCTGTTCGCCTAATAACCACAGAACCACATCCCGGGCAGAACGTATTTTCAAATTCACCAACCTGTCCGGCCATGTTACCTGCATAAACGTAATGCAAGCCGGCTTCATAGCCAATTTCTGCTGCGCGAATTAAAGTTTCCGCGCTTGTGTCGCTGTGGTCCCGCATTTGGTAACTCTGGTGAAACGCCGTAACATGCCACGGGATATCAGGCGAAACTTCAGAAAGAAATCCAGCCATCTGCCGTAATTCCGTATCCGAGTCATTAAACCCGGGAATAATCAAAGTGACGACTTCAAGCCAAAACCCCTTTTCATGCACCATTTCGATGGCTTTGAGAATATTCGTAAGAACTCCACCGAGCTTTCGATAGTTTTTATCGCGAAATGACTTGAGATCGATGTTGAACAAATCCGTCACCGGGCGCAAATAGTCCAGCACCTCCGGTGTGGCATTGCCATTTGAAACATAGCCGGTAAGAAAACCCGCTTTTTTTGCATGCTCAAACACGTCCCTGGCCCACTCACTTGTGATGAGCGGCTCATTGTAGCTACTGACAATGAGCCTTGCCTGTTGTTTTTTACCCAGTTCAACGAGGTCGCACGGAGAGATTGGCTGCGGCTGCGCATAAGCAGAAGGATCCCGAAGCGCCTGTGAAGTAAGCCAGTTCTGACAATAGCTGCAATGAAAATCACAACCAGGCATGCCAAATGTGACGGCAAACTCACCCGGAAAAACGTGGTAGAAAGGCTTCTTCTCGACAGGGTCACATTGCAGGCCAACCGTGTAATTGGCCGGTACAAAAAGCTTGCCTCCCTGATTAAAACGAACTTTGCAAATGCCGTCGCGGCCCTGACGAATACGACAGCGATGTCCGCAAGCAAAACATGTCAGGCTTCCGTCTGAATGAGTTTCGTACAGAGTACCTTCGTGAGAGTACGTTTTGAGCAATTCTTTGAATGTTGCCAATTCAGACATAGCAGATTGCAAAGATTAACTTTGCTTGCGCTAAGACACGGGCTGGGGAGCATTGTTCGTGGTTGAATGACCATTGGTGTGCACCAACTGATTGAGCCCTCGCCGAATTCGCTGCGGGCTTATTGCAATTATATCACAACATTTTTCAAATGAAAAGATATAATCGGCATTTTTTTCTTCAAAAATCCAAAATTTTGCACTTCTGAAGTTTTTCTCCAGTTGACTAAGCTCGTGATTTTGCCCTTTCGCGCGAAGCCGACCTATTTTATTAGGATTGTTACCATCAACATAATCCTTTACGGCCCGCAATATAACCGAAACGATGAGTTTTCTTTCTATACCTTGATTTTTTTTTAGCTCCATGTACTCCTCATCCTATGAAAAAGTCATTCGAGAAACTATAAAATCCAAAAGGGGTATTATATCGGGACTACAAAGAAGTGAAAATCGTATCTTGAAAAAAGGTTCATATTTCAACCCTCCATATCGAATGAGTTAAAATATAGTAATAAATGGGGCATAAATCAAGTTAAACTTTAATGTTGAAACAGACATGTCATGTCTTGCTCACTAAGAAGCAGCCGCTGTATTTGCGGCAATCAAGGAAACAATTCGCCGCACCGTTTTACACAGACTTTTGATGTAAACGACGAGTCAATCAGTTATCCAACAAATTGATCTTGACAATAATAAATAAAATTTTAGATTAATCGTGTGAACAAGTGCTCACTCAATAACGTGACTTTGCAAAATGACAACCCCCTTTTCTGATACCTGTGACATAGATTTTGTCGATAAAGAAAAAGTGAAACGCGTTGCCGGCATATTCGCTGATAACAACGATCTTATTGAATTATCTGAGATTTTCAAACTTTTGGGAGATCCAACCCGGCTGAAAATCATCCTCGCGTTAAAAGAAGCTGAGCTTTGTGTCTGCGATTTAGCCAGCCTGCTGGGCATAACCAGTTCCGCTGTGTCACATCAATTGCGGCTGCTGCGAAATTTACATCTGGTTAAGTTCAGACGCGCAGGTAAAATTGCCTATTACTCCCTTGATGACCTGCACGTGGCTGAGATTATTCAAGTGACTCAGACTCACATCAAGGAGTAAATGCACTGCAACTGTGCCGACAGAAGATGAGAGAAGAACACAGCCACAACCTTGTTCCGACAAAAGTACGGTGTGCTCGACGACCGCATTCTAACATAAGGAAAAACAGCCGTGAGTGAAGCAGCACTTAAAATAGATGATTTACAAATTGAGGGACTCCACTGCATGGACTGTGCCGCCACCATTGAAAAAACAGTAGCAAAGATAAGTGGCGTTCACAATGTGAGGGCGAGTTTTTCTTCCGGCAAGGTCAAAGTTCACTACGATCCGGTTTACGTCGGTTTTAACGACCTGGTGTCCTGCATAGAAAAAATCGGTTATCGTGTTCGAAGCGAAGGTCACAAAAATCTGCAACGAGCGCCCATTTGGAAGGAAAACGCATTTTTCCTGGTGCTTTTTTCCGGTATTGCCCTTGCGCTGGGTCTGGCCGGCAAATTCTATTTTTCAGATCCGCTTGCGTTTACAATTGGTCGCGACATCACGCTATCCACGCTGCTTTTTCTATTGGCTGTTGTCTTGGGCATCGGCCATTCTACTCGAGAAATAGGAGCAGCCATCCGCAATTTTCAGCTCAGCATGGACACCCTCATGTCCATTGCCATAATTGGTGCCATTCTCATCGGTGAATATGTAGAAGCTGCCAGCCTCGCATTTTTATTTTCACTTGCTGAACTGCTAGAACGTTTTGCCGTTGAGCGTGCTCGCGATTCGCTGCGGGAGCTGATTAATTTGACACCGGACAATGCCACAGTAAAGCGCACAGGTAAAGAAGCAACATTGGCTGCCAGCGAAATTGAAGTTGGTGAAATCCTTGTTATCCGTCCCGGTGAAAAAGTAGCGCTTGATGGTGAAGTTGTCAAAGGCGTTTCCAGCGTCAACCAGGCGCCCATCACGGGTGAATCTGTTCCAGTAACAAAAGAAAGTGGTGACGCGGTTTATGCTGGAACGTTTAATAACGAGGGGTACCTTGAAATCAAAGTGACGCAAAACAGTCGCAACACAATCCTGGCAAAAATCATTCACCTGGTTGAAGATGCTGAGTCACAAAAAGCGCCAGTGGAGCGGTTTGTGGAAAAATTTGCCCGGATTTATACGCCGACTGTTGTTTCACTGGCAATCGTGGTCGCTTCTGTGCCACCACTCCTGCTTGAGGCAGAATTCAACCCGTGGTTTATCAAAGCGCTAACCCTGCTGGTTATTGCATGCCCTTGCGCTCTCGTCATTTCAACGCCTGTTTCCGTTGTCTCTGCCCTGACAAGCGCCAGCAGAAACGGCGTCTTGATAAAAGGCGGCGTTTACCTGGAAGAAATGAGCAAAGTCAAAGTAATTGCATTTGACAAAACCGGCACTCTCACACGCGGACAGATAGAAGTAACCGATGTTATGTCGCTGAATGGCGTCAGTAAAAATGAAGCGCTCATACTTGCAGCTTCCCTGGAAATCCACAGTGAACATCCCATTGCCAAAGCCATCGTCAAGGCTGCGCGCGGCAACCAACTTGAAACGGTGGATGCTTTTAAGGCTCTGCCGGGCAGAGGCATAACGGGCAATATTCACGGCAGAAAACATCTGGTTGGTCAGAAAGAAATGTTTGAACAACTGAACATTGCCTTTCCAAAGCAAAAGTTGGAAAGGCTTGAAACTCAGGGCAAAACAACCATGCTGGTTGGCACAGAATCTGAAGTTATCGCGCTGATTGCCGTATCCGACCAAATTCGTCCTGAAGCCGTTAAAACCATTGAAAACCTGAAGTCGTCAGGCAAAATCGTGGTAATGCTAACGGGTGACAACGAGCAAACGGCTATAGCCATTGCGACAAAACTGGGAGTGTCCGAATATTACGCCGGCTTGCTTCCACAAGATAAAGTTACCAAAATAAAAGAGCTGCAAGAAAAATTCGGTAAAACCGCCATGGTAGGCGACGGCATCAACGACGCCCCTGCTCTTGCCGCAGCCTCGGTTGGCATTGCCATGGGCGCCGCCGGCAGTGACTCTGCTCTCGAAACATCCGACATCGCGCTCATGGCGGACAATCTGGGCAAACTGCCTTACCTCCTGGCACTGAGTGATAAGGCCAGTGCGGTTATCAAAGAAAATACCGTGGCAGCCATTCTTATTAAATTCTCACTGGCGTTGGGTGTGTTACCCGGCTTTGTTTCACTGGTGGTTGCTGTGCTGGTTGGTGACATGGGCGCTTCGCTTGGCGTGATAAGTAATGCCATGCGACTTGCACGCTTCAACCTGCGTGCAAAGGACTAAGCAGATTTAAACTTACTATTTGTTTTATTCCGATTTTGTGCTTACTTCCTAAGAGAACAACAGGCTTCAATTTTTCTTAGTACAACTTTACACCTTTGAATACACGGGTAATAAATGCAGGCCATTCTATTTTCAATACTCGCTGCCGGCGCCACAGTTTTAGGCGGCGGCATTCCTTTACTCCACAAAAGATTAAGCGATAGAAGCCTCACTCTGCTCGTGGCTTTTTCAGCAGGGATTCTGCTTTCAACCGGTTTAAATCACATGATTATAGAAAGCTTTGAACAAGCCGGCAGAATGGCCATGGTCTTTGTCAGTATTGGTTTTCTTGGGTTGTATGGTTATGAAAAATTGGCCATGGTGCATGCTTGCCGTGAACAGAACTGCGCTGCACATCATTTTGGCACTTCCGCTCTGATAGGCATGGGGTTTCACAGTTTTCTGGATGGCTTTGCCATTGCCGTAAGCTACAAGTTTGATGAAACACTTGGTGCACTGGTCCTGGGTGCCGTTATTCTGCACCGGTTGCCGACAGGAATATCTACGGCCTGTCTATTGCTCGCGCATCATTACACAGAGTCAAAAGCCTGGCGCGTTTTGACGGCCATTGCCGGGCTTGCAATTGTTGGTTCAGTCTGCGGAACGCTTATCCCCATAAAAGAGAGCTTTTACCTAAGTTTGGCTGTGGGTCTATCCGGTGGTACTTTTCTTTATATTTCAACCAGCGATCTTTTGCCCATGGCGCATGAAAACAATCAAGATTACCGGGTGCCAATTTGCTTTCTAGTGGGCTTCCTTGGTGTACTCGCAACCACTGTTTGGCACGGATAATCCCACCCGATTGCGGTCAACACTTTCCAGGTAAATCGCACAAGCCCCACCTTGCCTTATTTCCCCATTATCAAAAAATAACGCCTTTCCTTTACTAAAACGGGCCCTGCTTGACATCACGAATTTTGAGGCAATCGGCAGCTAGATACTCCTTGCTTATCACAACCAATTTTCATATCTTAGCACCTTAATTTTTTCATGACAGGCCACCCTGATTGAGTTCAACTTTCGTGCGCCCCAATATCAACTGATTCGTCAGCCTGTGCCTTATTTTGAACGCAGGCCTTAACGGAGGTAAAATGCGCAGAGCTTCTTCTGTAATTTTCGCAGTTTTGTTTTCGCTGCTCATATTTATCCAACCAGCCTTTTCCCAGTTTGCCTATGACAAAATAGAGGATGACGCCGGTTTTGAATTTTACAAACCCGTGGAATTTCATACCAACCCCCGCTACAATCGAGTCGAAGGTTTTTTCCCGCATGCCGGCGTCACATTCAGGCCGGTGGAACTTGAGGGTTTCGCCGCACATGTTGACGCAGGCTGGGGCTTCTGGAATGAATCCGGTCAGCAATTTCGCTTTAACGCGGGTGTGCAGAAAGACTTCATGGACTTTGATCGCCTCAGTATTGGCGTTGATGTTTTCAGAGCCCTTGAAACTGCGGACAACTGGGTCGTTGATGATATTGAAAACTCCCTGGCTTCGTTTCTTTTTAGAGAAGACTACCAAGATTACTATGGCGTACACGGGCTTCGCATTTTTGCCGACAAAAAAGTAGCCGGCAACCATACACTTAGACTGGAACTGAATCGCCGCACGTACACAGCTTTAAACAGGAATATCAACTGGAGTGTTTTCAAAGGCAATTTTCAGGAAAACCCAACTTTAGCAAGCGCAACTATTGCCGAAGGAGATGAATTTGGCATTAAGCTAATCGCCGCGCTGGACTGGCGTGACAATCCGATTTTTCCATTGAGCGGCTGGTATGTTGAAGGCATTTATGAACACACGGCAGATGATTTTGACACCGATGGCCTGTTCCTCAGTGTCAAACGTTATCAACAGACTTTTGCCAATCAACGCCTGCTACTTCGTGGCATGATTGGAACGCGAACCGGCAGTGTGGCAGAGCAGCACAGCATCGATTTGGGCGGTGTTGGCAGTTTGCGTGCGTTTAATGACAAAGAATTCAGCGGCAATAGAATGGTGATGCTTAATGCCAACTATCTGTTTGCAGGTGATATCTTGCAGAAAATTCCGTTGCAGCGAATTCCCCTTTTCGGCTCTTTATGGACAACACTTTCTCTGGGGCTGTTTATGGATACGGGTTGGGCGGACTTTACATCTGTGGACGACGGTCTGTTTTCCGGTTTCAGCGATGTAAATTTCAAGACAGATTTTGGTTTATCCGTTTTGTTCCTCGAGGGCGTTTTTCGAATTGATGTGGCGCGACGCACCAGCCTGGCACCTGGCACGGATAGATATCGAATAACATTCAGATTGTTAGACACTTTATAATTCCCACCTCCAAGTCAACCAGGTTGTCTCGTTTATGAATAACCGCACAAGTCGGCTTCTTTTACTTTCATTTTTGCTAAATGCAGCATTGCTGCTGTGGCTTAATTCCCTGGAAGCACAAATTCTCGGTGAACAACCTGCGGCAGGAAAAAAACTTTCGCCTGAACAGGTGAGATTGGTGCTGGTTCAGGGCAATGACAAAACAAAAAAAGAAGTCATTCTGCGTGAAATGAAAACCCAGCCGGAAGATACGCTCGATCCGGAAAAGCTTGAGAACGACCGGCTAAGAATTCAAAATCTCGGTATTTTTAATCGTGTGGAAATTGACATCGTGCCTACTTCAGAAGGGGTGATTCTGGTGGTATCGGTGAGTGAAATGTGGTACATTTTTCCATACCCGATTATTTTCAGGAATGAGCGCGATTGGAGCAGATTGTCCATTGGGGCCGGCCTGCTTTACACAAACTTTCGCGGCCGCCGCGAGGTTATTGATTTTTCAGGCTGGTTTGGCTTTAACCCGGCTATAAGACTAAGTTACTCAAACCCGTGGATTTTTGGCAAGGCAAAATTTTACACCAAAATTTCACTGTTTGCCCGCAAGGTTCGAAACCGCTCTTTCACGGTTCTCGATTCGGTTGTTAATGAAAATCAGCTCGGTTTTGCTGTAACGCTTGGCAAACGTTTCAGTCATTTCACCTACCTTGATTTTAATACGGGTTATCGGCAATTGACGCTTTCACCTGGCGCCACAGGCGGAACCTTATCACCCTCCGGCAAAGACAAATTACCACACTTTGGTTTCTCCTTTCGCTATGATTCGCGTGATTTATGGGAATATCCGCACAAAGGGAACTACATAAACCTGTGGGCAACAAAAACCGGCTGGTTTGGCAAGGATGCTGACTATTTGCGTTACGGCGCTGACTTGCGAAAGTACTTCCCAATTGGCAAAACTACCCTGGCTTTTCGGGCTGCCACAAACCTCTCGTCGGGGCAAATTCCAGTTTACGAACAAGTTCATTTTGGCTTTTTAACACGAATTCGTGGCCATTTCCGCGAGCGCGCAACCGGAGATAATATCCTGATCAGCAGCGCTGAATTTCGCTTTCCAATCCTGCCGATGACTTACCACAGCGGTGGTCCATTTGACAGCATGGGACAATACGGCGCCAATTTGCGTTTCGGCATCAGTGGCGGGCTCTTCATCGACACGGGCAAGATTTGGCCTCAGAAATCTCAAAGCGCTAAATTTAATTTCGATGATTTTAAGTCAGGCTGGGGTGGCGGATTGCACATTTTCTTGCCATACAACATGCTCCTCCGTCTGGAATACGGCTTCAATGAAGATTGGAATGGACAAGTCATCGTTGATGCGCTGGTATCGTTTTAACCAAAATGACAAGTTGAATCGTCACAAGAAAACAAATTCAAGTAAATAAAGCGACTTGCAACAAGATTAACTCAAAATCGAAAAACAGCTTCCGAGCGTGTTGCACAGACAACCGGAGGCGCCAATCAAATGAAAATACTCGGCATAGAAACCTCATGTGACGAAACCGCAGCAGCAATCTGGCTTGACCAGAAACTTGCATCAAATGTCATCGCTTCGCAGGAGGAACACAACATATTCGGAGGCGTGGTACCCGAAATAGCTTCACGTGCACATGTGCGGTTAATCTGGCCGGTTGTCGAACAAGCGCTAAATGAAGCAAATGTAGCAGTCAGTGAGCTTGAAGGCATTGCAGTAACTTACGCCCCGGGCCTTGCCGGTTCACTGCTGGTCGGTTTGAATTTTGCGAAAGCGATCGCGCTTGCAGGCAACCTCCCGCTTGTGGGAATACATCATATCGAAGGACATATATTTTCAAATTCTGTTTTGCATGCAGGACCGGAGCCGCCGTTTCTGGCGTTGGTTATCTCCGGTGGCCACACGCAATTAACACTCGTAAAAGCCTGGGGCAACTACGAAGTAATTGGCCGCACCCGAGATGATGCCGTTGGCGAGGCATTCGACAAGGTTGCCAAAATGCTGGATTTACCCTACCCCGGCGGTCCGGCTATTGAAAATCTTGCAAAAAAAGGGGACAGCCAATATGTCTCTTTGCCAAAAGGTAAAATCAAAAGCAATCCGCTGGACTTTAGTTACAGCGGCTTGAAAACAGCAGTCCTTTACCACTTGCAATCCATAGACCAGAGTGAGCGCCTGACCCGCAAAGCAGATGTGGCAGCGAGTTTTCAGGAAGCAGCCCTGCAAGTGCTGGTCGATAAAAGTCTGCTGGCGCTTGATAAACATAAATTGCAACAGCTCGCGCTTTCCGGGGGTGTTGCCTGTAACGGTCTGTTGCGCTCTAAATTGCAACAAGCCAGTAAAAAATACGGCTTTGAATTGTTTTATCCTCCATCGGTTTTGTGTACAGACAATGCCGCCATGATCGTTCGGGCCGGCAAATTCTATTTAGAACAAGGCGTGACTTCACCGTATAGTTTGAGCCCAAAGCCATCCATGACGTTGTGAGTCCCTCGCTGCCTGGAATCACGGCAGAACTCGTGTTTTGCATTCAATGACCAAAATGAGTAACATTGACAGTGACTACCTTATCCGAAATTAACCTTAACACTTCCGTGCATGGCGCGCTACTTTTGCTCTTAATCCTGGCCGCGATTGCCGCAAGTTACTTTGCTTATCGAAAAACAATTCCACCAGTCGCCAGACCATGGCGCATTTTTCTGACTGCCCTGCGCGCCATGTCACTCACTCTAATTTTGCTACTTCTGTTCGACCCCATTCTCAGCCTGACCCGCCGCAAGCAGGAAACGCCTGTGGTAGCCGTTTTGGTGGATAACTCAGCCAGTATGGGTCTGGTTGATGAAAAAGTTGATCGAAAGGAAGAGTTAAAACGCGTACTGGCCGACCCGCTGTTCGCAAACGCCGACAGAAAGGTTCAGTTACAATACTATGAATTCTCGCATACTCTGTCTGAAAAAAATGACTTTGCGCCCGATTCCCTCACACTTTCAGGTGATGGTACGGACATCCAACGGGCGCTTGAAATTTTGAACGAAAAAATGGCTGAACGCTATTTTGCTTCTGTCATCCTGTTGACCGACGGCGCCGATAATCTGGGCGAAAATCCCGCTCGTTTCGTGCAGGACTACCCGGTGCCCATCTATCCGGTGGCGATTGGCGATCCCTCTGAGCAGAAAGATGTTGTTCTGAGCAATTTTGTCACCAACGAAATTGTCTACGCCGGCAACAAGGTACCAGTGGATGTTTATATCAGAAGCAATGGTTTCAACGGCAACCGCCTGCCAATAAATCTCGTGCAGGGAAACCGGACAATTGACACGCAGACGGTGACACTTTCCGGAAGCGGTATGGAACAAAAAGTACGACTGCATTTTACACCGGAAGAGGAAGGCCTTGTCAAGTATGAGATAAAACTACCAATACTGCAAGACGAGCTCACGCGGGCCAACAACACAAAATCATTTTACACCAAAGTTCTAAAAAACAAACTTCGACTTTGCATTATCTCCGGCGCCCCAGGGCCGGACTTCAGTTTCCTGAAACGTGCGCTTCAATCTGATGAGAATATTGAAATCAGCGCTTATGTCGGAAATCGAAAAGGGGCATTTTATCAAGGCGCCACACTCCCTTCGCAAGAAGAGCTGGAAAAATTTGATTGCTTTATTCTGCAAAATTATCCACAAAAAAATTCATCAACCGGCCCCATGAACCAACTGAAAAGAGCGTTTGCAAAAGGCAAACCCATGCTACTTTTGAATGGCAAACATACAGACTTTAATAAACTTTGGTCATTGAAAGATTTTCTGCCTTTTGCAACCAAACCTGCGCAAAATCAAGAGCACACTGTTTCTATAAAAGTCCTGCCACAAGGCGCACATCACCCAGTCCTGCGCATTTATGAAGACGACCTGGAAAATCAGGATAGTTGGGCTGAATTGCCGCCGGTTTTCAGTAATATCCGTTCCGTCAGGTTGCACGAAGGAGCGACATCCCTTGCTGCTGCCAATCCCAACCGTGCTCAGGTTGCCCGGGCATTTACAGTTCCATTTTTATCGGTTTATGATACCGGCAAAAGGAAGTCCATTGCACTGCTCGCATACGGCACCTGGCGGTGGGACTTGCTCATGCACGGGGTTGGCAAAAAGAACCGTAATTACCTAACCTTTCTGAAAAACTGTGTGCGCTGGCTCACTACAAAAGATGAGAGTAAGCTTGTTCGTATCAGTTCCAACAAAGAAATTTATCGCAGCGGGGAAGAGGTCGAGTTTACCGCTCAGGTTTATTTTGAAGACTATCAACCGGTCGATGGCGCAGAAGTGACGGTACAGGTTCCAGGCCCTGATGAAACGCAGGATTTGACTCTGGTCAATATCGGTGATGGCCGTTACGTCGGCAATTTTCAAGTATTGAGCGGTGGCGATTACAACTTCACTGGGACAGCTTACCAGCAAGGCAGGGTTCTTGGCCGTGATACGGGTCGATTTTCTGTAGAAGAATTTAGTCTTGAGTTTCAGAACACGCGGATGAATGAACCATTGCTGCGCCGAATTGCCGAGGAAAGTGGCGGCCAGTTTTATCTGTCGAGCGACCTGGCAACCCTGGGTAAGAATCTTTCGTTTCCCAAAAAATATATTGTTCTAAAAAGTGAATGGGAAATCTGGACGCAGCCAGCCGTTTTGATAGCATGCCTGGTTTTGTTAGGATTGGAATGGTTGATCCGTAAGCGAAAAGGCATGTTGTAAAACGCCCATGCGAAAATTAGTGAAAACATTCAAAGCTGTCGCCGACCCGAACAGAGTTCGAATTTTAAAAATGCTTGAAATTCGTTCATTATGTGTATGCGAAATCAGAGAAGTTCTCAATTTAGCAAACTCAACGGTTTCGAAGCACTTGTCCATTTTGCGTGACGCAGAACTGATTTTAGACGAAAAAGAGGGGAAATGGGTGAACTATCATTTGAACGACTCAGCCTCTGAATTATATGCGGAGCCGATTCTATCGCTCATAAATGAATGGCTTGCAGATGATGAAACAATCCTTCAGGACAATGAAAAAGTGAAGTCAGTTGACCGCAAGACCCTTTGCGCCGGATAATTTTTTTGACCCAAACATTTCGTCAATTAGCAAAATATAAAAACAAACGACTTAACGGGAGAACCACAAATGCAAATCGATGCAAAAAAACTATCGTTTCTCAACAGATACCTGACGCTGTGGATATTTCTTGCCATGTTGGTGGGTGTGCTGTCAGGCTATTTGTTTCCACGAATTGTCAACTTCTGGGGCCTTTTTCAGTCCGGCACCACCAATATCCCCATCGCCATCGGTTTGATTTTGATGATGTACCCGCCTCTGGCAAAAGTCAAATATGAGGAACTCGGAGATGTTTTCAAGAATGTTAAAGTGCTGGCTTTGTCGCTGGTACAGAACTGGGTTATCGGCCCTCTGCTCATGTTTTTTCTGGCAATACTTTTTCTCAGCGACATGCCGCATTACATGGCAGGCTTGATTATGATTGGGCTGGCCCGCTGTATCGCCATGGTCATTGTGTGGAATGAGCTGGCAAAGGGAGACACAGAATATGCCGCAGGTCTGGTGGCCTTTAACTCAATTTTTCAAGTTTTGTTTTTTCCCTTCTACGCCTACATTTTTCTGACCGTTTTACCGTCCTGGTTTGGCCTGCAATCGTTTGCCGTAGAAATTACCATCGGACAAATTGCCCAAAGCGTTTTCATCTATCTCGGCATCCCATTTATTGCCGGCTTTTTGACTCGAATCACGTTGATTAAGCTTAAAGGCAAAGATTGGTACGAAAACATTTTCATTCCTAAAATCAGCCCGGTAACGCTCATCGCCTTGTTGTTTACGATTGTCGTGATGTTTTCTTTGAAGGGAGAATTGATTGTCAGTATTCCGCTAGATGTTCTACGAATAGCCCTGCCACTCGTCATTTATTTTGTAGTCATGTTTCTTGTTTCATTTTACATGGGCAAAAAGGTTGGCGCTGATTATTCAAAAACAGCCACGCTATCTTTCACAGCAGCCAGCAACAATTTTGAACTTGCAATTGCCGTTTCAGTCGCCGTTTTCGGTATCAATTCCGGTGAAGCCTTTGCTGCGGTAATCGGGCCCCTGGTTGAAGTGCCTGTACTGATTAGTCTGGTCAATGTGGCTTTGTGGTTTCAGAAACAGTATTTTGGCGCACCGGAAAAAGGCACGGTGGTGGCGCCGGATGTGTGTCCGTAAACACGACGGGCATAAGTGAATGGTTATTGGGGAAAACTTTGAGAGGATTTTAAAATCCTCTCAAAGTTTTAAAAAAACACTAAAAATGCTATTTAAATAAACTCAAATATTCACCATATCCTGCTTTTTCCAAATCCCCTCTCGGAATGAAGCGCAGAGAAGCAGAATTAATGCAATACCTTAATCCGGTCGGTTTCGGGCCATCTTTGAAAACATGACCGAGATGCGAATCAGCTCCTTTGCTACGCAGTTCGGTTCTTGTGGACCACAATCGGTTATCCACCTTTTCAATGATATTCTCCGGGTCAATAGGTTGAGTGAAACTAGGCCAACCTGTGCCCGACTTGAATTTATGTATCGAACTGAAAAGCGGCTCTCCAGAGACGACATCAACATAAATTCCGGATTCTTTGTTATTCCAATAGGCATTGTCAAACGGCCGCTCCGTGCCCTCTTCCTGAGTCACTTGATATTGCAAAGGCGTCAAGAGCTGCCGCAATTCCTCATCAGAAGATTTTGAATACTTTCGCTTTGCTTTATGCTGTGCGCCCCAGGTTCTCTTTATAAACCCATCGCGCCCGGAGCCGGCACGGTAGCGCTTATAATGCTTCGGATTCTTTTTGTAGTAATCCTGGTGATATTCTTCAGCCGGGTAAAATGTCTCCGCCGCGCGGATTGGCGTGACAATTGGTTTTTTGAACACGCCGGACTCGGCCAAATTCTTTTTGCTGTACTCGGCCACTTTTTTTTGCTCATTGTTATGATAAAAAATGGCTGAAGTGTACTGAGTGCCCCGATCTACAAAAGAGCCGCCGGCATCGGTGGGATCAAACTGGCGCCAGTAAACATCCAAAAGCGCCTCGTAGCTGATTGTTTTTGGATCAAACGTAATTTGCACGACCTCCAAATGGCCGGTTTTACCCGATGAGACTTCATGGTAAGCAGGGTCATTTTTATGGCCGCCGGAATACCCAGAGACCACCGACCGTACCCCCTGCAAATGCTCAAAAGGATGTTCCATGCACCAGAAACAGCCACCGGCAAAAGTTGCCTTTGCAAAAACAGGTTTTTCCACGGCAGCTTCAAGAACGTTGTTTGCCAACACACCCATGGCAATTGCCACAATTAAGAATACATGCTTCATTTTATCGATTCCTTGCTGAATAATTTATTTATACGCCCCACCTTAACCTGAACTTTCCCGACTAATGCCGGCCGCAGCCACAACCGGGCAAGCCAAATCCCCTGCCTTCGCGCCAGACAAAAGCATCGTTGGTCCCGGGCTTTTCCCAATAAAACAGATCTCGCTTACGCGGGGCATTGCCAATTTCATTCATGCTCATGGCGTCGTAGAGCCGGCCATTTTTCATAACATATAAAATACTCTCAGTGTGAAAAATATTCCCTAAAGGATTTTTTTCAAGCACGATGAGATCAGCTAGTTTACCTACTTCTAAAGAACCCAGGTCACCATCAAGCCCAAGGTACTCAGCCCCACTCAAAGTTGCTGCTCGCAAAACCTCCATATTGGTCATGCCGCCCTGACTGAACATCCACATTTCCCAATGTGCGGCCAGACCCTGCAACTGTCCGTGCGCACCCAACTGTACTTTTCCACCGGCATCGATAAGCGCTTTGGCATCGCGTGCAAGGCCAATGTGGCCAAAATCATCATCCGGTGTCATTGCCCGGCGGCGTGAGCGCGCATCAAGCATGGGGCGAGGATAGAAATTCAACAGGCGCTTATTCTCCCAGACATTGGTTTTCTGGTACCAATAGTATTCCCCTGAAATAGCGCCATACCCCACAACCAGCGTCGGAGTGTGGCCGGTGCTGCTGTTGCCCCACAAGGTCAAAACATCTCTATAAAATGGCGACACAGGCACTGAATGCTCCACGCCGGTATGGCCATCAAAAATCATGGTCATGTTGTGAAAAAAAGTAGAGCCGCCTTCAGGCACAACCATCATGTTCAATTCATGCGCAGCTTTGAGAACTTGTTGTCTTTGATTGCGACGCGGCTGATTATAGCTTTTCACGGAAAATGCACCGACTGCCTTAAGTCGGCGCAAATGCGAACGGGCATCGTCAAGATTATTTACCAATGCTTTAAAATCACCATCGGCACCGTATAAAATTGTGCCGGTGGAATAAACGCGCGGGCCCGTCATAATGCCGGCTTTTACCATTTCAGAGTGGGTGAAAACCATCTCGGTATCATTGGACGGATCATGAGTCGTTGTCACACCAAAAGCCAGGTTGGCATAATACAGCCAGCTTTGTTGCGGCGACAAACCGTTTCCGGCCTGCCACATGTGTGCATGCACATCCACAATTCCAGGCATAATTGTTTTGCCACTAACATCAACTTTGGTGTAATCGCCAGTAATTGCTTTCTCGCTTTTTTCAATTGCAACAATCCGATTTTTTTCAATCAGAATGGTACCATTTTCAATGACTTCATCACCGTTCATGGTGATAAGCCGGGCGCCCACAAGCGCAATTTTCTCTTTTGGCATATCCGTTGGCAGCGTAAGCCCAATTTGCAACCCTGACGTATCAGGCGGCGGAATACTGTCCGGTGCGCCTGCGACAAAGGTAAAGCTGTTTTTCAAATCGCGTGTGAAATATTCAGGGCCAATCGTCCAGTGTAATTTGCGGCTATCACGAGACCAGTGCATGTTGGTGCCCGCATCACGCGAGATCTGTTTTAGTGGAAATGCTTTGGTTTTGCCATTCAATTCAACAGGCTGACCGGTTTGGGCAAACGGCGCTAGGTAGCAATTAAAATGCTCGGTAAAAGCAAGCCACTTTTCATCCGGACTTAACAAAATGTCTGTGACATATTTCAGCTTGAAATGAGTCTGTTCATCGCCGCCGTCAAGACGTACGCTTTTGTAGTTTTTACTAATACTGCTAATTCCTTCGAGAAAATAGACACGTTTGCCGTCCCGGCTGAACCTTGGCTCAGTGCCATTTTCAATGATGAGCGTGGCCTTTCCGCCCGTGGCTGACATCCAGTACAATCCCGGCGCGACACCATGTGTATAGCCCAGCACCGCGTTGCCTGCATCCCTTTGGAAAACAATGCGTTTGCCATCCTGCGAAAATGCCGGTGTCAAATAAAAACCCTTGCGGTTCGAGAGTTTAACCGGCTTGCCACCGTTAGCGCGAACCTTGTAAATGGCGCCATGTTCATCATCGCTCCAGGTTGTGTAAACAATCCATTTGCCGTCCGGGCTGAATGCCGGCGCGTACTCAAAGTGGCGGTCTTTTGTTATTCGCACCGGCTTGCCATCCGGCAATGCCTTTTTCCAAAGATAGCCAACCGCATTAAACACCAGCCATTTTTCATCAGGCGAGGTTACGGCATGACGAATCATTTTAACTTCGAAATTTTCCGGCGAAACCGTCTGTTTAAAACGCGGGGCCGCATGAATTGTGTGCTTGGCGGTTACTTCAAAGGGAATTTGTTTCACATTACGAGTCGCCGGATCGATTCTCCAGATTTTGCCTTCCGCCCAGAAAATAATGTGCCTTGAATCAGGTGTCCAGGCGAAATTCGGATAAACACCAAAGATGGCCCATGCCTCCTGCTGGTCTTTGGTCAGCTTGTCATAAATCGGCCGCTGCTCCCCGGTCTCAAGATCACGAACATAGAGCACACTTTTCAACCGCACACGACGAACGAATGCCAACTGTTTGCCATCGGGAGAAATTTGCGGCCGCACAGCGCCGCCGGGCCCGGTAACAACATTACGAATTTTTCCTGTTTCGCGGTCAAGGCGACGGATGATATAAATCTGCCCGTTGGGATCTTTATTGTAAAGAAAGCGACCACCCGGCGTCATATCTTCGCTGAAGTAAACATAACGGCCGTCAGGTGAAACACAGGGTTCACCCGCATCTTCCTGATCATTTTTGCGCTTTGTCAACTGCAACCCTTCTCCGCCGGAAATATGATACAGCCACATTTCTCCGGCTCCAAGCGAACGCCTGCTGGTAAAATGTTTGCGCGCAACAAGATACTGGCTGTCGGGCATCCAGCAGGCATTGTTAAGCAGACGAAAATCCTCTTTTGTTACTTGCCGCGGCTCGGAACCATCTCTATTCATGACCCAAATATTATCAGCACCGCCCCGGTCGCTGGTGAAGCTGAGCAACTTGCCATCGGGACTAAAACGCGGCTGTACTTCATAAGCCGGGCCGCCTGAAAGCAACCTGGCTGCGCCGCCGCTAATCGGCATAATGAAAATATCGCCCAACATATCAAAGACAATTTCCTTGCCGTCGGGACTGACGTCCAGACTCATCCAGGTTCCTTCGTCTGTGGTGAATTCAATGTCCTTGCTTTCACCAAACGCAGCGGTAACATCCCAGTCTTCCGCTTTCTTTTCGTCTTTGGCAAACAACGTTTGAGTGAGGATAACGAGGATAAAAATAACGCGCATAATTTTGTTGGCTTGCATGTTCCCTCCAATGGGCCGGTAAGAAAAGTTTGTATATTGAACTGTGTGGAACTCGTTGTAATTAATTACGAAGCAATAGAAATATTCGCAACGGATTTCCACGGATGAAACACAGATTTTCAAAAGAAAAAAATCTCTGGTCAGAACGAAAATAAGAAAGCAGAAAAGAAAAGTCAAGAGGCGTAAATGTGGAATCGGGCAGTAGGAAATCACATAATTTAAATCCTGAGGAATAAATAGAAAATGCAGAGCAACCGATGCTATCGGAGAAAAGTTATTTTCAGCACTCGGCTGTTACCACCAACTTGTAATCGCACAAAATACAGGCCAGATGAAACAATCGCGCCATGCTTGTTTCTGCCGTTCCAGACCTCACGATGACTTCCGGCAGACTGAAATACGTTCATGAGGTTTGCGACTTCTTTTCCTGACAAATCATAAACTGTTAATTTAACATATTGGGGTGAAGGCACTTTATAGGAGAGTGTAGTTGTTGCATTAAACGGATTGGGATAATTCTGCAACAATTGAAATGATTTTTGAGCTTTTTCTGGCTCAGCTTCAACACTGACAATCGGGTTGTTAAAATCGAGAATATTAGCGCGGATATTATTGGTTTCGAAAACTCTCCATGCAGCATAAATTTTTCCACTGCCAAGCGCTACTGTTGGAAAAAGAAGACTCAAACTATCTGCGGTTGTGCTTATCTGAATATTTGCACCCATGTGGCTACCATCGGTAGCGAACCGTTGGGCCATAATATTTGAGCCAACGTTATTTCTTCTTCTCCATACTACGACAAAATACTCACTCGCATCCATCGCAATATCAACACCCGAAATAGATTCGCCTGAGGTGTCATTGATCTGCTCTTTATTTCCTAGTGGGGTGCCATCCGCACTAAAACGACGCAAGTAAATGGTTCCGCCAACGCTATTATTTCCGGAAATCCAAACTGTGGCAAATTGACCGTTGCTTCTCATCACAACATTTGAATAGGATATAAAGGACGTATCCGGCGCCGCATCTATTAGAAAACTTGAATCTTTAGCAGTCCCGGACTTTGAAAATATTCGTCCATATAATTTGTTTCCGTAATATGAGATATCTTCAAACCACTGTACAATAAATTGGTCGCTCTGTTGATGGGTGGCAATATGCGGAAAAAGATGGTCTAAGTCACCGGATCGATCATTTGACATCAGTTGATGCTGACCCAAAAAATCCAATGACGTGTTGGCGCGACGTGCATAAATTCCATAATGATCCTGTGTTTCAAACTCTTGGCCAAACCACACCACAACAAAAGTGCTGTCATCAACAAAAGTCACATCCGGCTCAAAACGCACCGCGTCTGAGAAAGCTCCATTAAAGAGAACCCGATTAGAGACCGAATCCGCATTAAGATATAGCAACCGCCCTAGAATAAAGTTACTGAATGTTGGGCCACTTACCCACCAGACAACAACCACATGGTTTGAGTTAACCGCTATGACAGGATCGCTTACTGGATAATCAATTAACGTGGGAGTTTTCAAGGGCATACCTGACGAGTCAAAAAGGCCGTAATAAGTTCCTTCGTAATTCCACCAGGTCACATGCAGTCTCCCTTGGCTGTCAACTGCAATGTCGGCGTCAATGCCCTTTTCTACAAGAACAAAATCGGAGCGAACCTGTCCGTGCAAAGTACACAAAGCAAACGCGCAAAACACCGCAATAAGTCCAATTATTTTGGTGTTCATCCTTCACCTCAATTTGTTTTTTCAGGATAATGGTTTATAATCGGGAAGACCCCGATAAACTCAGTGGTTTTAATTTGTAGCTTGTCATTTTTTCACATTACAAGAGAACCACCCACATTAATGTACACTGAGCATCTTGTGACATTCCCCCAATTTGCAAGATTAGACAAGAAAGTCACCATCCAGAAAATAATTTCATTTCTGGAAAACACTACCGTACCCGATATATTTATTCATCAGGCACGAAGAAGTGTTTTTTTGCAGAAAAGTGTGGATTTAAAGTTTACTAATACTTCAAAAATGGGTACAAGTTTTGTAATAGCCGGTGCGGTCAACACACCAAAACAAAACCTACTCAGCTGATTCAAACGATGCAATATATGCTTCAACCTCTTCCTCAAGCACGGGCAGTGGAATGGCGCCGTTGCGCAAAATAACATCATGAAATTCTCTGACATCGAATTTTTCGCCCAGCGATTTTTCGGCGGTACGGCGCAATTCTTTGATTTTAAGTTCACCCATTTTATACGACAGCGCCTGTCCCGGCCAGGAAATGTAACGATCTGTTTCTGTTGTGATTTCGTGCATTGACAAGGCCGTGTTGGCGGCAAGATAATCCAGTACCTGCCGGCGAGTCCATCCTTTTGCATGCAGACCGGTGTCGACAACCAAACGGCAGGCGCGCCACATTTCGTAAGTCAACCGCCCGAAATTGCTGTATGGATCTTTGTAGAAACCAGCCTCAAGTCCAAGCCATTCGGAATATAAACCCCAGCCTTCACCAAAGGCTGAAATATACGCAAACTGCCTGAACCGGGGCATGTTTTCAAGTTCCATCGCCAAAGAAATCTGCAAATGGTGCCCCGGCACGGCTTCGTGAAAAGTCAGTGCCTCCAGCGTGTAGAGTGGCCGGGTTTTAAGAGCGTAAGTATTGACCCAATAATAGCCGGGCTCGGTGCTGCCATAAGCCGGACCGACATAGCGGCCGGCCGTATATTTGGGCGCGAGATGTTCCGGCACTGCTGCCACGCCATAAGGCAGTCGCGGCATGGTTTTAAACAATGACGGCAGCTTGCCATCCATTTGTTTGGCAATGTAAGAAGCTTGTTTCAAAAGGGCCTCGGAACTCTCAGGATAGAAGCGGGAATCCGTGCGCAGAAATTTTAGAAACGCGGCAAAATTACCCCTGAAACCAACTTGCTTAATTATCTCCTGCATCTCACCACGAATCCGCGCCACTTCATTAAGGCCAATTTGGTGAATTTCTGAATCGCTAAGATTGAGAGTTGTGTAATATTTTACACGCTGCGCATAATACTCACGACCGTTTGGCAAATCAGACGCGCCGATGGTTGACCGGCACTTGGGAATATATTCCTTCACAAGGAAATCGGTTAAGTTGGCATAGGCGGAAACGACGCTATCCATAATGGTTTTCTGCGCAACATCGAGCAGGCGCCGGTGCTCAGCTTCAGGCACGTTAGCCGGTATATTCGTAAACGGTGTGTAAAAGACACTCTTTTCCCAATGGTTGACCACATGCGAATGCGTTGTCCATTCAAACCCCTTCATCACAACTTTTGGCGGCGTTATTCCAAGCGCCATGCCGGTGCGCAGAAGTTGAATATACTGGCCGAAATGCGCCGGTGTTTGCTTTAACCGGGCAAGGTAGTTTTCATAATCCTTAACAGTTCGAAACGGCATGGTATTGGCGAGGCGGGCAAAGCCGGTATGAAAACCACTGTCACTATTGAACGGCACAAGGTAGCTTTTGAATTTATAAGCGGCAATGTTGTCTTCCAGATCACGCGCAAACATGTCATAGCTAACTCTATCCTCGCGGTTAAGCTCAGCCCGGTCAATGTCATGCAGCTTGTCAAGAAAGTCTTTGTATTTCTCAGCGCGGCGAGCTTGATCCGCCTCTGTGACTGCAGCGAGGCGAGCATTAAATTCATGCCGACCCACGGACGTTGCAAATACCGGATATTCCTGCACGGAGAACTCCCAATCCGCATCAAAAAGAGCATGAAGCTCAGCCTGGGGATCATCAAAGCCGCAACCGGCGAATGATAAAATCACAACGAGTGAGAATAGAACCTGTTTCATCTGCATGAAAGACTCCCTGGGTTTGTCAAGATAGGGTTGCATGTAATTGAGACCTGGGCGAAGTTATGTAATTTCAACTTCGTTTTCAAGTGTATTTCCTTTCACATTTCGCTGCCTGTGTTTTACAGAGGACACATCCTGGCCCAATGCTGGTCCGGCCTGTAAATTTTGTAATGGGAGCATGGCCGGGATTCAGCTTTTTCTTTTGACATTGTTAATATGCTGTTTTATATTAATCCCACAGACTTCCCACTCCCCTGATTCCGAGTGTATCGCGATGCTACCAGGATGGTGAGAGAAGCAAATTGTCGATGAAGCAAGAACATTGATGCTAATTTCTACGAGTAAAAGGTGGGGTGAGACCCCACCATACTGCTTTCAGAATGTTACACCTTCGCAAAACGCTTCAGAGCAATGCGCGATATTTCGTTTTGGTCTCTATATAGAGGGCAGTAACCAAAGGGAAAACAATGCTTAAGCAGGACGTTACAATCAAAACCCTTTGTTAGTAGTTTTCTAATCGCACTAACTTAACATTTTGTCCCAGATAATATAGCAATATCACAATTGTCATAAATTTAAAGATGAAGGGATTTTTCTATGGACTTCGTTGATAAAATTCAAGAGCTGATTGTTAAAATACCCAAACAACTTGAGTACACTGCCACCGAGGAAGCAACAAAAAATGCCTTAGTTATGCCTTTCATTAACTCTCTTGGTTATAATGTTTTTGATCCTACAGAAGTGATGCCAGAATTTGTTGCAGATGTCGGGACCAAGAAAGGTGAAAAAGTAGATTATGCAATAATGCGTGAGGGTAATCCGATTATGTTGATTGAGTGTAAATCGAGTGGAACTAATTTAGATAATGTGCATGCTAGCCAATTATTCCGGTATTTTTCTGTAACGGATTCCAGAATAGGAGTATTAACAAATGGCGTGATTTATAAGTTTTATTCTGATCTCGAACAAACCAATAAAATGGATTCTAAACCCTTTTTGGAAATTGACCTTCTAAACTTAAATGAATCACAGATTAACGAAATTAAAAAATTGACTAAGTCCAAATTTAATCTTGACGAAGTGATGTCATCTGCTAGTGACTTGAAATATACAAAAGAGATAAAGAAGATTTTAAATGATCAACTTAGTAATCCAGACGATGATTTTGTTAGATTTTTTGCTTCTCAAGTCTATTCAGGTAAATTAACACAGGTTGTTCGCGAACAATTTAACGGTATCGTTAAAAAGGCATTTTCTCAATTTATTAGTGACAAAATAAATGATCGCTTAAAATTTGCGATGGATCAGGAAGCAGTTGCTACCATAGAAGTTGAAGAAGAAGAACAAGAAGCGGTATTGAGCGACCCTGAGAATAGAATTGAGACAACAGAAGAGGAAATGGAAGGCTATTATATTATCAAGTCCATACTAAGAGAATTTATTGATCCAGCAAGAATTATTTACCGTGATACAATCAGTTATTTTGGCATTCTTTTGGATGACAATAACAGAAAACCAATTTGTCGCTTGCACTTCAACAACACGAACAAAAAATCTATTGCCTTTATTGACGAAAACAAAAAAGAGAATAAAGTTGAAATTAAGGACTTAAACGAAATTTACAAATATTCAGCAAGGCTAAAAGCAACAGTTGAAATTTATGAGGACTAAAATTCATATATAATTGCCAGGCTGGGTACAAAAAAATGGTCAACACTGAATTTTAAACGCGGTGATTGATTTAATGTCGTGTTTTGTTCAGTGTAAAATCAGGTTAATATATGGTGTTATTGCCCAAAAAACAGAGTTAAGTAGATTGCAATTCGTCCTCTTGAATCCAACATTCTGGCTAAGCGCCACCCAAAAATAAATCAGCGGCACTTAAAAATGAGTGAAGCGCAGCGAAAAATCAATGCGCGTCTGCCCAAAATGGTAAAACGTCACTTAAAAATGATATACCCTCTGCCAAAAATGGTAAACCATCACGTAGAAATGATATACCGCCACTTAAAAATGACAAACCTCTGCTCGCCCTGGGATTCTTCCAAGGGCGCAATTAGAAAGGGCTTCTGTCCCAAGTTGAGTTAGAAAAACAATAAAGTCTGGTTCAGAAACCAGAGCATTGGAAGTATGGCAGTGCACGGACATGGTTACACGATGAAGAAAACGATGCAAAAATATTTAAGGAGAAATTTTTTCAGGACTGATGGGGCAGAAGCCCTATTTTATTAGACGCCCTGGGTGGAAACCCAGGGCGAGCGAAAATCAAATTTCATTCACCGATGATACATTGGACACTACCCTGACAGTCCTACAGAATAAGCGTCTACATTCGGAATTGTCGGAGGAAGACTTTGATGTCGAAAGCGCCAAGCGTCTTGACGTTTGATCTCGAAATAGAAGCATAACTTATGGGCGCAAGCCCGTCGAACCCCGCAGCAAATCGGCGGGTGAGACACGTTTCCTATTCCACTATCTCAACGGTTCCCGCGGATCCGTTTACCGTAACAAGCTGGCCGTCGCACAATTTCGCAGTGGCATTGCCGGTTGCAAGCACTGCCGGGATGCCAAATTCACGCGCGATGATCGCCGGGTGAGACAGGAGGCCACCTGAATCCGTGACCAGCGCACCAAGGGAGGCAAACAATGTTGACCAACTCGCGGTTGTCATCGGGCACACCAAAACATCGCCTTTCTGAACTTTGTGGAATTCCTCCGGACTGTGAATTATCCGCACAAGTCCTGTGAAGCGTCCAGGCGAGGCGCCAACGCCGCGAATGCCTCCTTCGTGTAATTCGATTTTTGGCTCCACGTCATTCTTGATAATCCATAACAATCCGGTCATGATGTGACACATTTCAGCGGGTAAGCTACTAACATCCGGTGGTGGCGCTTGCGGGCCGTAAGTCTGCGGACCCGGGTTAGCATCGATCCATAACCGCTCACCGAGCCTGCGGCTGGCAGTACCCCGAATATCTGCCGGTTGCCGTAGCCATTGTCGCACCTCGTCGATTTCGAGATAGAAAATATCGCCGGAGTCTTTGAGGTGACTACGCGCTGCCATACGTCGACCGATTTCCAGACTAGACAATCGCATCAAACTCATGATATTAAAGGAGAAAAACTCGTTGTCCTCACGAGCCGGGTAAGCTTTTTCTAGCCGCTCCAGAATAGTGGTAAAACGTTCGGCTTGCTGCGGTAAACCGGAAAGCCTGCTGTGCGCCTGAGACTCTTTTTCTTCTCGTTGCTTCTCCAGTGCCGCATTCTTTCCATCAGGAGGTGAACCATTCTGCCCATGATCACGTAGCCAGTGTAACATGAGTTGCGGCTGCTCCAGATCGCAAGGATGGTCGAGGTCGTAGATCGGTATTCTTAAACCGTATTTGTTTTGATAAGAGTTGAATGCAGCAAGAAATTCCGGGTCAATTTCTTCCAACTGCTCAAGGGTATTTTCATCAATTGTTTTAAGCGCCTGCATCACGGCCGGGCGCTCCCGTGCCTGGAGCCCAAGCTCCGCAAGAGCATCTCCGGGGGCGCTGGAGGTTTTCGACAACCCGGCGAATAGCGCCATAGATTCGGATTCTTCCCACCCCAGTACATCACGGCAGAAGAACACCGCATCGGTCACAGCCAACATGTGAGGCGGAAACAAGCGAAAGTGGATTACTTCCATGCGTTCGAAAAGTGAGACCAACTCGTTGAAATGGCGGGCAAGTGCCATATCATCCAGCACCGACAAATCGACGGCTGCCTTCTGAGTTATCTTGGCCTCAAACTCCGGACGCCAGGTTTGCCACCAGTCATCAAGCAGGCTTCCAGCCAGATCGGAACGAAGCGCCTCACGGGCACGCTGCATTTTTTTGTGCAGCGGCGGTACGACTCGCATCAAAACAGGCAACAGCCAATTGGGAGGTGGCGGGTCTGTCTTGTCCATAGGTGGAATGATGCGAATATAGGGCCACCCACCGATAATGCGCAACTCAACCCCATCGATAAGTATACCAAATTCCTGAAACGCAGTGCGGGTTGCCTTGTTGTAAGCGGGCAGATAAATTGAGGCAAACAACGGCGAGAACGGCCTTGGGAAGTGAATCATGTCACGGAACCACGCGCCATCAGAAACCTCCACCGGCACCGGAATGGGCTCTTCCTCCGACAAACCAGTCACAGGGCGGGCTTGCAGCAAGTAGAGTTGGTCTTTAGCGATCGCCCACTCAATGTCCTGCGGTGTTTCATAATATTTCTCCACAAGCTGAGCCAAGCCTGCCACTTCTTGCGCCTGCGACTCTGTTAGCACTTTATTTGACCGCGGGTTCACCAATTGCACGTTTTTGCTTATCACCCACTGCTCCGGCGTGGCTTCTCCGGAAACCAGGCATTCACCAAGCCCACTCACGGCGTTGATAACAACCTCGTTACGGATGCCAATCGTTGGATTGGCGGTAAAGGCAACACCCGCAACGTCAGCCGCAACCATACTTTGAATAAGCACCGCCATCTCTGGTAGGCTCTTCTGGTCATATTTTTTTTCATAACTTTTAACACGCTCTGAAAAAGCTGAGGCCCAGCACTTGCGCACCGCATGCTGCAAAGCTTCCTGACCGGAAATATTTAAAATTGATTCATACTGACCCGCGTAGGAGCTATCCGCCAAATCCTCGGCGATGGCAGAAGAACGTACTGCCACTTTGACGTCTTTTAACTCCTTCAGACCCTGGCGCAGCGCAGCGACGATTTCAGATGGAAGCGATGCCTGTTCGATTTGTTCGGGTACCGCATTTGGGTCGATGCGATTCGATTCCAGAAACAGGGTAAAAGCCTCGGTAGTGAGTACAAAACCATCCGGCACTAAAAAGCCGGCAGCCTTAAGCTGCGCCAAGTTGGCGGCCTTGCTTCCGACGGCATCCCGCATATTCACCGCCGCCTTATTCAAAGGGACTATGAGTCCTGAACTTTTCGTTGGTATGATGGTTTTCATGCAAGCATTCTCACCGGTTTGCACATGCGCCGTTTTGATGACCCATGTGTGTTGTTGTGCTCAGTATTTATTACAAAGTACTCAGTTTGTTCAAACCTATAAATTGAAAAACTAAACCGGTCAATACTACAATTGACCTTATCCAATTCATATTTTGCCATTCTTTACAAGCTTTAGATATATCAGATAAATGATTACTAAATTCAAAGTTGAACAAGATTTCATTTCGGGGATAAAAGTATCCGAAGGTGAATACATCTCCTAAAATAGCGAACAGTAAGGCGAGCCCGAAATACAATCTAATCCTATTGTTTGTTCTTCAAAAAAGGAGAAGAACCTAAATTGCCAAAACCTGATTTACTGGCGAAAATATCCGGTAAAAATTCCCAGGATTTGATAGTTCTACCTATTTATTGACTGTGCTCTCTACTACCTTCGCGTGCTTTTCGACTGCGTTCTCAACCGGCGCTACGGTTTTCAGATAACTGTAGATAGCGGTGAGGTCTTCAACTGTCATCCCTGAAAAATGTGTCCACGGCATCATCGTATTGTCGCCATTTTGTGAAACCCGGATGTGCGATTTGGTTGAATCGGCGTATTCTTTGAACCGACCAATAAAATAGGATTCTTCCCAGGCGCCGATTCCAGTATCGCGGTGAGGGGTGATGTTGGCCGATCGTACAATTCTGCCATTTGGTAGAGAGAATTCAAAACCACCGGCAAAGTCCATTCCGGGCAGCGGCTGCCCCTTGTCGCCGATTGGTGTATGGCACATGCGACAACTCGCAATGGTTGTCAGGTATTCTCCCAGCGCAAGAGTATCCGACTTTGCGGGTAGTTGGCTTGGTGAATAGGGTTGCGGAATCGTGCGCATAATCAGATTCAAGGGAAAATTGATCTCTGACTTGGGAACGTCATTCTCGATCGGCGCCAAGGTTCGCAAGTAAGCAATAATAGCCTGCACGTCTGTTTCTGCCATTTTGCTGTATTCCGGGAAGGGCATCATTGGGAAAAGCGGTTCACCATCCTTCGTAACACCCGTGGTAATGGCGCGAAAAATCTCACCATCTGTCCAGTCGCGAAGTGCAGCGGGCGTAATATTCGAAGGATACACAACTCCAACACCAGGCTCCCGCATTGCGAAACCACCCTTCCCCTTTGTGCCTGGAACCATGGGACCGGAGTAGTAATTGTAGTCCTGATCAGAATGGCAGAAAATGCAATTGGTAACATGGTGGGCCAAATATTTGCCGCGGGTCAGCGCTTCAGACGTGGCGTTGATTTTCAGATCCGGGGCATCTCCAACATCAGGTAAAGATACTTGTAAGTAACCAATTCCCGCCACCGCCATAAGCAGAAGCACAGCAAAGATGCCGCCAACAATTTTGAGAAGTTTTTTCATGTCAATTCCCTCCGTATTGATATTTTTTTCTATCCATGGATTTTCAAACCGCGCTGTACCTGAGTGATGGTAAATTGTTCTTTCAAGACCAGAACGTTAGCCAAATCACACTCAGGCCGCTTGCATTGCTGCGTGTTGTACACTCGGCTCTTGAGCCGAGGCCTTTCTCAAGAGAACGACACCCAACAGCACAAACCAGAGCAGCAGCAACGGGTAGCCGATACCAGCAGCCCCAAAAACAGGAGCAACATATCGAAAAAGTACCAAGGCGATCAGTACTGCCACTGCTATGCCCAACCCCGACAGCCAGCGTGGAAGCTGTCTGCTCCGCCATGCTGCCAAAGAAAAAAAGCCGTTTCCAACACCAGCGATGAGAAAAGTCCCTATGTCGTCCATCGCCAAAAAACTGCGCATAAAGGCCGTTAAGAGGGCAGATTCAGTTGCGCTCGCCGCATCCATAAGTCCCCAGGTGGCGCCAAAACCAAAAATGAAAGCAACCAGGGCAAGTGGAACACCGGTGAGATAGCCCGCTATTCCCAATAATGCTAATGTGGGCTGGACGTCGGCGAGAAAGCGATAAACGACAAGCCCAACAATTATAAAAAGCGCAATTGCAGCAACAGAAAATCCGATGCCTGCAAGCGCCGTGCTGCGCAAGGCAGTTACCGTTGCCAACCAGGAGGTCATTTCGCCGTCGGTGAGCGCTACTTCGGGAAACCAGCCCGAACTCATCTGGAGTTGCACACCGAAGAAGAAGAGCAGGCCGGAAACAATGGAGGCAACGCCAGCCAATCGCAACAGAGGTGGAGTAAGAAATTTGTTGTCCATAATTATCATCCTTTCTATTTTTTAGATGAACTGCGATTACGTTTTTTCAAATCCTCGAACAATACTTCGACCGCCCACTTAACGCCTTGCAACGCTTCTTTTGTAGAGAGGCCCATGTTGTCGGTCAGAATCATCCATGTGGTGGAAGATACCAAATAACGAATAAGCGAAGCTGCACGATCGATTTCATTATCATCCAGCTTGGGCGCCAAATCTTTAATAATTTTTTGAAATGCCGTGTCCCGCTCCAAAGTAGATGCCGGGCGGTGGCCGGTCGACAATCTGGCAAGAACCATGGCCTTGACGTAGATATCCACATCTTCAAAGATGTGAAAAACCTCTGTCACCGCTTTCAGAACATCGGAAGCATTCTCCGGGACGGATTGGTATCGCTGCTGTTCTAACAGGGTTTCCAGATAATCCGCCAATCCTTCCAGAAGCGCCTCGCGCGTTGGATAATGCCGGTAAACCGTTCGATGCGAAACGCCCGCCGCATCCGCCACGGTCTGCACCGAAAAATTATGCACACCTTTCTCGAGAATCACTTTTGCCAGGGCTTTGAGGATAAGCCCTTTGGTCAACTCGTTTTGTTTTTGGCGGAGGGAAGGTGTTGGTTTTAAACTGTTCATTGGCCCAAGCATGGTTACGAAGCGCTATAAGTAATGTATTTATGTCACAAGTTATGACATAAATATAAAGCGAAAAGAATAGTAATGCAAGAACTTTTTTAGAATTTTCTTTTTGGGGATGGTGAGGCGAGAAACTGCTAATTCATTGTATACGACCGCTTGCACAGCGACGGCGGGCAATGGCGATCTGCCTTAGTTTTATGTTTTTTCAGAGCCTTTGTATTCGGAATATCCAGTGCCGTGAAATCCCGCCGCGCGTGAAGCGGAGTGTTATTGCCCAAAAAACAGAGCTCTGCAGATTGCAATTCGTCCTCTTGAATCCAACATTCTGGCTAAGCGCCACCCAAAAATAAATCAGCGGCACTTAAAAATGAGTGAAGTGCAGCGAAAAATCAATGCGCGTCTGCCAAAAATGGTAAAACGTCACTTAAAAATGATATACCCTCTGCCAAAAATGGTAAACCGTCACGTAGAAATGATAAACCGTCACTTAAAAATGATTAACCGGGCGAGAGAAAAAATCTCCCGCCCGGTTAATGGTTGCCGCGCTTGTGCTTTATAAAATCTATTCCTTAGATTCTCTTGTGGTCGTATGCCACTACTTCACCAAAAGCATTCGTTGCGTTTTGTTGATCGGACCAGCCTGTAAACGGTAGACATACACGCCGCTGGCAAGCGAGACGCCGCGGCCATCTTTGCCATCCCACTGCACGCGGTAAAGCCCCGGGCTCATGTTTGAATTGATGAGCGTCCGCACTTCCTGGCCGAGCAAATTAAAAACACTCACTTTGGTTTGAACCAATGCGGAACCCGAGTCTGGAATCCGGAAAGAAATGGTCGTGCTCGGATTAAAAGGATTCGGGTAATTTTGCAACAAGACAAAATCATCAGGCGCTGTGCCCTTTTCACCCAAAGCAGCGTTAATCGAAGTCACATTTGCCGTGCCCTGGATTTTCACTTTGCTAGCAATCAGGGTTTGTCCGCTCCCCTGCCTCGCCCGTACTTCAACAATTTGACCGATGGTTAAATCTGCGGTGGCTAGAAGTTCATTCATTTTTCCAAGAATGAGGGTATTCGAATCGAACAATATTTCCCGATTCAGTATGGCAATGCCGTTGCCGTCAACCTGATTTACAACTGCGCTCATCAGCAGTAAATCTTCAACTTTTATACGGGTTGCAACCCGGCTGCCGTCGGACCGGACCAGCGCTTTTACTTCCACGGTTTGGCCAATTTGCAGGTCAGCAAATGCAATCGGATTGTTTTCTTTATCCAAAATTGCCGTAGAGTCCGTTACAAAGAAAACAACGCCAATCACTTCAACGGTATTTTGCCCAAATGATTCTATCGGTCCCACAACTTCGATTTCATCTGCATTACCATCTTCAATTTTAATTCTGATAGCGATGAGGGTTCCATCCGGCAAAAGATCACCGCGCACTTCAACAGTCATGCCGACGAACAGTTCAGACAGAGAAATAACCTGCTTATTCCCATCCAGGACGACGGTATTTTCAGTCAGTCCAAATATCTTTCCTAAAACAGTAATTGCAAGATCGGAGACCTGCTCAATACTTCCCGTGATCTCTATTTCGTCTTCGATGCGGTCTTCCAGCTTGATTCGAGTGGCCAGCAGACTGCCATCCGCTTGCAGAACACCGCGAACTTCAACAATCAAACCCAGCTTTAAATCGGCAAAAGAAATTAGATTTTTTGCATGATCCATGATTGCAGTTTGGGCGTTCACGAAAAAAGTCAAGCCGGCAACCACCAGACTTTCACCTGTAATTGCATCGATGGTCCCGGTTAATTCAACTTCATCCTTATCCCCGTCATGATCTTCAACTTTGATCTTGGTTGCGAATAAACTGTCACCCTCTGCAATCTCTGCCCGGATTTCGACAACCATTCCAACCTGAAGGTGCGCAAACTCGATTGGCTCATTTTCATCGTTGAGAATTTGAGTGAGGTCCGTCACAGTAAATTCAAAACCGGCAACGACCAATCCATGTGTGAGGAGCTGCTCAATAGCACCTGTAATCTCCAACTCATCGTTAGCCCGGTCTTCAATTTTGACCCGGGTTGCGAGCAAATCACCATTTCCAAGGCGATTGGCACGGACTTCAACAATAAAGCCAACCCTGATATCTGCTAACTGAATTGGCTGCCTATTGTCATTGAGAAATACAGTCTGGGCATTAATCTGAAATGTCAGGCCGGCCACAACCAGTGCCTGCTCGGCGATGTCAGTGACTTCGCCGGTTATTTCAATTTCATCTTCACCCAATCGATCTTCAATTTTAATCCTGGTAGCCCGAAGTAAGCTATCTGCCCCGGGAACGCCCCGGATTTCGACAATCATCCCAAGTTCAAGTTGTGAAAACAGGACTGGCTGCTCGTCATTATCCAGAATTTTGGTTTCCCCTGTTACAAGAAATTCTGTTGCAACGACAACAATAACTTCGTCACCAAGAAATGTGATTTCACCGGTAAACTCAATTTCCTGTTCATGCGATTCGTCTTCAACTTTGAGCTTCGTGGCAAGCAATGTTCCATCGGCCTGGTGCACTGCACGGATTTCAACAAAGAATCCGACCTGCAGATCCGCAAGCGTGATTGAATTTCCGTTATCGTCAAAGATTTCAGTCTGCGCATCGACAAAAAAAGTATGTGCCAGTACGACCAGGCTATCTGCACCGAGTGCCTGAATTTCACCCTTGACTTCGATATCTTCACCACCCTGATCCTCGACCTTAATTCTAAGTGCAATCAATGCACCTTCCGCATTTTCAAAAGCCTTTATTTCAACAAAATCTCCAACTTGCAAACTTGCGAATTCAATGAGTTCACCATTCTTATTGGCAAATTTAGTGTTCTCATTGGCAGAAATAGTGAGGCCGTTAACAGTCAAGTCAGGTTCATTAAGCGCTTCAATTGTGCCTGAAATTTCAAAATCATCTTCAACATTTTCACCGTCTCCGATGACGATATCAACTTCGACTTCGAACTCATTGCCATGATTATCTTTGATTCCGGCCTCCCAACTCCAACGGTTTTCAGCAGGATCTGCCGTACCCAAGTCAATTGCAGCTACATAAGTTCCATTTAACAAATTGGTAAAATGCCCCTCAAATTCATCTCCGCCACTGTCAGCTTTCAATTCAAATTCATTTTCATCAATGTCCGTGTAATTAATGTGAGGGGCAACCACCATCATGAACATTGAATCATTTGCGGTAAAGACCCGATCCTCAGTTGAGAAATCCGAATGTTTTGACAAAATTAAAGCGCCCTGTGCCAATAGCCGGCCACTGCCGATTGCCATAAAAAGAAGCAAAACACTGAGAAATCCCACCCTTCCTGTAATTCTCTTTTGCAGCATAACTTATCTCCCTTATTTTTGTGAGATTAAAATACAGATTCGTTGGCCGGTATCAGGCAAACGAGATGCCGCAAATGTAATAGCCCTGATATTAAATAAATATCAGGGCTATTAACGACTTATCTTTAAAGGAGTTGCTGCGAGTTGAAAAATAGAGAATTATGCAATTTACAATTACAGATTCACTAAATAAACAAAACCAATGAGCGCAGGGCATGCACGAGCTGTGAAAAATATGCGCAAAAAGCACGGTCTGGCAACGCGTGCCTGAGTCGTATTGGGCTGAGTTTAGAGTAGTGCTTGCTGGTCATGTAACACTATTTCAGCAAAAGCATCTTGCGTGTTGATTGAATTCCCCCAACCTGGAGCTGGTAGAAATAATGTCCACCGGCAATCGAATGCCCCCGACTGTTCTTCCCATCCCAAACAACCGAGTACTCGCCGGCTTGTTGGCGCGCATTCACTAAAGTTCGGACTTTTCTTCCAAGCACATCAAATATGGTCAATTTCGACTCATCGGCGTGATCTAAAGAATAAGAAATTGTGGTAGCGGGGTTAAACGGATTCGGATAATTCTGACTTAACGAGAACGTTCCGGGAATGTGCAAATCTCCGTCATCCACGCTGGTGACAGTTCTGAGCGTTCCCTGAAGCATGAATGCAGAATCCCAGGAATGACGATTCCAGTCATCCCAAAGCGCCATATCCTCATCAGAAGTGCCGCCTTTGACGTAGCGGAATCCGTCCTCATAGCTAGCATGTTGATCGCCGGAATGGCCGCTAAAGTACTGGTTTGTGTCAAAAGCACCCACAAGGTAGGTTGTAATAAAGATAACGCTGCTGTCCGCGTCAACATCAAGAGCTATGCCTGGCCAAGTGACCCAGCCACCATCGAATGTATCCGGTAGAACGGCCTGAAGTGTGCGCAAAATCTCGCCCACTGAATTACGAACATTCAACGTGAGAGTCACTTCATGGCCATGACCGTCCGGATCCTGAGGAAAATCAAAACTGTTGGTGAAGTGAAATGAAAAACTGTCCAATGTTATTGAGGAATCAATAAGCACACTCTGCCCAACACCTATGTTACGTGGTCCATTATTTGTCCGGTTGTCTCCACCGAACCAGCCTGAAGCATTCATCGAATCAAATTTTGCTTCGTAGGTTTGGGCGTTTAGTGTCCCGGGTTTAAGTCCAGAGCCTAATGTTAGTAAAAGCAAGACAACCCAAAGTAACATCTTTTCAATTTTCATGACACTCTCCATTTGTTAGTAAATATATAAGTATCAATTCAACAATATCAATTTTAAATGTTTCTGCAATGCACTTCAGCTTGCATAGCATTTACGTTCATTTTTATTTCAGTAAAACCATTTTGCGCGTAGTTCGTGTGTTTCCAACGGTTAGCTGGTAGAAAAACTGCCCACTTGCAACTGCACGACCAAGGTTATCACGGCCGTCCCAAACCACCGATTGCTTGCCTGCCTGACGGCGCTCACCAACAAGTGTGCGCACGAGTCGGCCGAGTAAATCGTAAATTTTAAGCTCAACTTGATCAGATTGACTAATTGAAATGTAGATGGTTGTCGCTGGGTTGAACGGATTCGGATAATTTTGGGCAAGATGAAAACCAATGGGAACTGACGGCTCCCCGGATTCAAGGCTGGTAACCGAGCCATCACCATAGATCATAACGGTACGGCGCGGCTTATCGCCGACGATCACCTCATCGAGCCCATCCCCATCGATATCAAAAACAGCAAGCAAGGTGAAATTATCATCTTTGTCGAGCAGCACATCATTTGTATGGGGATCGACAATCAGAATCCCCCCTTCCTCGCCACCGAAAACAGCCAATCTTTCGCTGTTACCTGTTGACTTGCCCAGTCTGACTACCTTTCTGATTTTACGAAAGCCCCGCCATATAATACTATCCCGGTGAGTTCGACTAAATTTATTAATGCCTTGCCGGTTGACAGAATTTAAACCGGTCAAATTCAGCTCCCATTTCTTTACGTGAGTTCGCCCATCGAGTGCTATAATCTTAGTTTGATTACCAGCATCATCTTCTTCAATCAGGACGATTTCCCGAATACCATCCTCTTCGAAATCGAGGTCATTGTCGCTGTTAATTTGCCTGAGTTCTGAGCGGAAGGCACGGTTAAAGTCGGACTCATATTCTACGACTAACTCTTGTGCATCGACATTAGCAATCGGAATGAGCACGGCTATAAAGAGACAAAAGGCTTTCTTCATTTTTATCACTCCTTCTTCAAAATTTATAGATTCGGTGGTCGAACCTCACTCTGTTGTCCCGTCGCCGACAATGAAGATCCTGCGTGTCTTTTTGTTTCCGATAATGAGCTCATCTTTTTGATCCCCATCGATATCTAAAATACCCAGTAACCTAAAATCATCACCTAAACTGAGAAGCGCCTCATTGGTTGCAGGATCTAAAGCCAAAACCCCACCTCTCTGGCCAGATATGACAGCGAGCCTTTCACTATTTGCGCTCGTTGACTTGTTTAGTCCACGTATTTTTCTGATTTTACGAAATCCACGCCAAATCAGACTGTCCCGATGAGTGTAGCGGAATCCCTGTGACAATTTATTTAAACTACTCTGACCCGTGGATAAATTAGTTAGGTCCGCTTCCCACTTCATGGAACGAGTCCGGCCATCCATGGCCACAATTTTAGTTTGATTGCCATCGTCATCTGTTTCAAAAAGTACAAGTTCCGGCACCCCATCTTCGTCAAAGTCAGTCTGCCCCTGGCTTCGAAGTGCAAGCAGGCCGGCGACACTAAACCGGTTTTTTACCGGGGCCGTAAACTCGATGACCAGAGTATCTGGCGACTGGGCGTTGACGTCAGCAAATAGCAGGAATGCAGCAATGAAAAGTAAAAGTGCTCGTTTCATCATAGTCTCCTTTTCCAGGTTAGTGGAGCGTTCTTTGCTAATATTCAATCAAGAAATCAGCGCAGCCAATACAGCAATGTGAGCGTTATCATTAAAGCCATCAGGTACCAGCGCAGCCACCGCGCGTTCCTCATCTCATTTGACATGCTAAATCTCCAGGGTCATTGCAGCAAGTACCTTCGTTCATTCGAGCCTGCTCGTTACTTCGAAGGCAAGTTAGAAAAAACCAACACTGAGCGCTAACGCTGATGAGACAAACCTTTCCTCATTTGGGACATTTTGGCCAAGGCGGGTAGATGTAGCCCATTTTATTGAAGAATACCGGAAAGGGATAAATCCAGGAAAGGCTAGTATGTGCTAACGCTTCTTTGAATTGAATTCTGCCGGGAGCTTGCTGAATTGTTTACACTTTTCCGGATAGTTTTTAGGTCCGGTCCACCAAATCGAGTTACGACACCAGCCGCGACTCAAATTGTCGTTTCACGACACTCAGCGTCGCACTTTACTGTTGCATCTTCGCCATATTTTACTATTAAATTTCAAAAAATAAATTTTGATACATTATTTTTTAGCGATTTACCTCATTCCAACCTACAGTTCCACGGCTGTCGTAAAGTGTGGCATACATATTGTATGGCAATACACAATCTGTATAGATATTATACAAATTGTATAGATACTATGCAGGTTATAGGGCTTGGCACAAGATGTATTGCTGCCCAATCTCTTTATTTTCAAAATTTCCTCGGGGGGATTCTCAAGGACAGTCTCAAATAGTCTCGCCTTAAGTTTATCTCCGGGTAATGGCCACAAAAGATGACTTACTCGATCTCACTTTTATTAGCCCTGGTATTAATGTTCCAGGTAAATTTTGATTTAATATTCATGCTGGGCACGCATGCCGGAGAAAATGACACCGCAAGACGTGCTATACGGGCTTGTCTCTGTCACGACTGTCCAGGCTTTGAATTGGGAGGTGGCTGCCATTGTGGTGCAACACCACAAGCATCAACCTCAGGTGAAAAATTTCAGACTTCCAAAGTTCCGTCTTATTTAAACTGCGGTGTATTTTCAAGAAACAGTTTTAATAAAGTTCTATCAAAGTTAATTTACTACCATTTCTCAGAATTCGCTTTAAAAGAACCCCGAATTAAAGATTATCGGCCAGTTGGCCGTCAGCCGAAATCCACTCTTTTCATCACCAGTTCTTTCATTCCCCTGGTTTTTCACCCGCCTTAAATGCGCATTCTTGTGGTCAATTCTCACGACACAAACAATTTGTTCAACTAATTAAAGAATTTAATAGACTCAGATTTTTTGGAGACAATAATGCACTCTAGCATATTAAAGCCAGGGAGCGTGGCTGCTGCTTTTTTAATATTGGCTTTCTGTTTTTCTTCGTGCGACAAGCAGGTAAAACAGAGTAACGCCACCGTCTTTACCGTCGCCTCAGATGCAACGAACCCGACCGTGGCCATCGACGACAACTCCGAACAGGTTTACCTTGCCTGGGTTGGAAATTCTAATGAATCGAAAACAGTTTTTGTTTCAGGCAAAAGTCGCGGAGACAGCCACTTTTCCGAGCCGGTTCAGATAAACGATGTGGCAGGCAATGCTACTGCGCAGTCTGAGGCACCGGCAAAAATCGCGGTTGGTCCGGAGGGCAATGTTTACGTTCTCTGGCACTATAACATTCCGATAGAGGGTAGACGTTTTCCAGGCAGCAACATTCGTTTTTCCAGGTCTACGGACAGCGGAAAGAGTTTTGCTTCGGCGATTTTCGTCAATGATGATTACGAACAAACACCAACCGGGCATGGGTTCCATGATATGATTGTTGGTGGCACCGGCATTGTTTATGTATCATGGCTTGATGGGCGCAATCAAAATAACAGCCCCCAGGTCCGGGTTGCCCGTTCTACCGATGGCGGACAAACATTCGAAGCGAGTGTTGTTGTGGACAATAAAGTGTGCACTTGCTGTAAGACGGCAATGGCGACCGATTCAGAAGGAAGACTTTATGTTATCTATCGCGATGCCACCCCGGAAAACATCAGAGATATTACAATCGCCCGGTCAGACGATAACGGCAAGACATTTACGGAACCAGTCTTGATTCATAACGACGATTGGCTGATTCAAGGGTGTCCGCACAACGGGCCGGATATTTCCATCGATTCCGAGGACAATGTCCATGTTGTTTGGTACAACGGCCGTGAAGATACTTATGGCGTTTACTACTCTGTTTCATCTGACAAGGGTGCGACATTTCAGACGCCATTGCACTTGAATACAAATTTTGAAGGATCTCCTTTGCGGGCGTCAATATCAGCCAAAGATTTAACTTCAGCCTATATTGCCTGTGAGGTAGGGAGCTATGACGGTTCAGAGGTTTACTTACTTGGACCAAATTTTTCCGGGTCTGAGCGGCTACAGAAAAAAAGCATGGGGAGTGGCAACTACCCTGCAATGGCCATGAATAAGAACTTTGTTGCTGTGGCATGGCTTGAAGGCAAGTCAATTCAGGCATCCATTGAAGAGTTTTAGGTACACTTTCCTTAATTGTTCTTGAGTGGGTGCTTTATCTTTAACACAAAATAAAATATTTAACACGGAGGCTAACAATGCAAAAGCGATCATTTTGCCATCTGCTTTTTCAAATTACATTGATTTTTGTATTTTTATCTAATAATAGATTGGTTGATTTGGGTTATGCTGCCGAAGGAGGCGGTACGAATACAACCATTTTAATAACCGGTAAAGTTTATGATGCCGAAACGAATGCTCCTCTGGCCGGCGCCAATGTATTTGTGCCGAATACGACTTTGGGGACAACCAGCAACAGTGAAGGTGAGTTCGTCATGGAAGCCAGTTTGGAAGTAGCATCTGTGGTGTTTTCATATATTGGTTATCATGTACAAGCAGTTGAGTTCACTGCAAATAGTGAACCTCTTGAAGTGAAACTGAAACCTTCTTCAGTTGACTTGCAACCTGTGGTTATATCTGCCGGAAGAATGATTCAACCGAGAACCGAGGCTCCAATTGCCATCGCTACCGTGACAGAGGCAATGATGAGCGAGTTGAAAGCAACTCGATTATATGAGGCAGTCAACAAAGTAGCTGGTGTATATATGGTTGATATTGGTAATGAACAGAATACGGTAGCCGTCCGGCAACCGATTACCTACAAAGCATTCTTTCTTTATCTTGAAGACGGGATCCCCATCCGTCCGACAGGGGTATTTAATCACAATGCCCTGTATGAACTGAATATGTCCGGCATCAACCGTTTTGAAGTCATCAAAGGCCCGTCCAGTTCAATTTATGGCAGCAATGCCATTGGTGGTGCTATGAATTTTTTTACACCCGATCCAACCCAGAGGAAAACGGGTAAAATCTCTGTACGTGGGAATGATAATGGCTATCGCCGTTCTGATTTTACCGGCAGCACAACCGTCGGGAACTTAGGGCTTTATGTTGGAGGTTATGTGGCCAGGCAGCGTGACGGCTGGCGTCAGCATAGCGACTTTGACAAAGTCTCGATTACTGCACGGGCAGATTACGCCATCAACAGTCGCACGAAGCTTATCAGTACGCTTTCAACAAATCACCTGGATACGGACATGACGGGTAGTCTTGACAGCACCGCTTTCTTCGGACAGGATTATTCGAGCCAGCAGACTTTTACCTATCGCAAAGTTCATGCAACCCGAGTGCGGACAACTTTGTCGCAAATCTGGAGTGACAGGCAGCAGACAGACTTTACCTTGTTTTTTCGAGATAACACGACTCTGCAAAACCCAAGTTATCGCGTAAAGCGCAACTTTAGCAACCCAACAGAAGCTACCGGTGAGGAAAATGACAATAGCTTTCAAAGTTACGGCGTGAACTTACAGCACCGTCAACATTTTAGCTTGAAAAGCGCCAGTCTACTTTCCGGGGTAACTGTGGATTATACTCCAGCAACCTATGTTGCGAATTTCATTTCAATTGACAGGGATCCAACCTCAGGAACATACACGGGCTTTGCGTCACATGACTCAGTGCTTACTAGATATGATGTAGATCTATTTAACGTGGCGGCTTATTCACAATTCGAAATCAAGCCATCTGAACGTCTTAAACTTGTTGCTGGTTTGCGGTTTGATCACATTGGCTATGATTACGATAATCATTTGCCACTGGAAGCTTTTTCCGGCGCTCCAGACGAGAAAACCAGTTTCGACAGAGTGAGCCCCAAAATTGGTATCACCTATGACCTGAAAGTTGGCAAGGGACTTTATGCCAACTTCAGCCAGGGTTTCCAACCGCCGGAAGTTGGCGAGCTTTACCGCGGGGTAAAAGTTCCAACATTGAAACCGGCTCATTTCAACAATATTGAGGCAGGCGCCTGGTTTGCACTGCTTCAGGGTAAGCTCTATTTGGAGGCCAGCGTCTATCAAATGGATGGTATCGATGAAATCATCGGCGTGCGCCTGGATGACGGTTCTTCAGCCAACGCCAATGCCGGAGAAACCAGGCATCGTGGCATCGAATACGCTATCACCTACAGTCCGGTAAAATCTATTGAATTCAGCTTCAACGGCACCAACGCAAAGCATGAATTCCGCGATTACATTGAGAGTGGAGCGGACTATAGTGGAAACGAAATGAATGGCGCTCCAAGCTGGATCGCCAATGCAGACATCACTTTTCGTCCGCCGTTTTTAAGAGGCGCGCGAATCAACTTCGAGTGGCAACATGTTGATTCCTTTTTCCTCGATCCGACAAACACCCAAACATATAGCGGTTACGATATCTTTAACATCCGCCTGGGTTATCGTTTTGGTGCGGTTGAGTTATGGACAAATATGCTCAATACTACGGATGAATTGTTTGCGACCACTGCGAGCAAGAGTCGTTGGGGCAAGAGCTATACTCCTGGAGATCCCCGGAATGTATCCGTTGGAATTTCTCTGAGCAGATAATTTTTCTGAAAAACCGGTTCCTCAATTTAAAGGGCTTTGGCACTCTGCCAAAGCCCTTTAAATTTTCCCTAAACAAACGGTTTACTTGAAGAGAAAAGTGCTGCGCACACCAGACCTAAACCAGCGTCACATCCGACCCTGGAAACCCTCCAGGTTTCTGCACCCATAAAAAGATAGAACAAACAAAACTAAAAAAAATCCTCAGTCAACTAACGGCTAAAGCAAAGCCGACTCAGTGATAGTTAAGCTGCCATCGTCCGCATTCAGGGTTGCCTGGACTCCCAACGGCAGCGTCAGTTTATCCGCAGTATGGCCAATGGTCATTCCGGAAATGACGGGCACCCCCAGCGGTAGAAAAATGTTATTAATCACTTCACCTTGGGTGTAAACACTGGTGTCGTAATTTTCTCCACATCGTCTGCATTCACCCCAGATTATCCCTTTTACTTTCTTAAATTTATTGGCCAGCCGCAATTGAGTCAACATGCGATCGATGCGGTAATTGTCTTCCGCCACATCCTCGAGAAAGAGAATTTTATTATCCGTATCGATTTCGTAAGGAGTCCCCATTGTTGCGACGATTAGAGATAAATTACCTCCGACCAGTGGCGCGCTTGCCCGGCCGGGACGCACGCAACGAATACGATGCTCCGGGCGAAATGTGTTGTTTGCGTCCGGGTTGGTTAATCGGCCAATTGCTCCACTTAAAAACAAAGCCTGCTTAAAATGCTCTTGAGTGTATTCGGAATAAGCCGAATATGAGGTCGGGCCATGAAATGTGACCAGGCCGGTCAGATTATGAATGGCGATAAGCAATGCGGTGACATCGCTGAAACCAATGAATATTTTGGGATTCTGTTTGATCAGCTCATACTCAATTTTATCCAGAATTTGTGAGGCACCATAGCCGCCTGAAGCCACGATTGCTTTGATATCCGGGTCGGCAAACATGGTGTGCAAATCATCCAAACGTCCGGCAATGTCAGCTTGAAACGAGGAAGGTCTTGTGCCCACATGTTTGCCGATTTTTACTTTCAGTCCAAAGTGTTGAAATGTCGGTTTAATTTTAGCCAGGGTGTCAGGCTCAAATACCGGTGAGCACGGGGTTATCACGCCGACTGTGTCGCCCTGTTTAAGGGCTTCCGGCTTGATAATTTTTCTATCTTTCGTTTCTGAAACAGCAAAACGAGGTTTGAACATGGAAGCAGAAATAGCGGCTGCAATGCTCGTTAAAAATGTTCTTCTTTGCATAATGGCCAACCTGATTAAATTAAACTCTATTTTAATAAAATTTTGAGAGCAAAAAAAGAAAAAGACGCTATTAAGGGCCTTACATTCCTAAAATCTGTCTGGCGACAAAGGCGCAACATCTAAAGAGGGTGTTTGACTGTTTATCAACTCAGTCACCAACTTCCCGGTAACGGGCGCCAGAGTTACGCCCAGCATGGCGTGCCCCGTAGCAACAACAAGGTTGGAGATACTTCTCGAACGGCCAACTATCGGCAGGCCATCCGGCGTACACGGCCGGAGGCCGACAAATGCTTCTCTGGCAGGCATATTTTCAATCTTGATTTCAGGGTAGTAGCGCGGCACTGCTTGCAACATAGCAGCAACCCGGCGCTGGCTAATGCTGCGGTTGAGGCCACTTAACGCCATCGTGCCGGCTATGCGGAGTTCGTTCGCCAGTGGTGTAACAGCAACGCGAGCTTCAGTAAGAATAGATGGCACCGAAGGCTGTTTTCGGGATTTTTCAAGTGCAACGCTGTACCCCTTTCCGGGCTGAACCAACAACTTTAAAGGTAGCATTTTTGCCAGGCCAGGCGACCAGGAGCCACCGGCCAAAACGACTTCCTCAGCAGAAAAAACACCTGCGCTGGTCAGCACTTTTGCAATCCGACCAGCCTGTGTTTCGAAGCCGGAAACTTGCGTCTGTGTTTGAATAGTAACAGGCAACTTAACCAGCGCTTTCTTAATTGCATCAACAAATTCGCCCGGATGTAAATGTCCATCTTGTGGATAGTGCACCCCCCCGGCGGCTGTTATTTGACAAAAAGGCTCTAAGTTCGCAATGCCTTTTGCGTCGAGTAACTCCGCATGCAGTCCGGTTGCACGCACCGTCTCCGCTTCTTCTACGCCGTGGTGCAGGCTTTTTTCCGTAAGGTAGAGCAGCAGCAAACCGCGTTGGCAAAAATCAAAATCGGTTATGGCATCGGTGGAAAGCTGCTCAAACAGCGCGTAACTTGCCTGCAAAAGTTCATGCAGCACAACTATCGACTGTTTTACTTTTTGTTGATTGCAGGCAGAGCGGAACTGCAAAAGCCAGGCAATGAGCTCAAAACTAAAACGGGGTTTGATATAAAACGGGCTGGAAGCATCTAACAACCATCTGAGGCCCTGGCCAATGACACCGGGCGCTGCAAGCGGCACAACATGACTGGTTGCTACCAACCCAGCATTCATCTCAGAACAACCCTTGCCGAGTTCTCCACTTTCGATGAGCGTTACGCGGCGGCCACTGCGGGCGAGAAAGAGGGCGGAACAAAGCCCGATCACGCCTCCTCCGATCACAATTACATCAGATTTAAATTCATGGTACTGTTGAGACAAATTCTTCCGGTTCAATTTCATACCACCTGAAAGCCATGCGCATAAGGATCGTCATCATCAATAAAAATAGTGTTGAAACCGGTGACGCGCGCCCACCCTTCAATGCTTGGAATAATGGCATCGTTTTTCTCCACCTTTGTAAACGCTTCGATGCGGCCACGGAACAGGCTGCCAATGATGCTTTCGTGAACAAATTCATCACCTTCAGCCAATTTCCCCTGAGCGGCCCATTGTGCCATTCGTGCGGAAGTGCCGGTGCCGCAGGGAGAGCGATCAATCGCCTTGTCACCATAGAACACAGCATTGCGTGCATGTGCCGCAGCGTTGACAGGTGCTCCAGTCCATTCGATGTGACTCAACCCGCAAATAGTGTCGTTTTCAGGGTGCACGAAAGTATATTTTTTATTGAGCCTTTCCCGCAAAACCGGGCTCAAACGGACCAGATCACCTGCGCTAAAATCAGCCATATCCTTAAAGTTTTTTTGTTGATCAACAATTGCATAAAAATTTCCGCCATAGGCTACATCCACATGAAGCTGCCCAAGTTCCGGGCATTCAACCTCAAGTGAAGTTGCATGTAAATAGGACGCTATATTGACAATCCTGACCGCAGTAATTCGGCCATTCTGTTGTGTGTAATAAGCTGTGACAAGTCCGGCCGGCGTTTCAAGACGAAGTTGGCCGGGTATTTTCGGCACAACCAAACCATTTTCAAGCATCACAGTCACAGTCCCAATGGTGCCATGGCCACACATGGGCAGGCAACCGCTGGTTTCAATAAACAGAATACCGATATCATTTTCTGGTTCAGATGGCGGCTGAAGGATGCTGCCGGACATCATATCATGACCGCGCGGCTCAAACATGAGCCCCGTGCGAATCCAGTCGTACTCCGCAAGAAAATGCTGACGTTTTTCGCTCATGGTTTTCCCATCAAGGAACGGTCCCCCACCGATGACAACTCGAACAGGATTGCCGCAAGTATGCGCATCAATGCAAGAAAAAGTTTTTCTGGACATATTTTTCCTAATACATATCTATAACTGATTTCGTAAAGGCAAGGAGATAATCGATAAGCGCATCCGAAGCTAAGGCCGCAGCCGCTTCATCGGCGTCAGCCACGCTTGTTAAAACAGCAGCATGCAAACGTGCCGATTCAACAAGATCGCCGTTTTCCTGATAGAGATACCAAAAGCGGCGGCAGTGGGCATGCAGCGGCGCACAGGCCCGAATGGCAAAAGGGTTTCGCGCAGCCGCTTCCAAAATTATGTCCGCCTCTCGATCCAGCCGCATAAAATCAGCGAGATCTGCTAATTTTGCAACGTCCCGAATCGCCGCGGCATCTTGGCGCAGTTGAGTACGTTGTGCCCGGGTCGCACGCACGGCTGCGCGCGAGGCAATCAACCGATCAAGAACGCGCCGAGTTTCCAGCAAAGCAAGATGCTCGGCAATATTGACTTCTGTGATGATCATACCCCGCCGCGGCATACCTGCGACCAATCGATGTGAGGCCAATTTTTGCAGCGCTTCTCTTACCGGCGTCCGGCCAATATTGAGCCGGGCGCACAAATCGCCTTCCGAGAAATTCGAGCCGGGTGTCAACTCAAGCGTTACAATCATTTCCTCAATAAGTTCATAGGCCTTTTCAGCCAAAGTTTGCCTTGGTTCTACCATGTTTACGGGGCCGTATAGCTTGTCTTAACGGTTGTGTAAAATTCCGCGGCGTAAGAACCTTGCTCGCGCGGGCCATAACTGGAGCCTTTACGGCCACCAAACGGCACATGGTAATCGACACCGGCTGTAGGCAAATTAACCATGACCATACCCGCATCGGCCTTTTGACGAAAGTCGGTAGCGTATTTTAACGATGTTGTGCAAATGCCGGTAGAGAGCCCGAACTCCGTATCATTTGCTACGGCCAATGCCTGCTCGTAATCTTTAACCCGAACCACAGAAGCAATCGGTCCGAACACCTCTTCCCGATTGATCCGCATGCTATTGTCGGTTTCCGTGAACAGTGCAGGGGACATGTAAAATCCCTCTTTCTCACGTTTCAGAGACTCACCGCCGAATGCCAAATGGCCGCCCTCTTTCTTTGCGATTTCAATGTATTCAAAATTTTTGGCAAGTTGGCTCTCGTCTACAACCGGACCGATTTGGGTGCCATCAGACAAGGCATGGTCAACCCTGAGAGCAGCAATTGACACTTTAACTGCTGCAACAAATTTATCGTGAATTTTTTCAGTGACAATGAAGCGGCTTGAAGCTGTGCACCGCTGCCCGGTGGAAAAATAAGCGCCATTGACCGCACAGTTGACCGCTGTGTCTAAATCTGCATCATCCAAAATGACCAGCGGGTTTTTGCCGCCCATTTCAAGCTGGACTTTGGCTTGGCGCTGAACACAATTAACAGCGACCTGACGGCCGACTGCAACAGAGCCGGTAAAACTCACACCGGAAATATCTTGGTGATTCACCAGAGCATCACCAATAACACTGCCTTTGCCCATGATGAGATTAAAAATCCCGGTGGGCAGTCCTGAGCGGGAAATAATATCAGCCAATGCCCAGGCACAACCGGGAACCAATTCGGCAGGTTTGAAAACGACGGAATTACCAAAAGCCAGTGCCGGAGCAATTTTCCACGCAGGAATGGCAATGGGAAAGTTCCAGGGTGTAACCAGGCCAACCACGCCAATTGCTTGCCGCTCAATATCGATACTGACTCCGGGGCGCACCGACTGAATATGCTCACCACTGTTCCGAAGCGCTTCACCGGCAAAGTATTTAAAAATCTGTCCTGCCCGGGCTGTTTCGCCAATTCCCTCAGGAAGCGTTTTCCCTTCTTCCCTGGCTAACAACCGCCCGATCTCTGCTTTGCGCGCCAATATTTCGGTTCCGATAAAATCCAGCACATCGAATCGTTGCTGCGGTGTACTTGCAGCCCATTGACCAGATGCAGATTTGGCGGCTGCTACCGCAGCATTTACATCTGCAAGATCTGCCTGAGCATAAACGCCAACGACATCTGAAACATCTGAAGGACTCATATTATCTTTGGCCGCACCGGAATCTTTCCATTCTCCGGCAATTAAATTTTTTTGAAGTTGCATAATCTCTGTTCCTTACATTAAGTCATCACATTTTGTTTTTTAGAAAACGGGCAAATCCGGCCGGGAGGCCAAAGCATCACGGAGTACCTGCTGCACACGCTCTCGCTCTTCGCCTGTCAAAGGCAAACGCGGAGCACGGACGTTTTCATTGCCAACGCCGGCCATAGCCTCTGCCAACTTAATATTTTGCACCAACTTGGTTGAAACATCAAGATCGAGCACAGGCTTGAACCAGCGATAAATCTCAACAGCCTCCTGCACGCGATTGGCTTTCAACAAGTCATAAATCGCAACCGTTTCTTTAGGAAAAGCGCAGACCAAACCAGCTAGCCAACCATGCGCGCCTAGCACAAGCGCCTCAAGCGCAATGTTGTCAACCCCGCAAAAAATACGATATCGGTCTCCTGTCAGGTTGATAATATCCGTAATTCTGCGAACATCATCGGATGACTCTTTTATGGCAACGATTGCCGGCTCATTCGCCAATTCAATAAACATTTGCGGTGTTACATCCACGCCATACGCCACCGGATTATTGTAAATCATAAGTGGCTGCTCAGCCGCCTGGGCAATTTCCCTTATGTAAACAAGTGTTTCGCGTTGGTCGGAAACATAGCGCATTGGTGGCAGCACCATGAATCCATCGGCACCATTTGCAGTACCGTCCGCAACACACTGAAGCGCGTCTGCGGTTGTAGTTTCAGCAACGCAGCAGAGAACGGGAACCTGGCCCGCGCTTACTGAAACAGCGGTCTTAAGCACCGCCTGTTTTTCCTGCGAAGTCAAAACACCATTCTCTCCAAGAGAACCAACAACCACAAGCCCATGAACGCCGGATTCAATCTGCCAACTGAAATGCTTTTCCATTTCAGCAATATCCAAACTGCCATCTGTCTTAAATTTGGTCGTTACTGCCGGATAAACACCGGCCCAATTTACTTGCATCTCACACTCCAATATTATTTGCGTCTCATTACAACAGGCAACCGAATTGATTGACCAATCTGTTATTACTCAGTGCAAACCACACAACATATATCACTAATATATTAAAAGAATATTTAACTGCAACTCTTTTTTTTGAAAATTCCTGGCGGCAAACACCACCCTATTCTAAGAGGACAGGAGAAAGATTAAAATCACGAAACCAGTAACAGTACGCAGGGCAAAAACTTCATACACATGCTATTTCATGGAATAATGAACTGGGGGGTTAAAACTTAACAAGAAACGTTGTGTAGGACCAGAAGCCAATATCACCGGCAGTAGAAGTTGCCAGCATCGGATCATCCGGGACAAAAAAAGTCATGGCAACTTGAAATGAGGCAACGACATTGTAAACATAACTCAAGACAAAATCGAATTCATTGCCAAGGCTTCTGCGTTCGCCTCTAACCATTCGAAAATTGTGATAATGCGCATCAAACCGAACCTTGCGACCAAGAGGAATTTTAAGCTTGAGCATCGCATCCTGTAGCCCCCGACTCTGTGAATCAATGGGTAACTTGAGAAAATAATCCATAAAACCATAGAATTTGTGATTCGTAGCGTAGAGTGTGTCAAACGCTTTATAATCAGCATCGGCAGACGTGGTCCCGGAAAGATAGTCAAGCCCGATACTCAAATGCGGTTTACGGCCACCACCAAAATGGTAACCAAGCGAGCCGGTTAACATAAATGCAGAAACACTCCGGCCCCTGCGCTTGCCAAACTGGTACGCAAGTTCTGTTTCAAAATCAATATGGCGTCCTATTTTCCCCTTATCATAAGTACCGATGGTCACCCGCTTCAATTCGTTCTCGCCACCGGATGTTTCTTCTAAATTGGATTCGAAAAACAAATATCCATCGACAACGTGCAGGAGATTTCTGCGATGCTTATAATAAAAGCCCAAAAAGTTGAAGTCTGCATTAGGCGTGCCCGGCATTGTTCCGGGTGGAGTGCTTTCAGAGATAAGCATCGTAAAAATATCAATATTTCTATTCTTGCCAAAAGTGAGTTTTATGCCCTCCAGGGCGCGCCCGACATTACCAAAACCCTCAGAGCCAATAAGCCTTTCATTGCCGTAAGTCAATTCCTGACGACCAATTTTGAGAAAAATGGACTTGTTCCAAATATTGGCTATCTCAAAATAAGCCTGATGCAAATCAATATTGGAGGCACCTGAAAGCGCCTTTGGTTTGGTACCGAAAACCTGGGAATCCTGAAATTGCATAAAAATTTGGACATCTTCCAGCGGTAAGATCAAAGCACCAAATCTGGTTCGTAGTAAAGTATATGTATTCAAACCGGTTGAATTGTCAAAATCGCGCCCACTTGCTTCACTTCGTGCACGAATTTCGGCATTAAACTTTGCCGGAAGCAAACCGGACTGGGCAAATGCAGCACCAGTCAGGAACATAAAAAACAAAAATGCGAACATGAACAAAACGACGGTTTTACTGTTATTGTGCATAATCAGAGGCTATATTAAAATTGGCAAACTGGCTTTGTCGCAACCGTAACACGATACAAAATACACATCCAAGCGGGCCAAAGCAAGTACAGAATGAGTCTAAAATATGAAGGTTTGGAAATTCTTAGTCCAACAAAAAAAGCCGGCTCTGTAAAGAACCGGCTCCGGAGGTAAAAAAAGATAGGTAGAAAAACTATAAATTGGCGTTATCTGCTCGCTCATTCTTCCGAACCTTGGCAGGCACAAGTACACGCGATGGCAGGAAAACCAACAACGTTCTTTTGACCAAATCAAACACAACATTAAAAACAATATAAGTAAACGGTACGGCTATCAGCAAAATAACCAACGCTTTTAAGAATTCAAACATCTTACAGATCTCCTTTTAGAGTTACTCGCCTTGTCTACGTCTGAACATTCAAAAAGTTACCGCGCAGAACCACCAAAGCCACTCTTGCATTCTCGACGTAAATTTCTTACTTTATTACAATCAATACACAGGAACAAGTGCCATGCATTTCTCTGAATTAGACACGCCAGCCTTGCTGATTAGCCTCAACCGATTAGAGGGCAATATAGCCAGAATGAGCGATCTGGCACGTCGCCACAACGTGGCCTTGCGCCCACACACGAAAACTCATAAATGCCCTGAAATAGTCAAACTACAAATTGAAAACGGTGCGAGTGGTATCACCTGCGCAAAATTAGGTGAGGCTGAAGTAATGGCCGATGCAGGTATTTCCGACATCCTAATCGCCAATCAAATCATAGGCGAAACAAAATTAAAACGGCTGATGGGACTGGCAAGAAGGACCAGAACAAGCATTGCAGTAGACAGCGAATTTGGGGCCGTAAGCCTGAACACGGCGCTTGGGCAGGCCGGTCTCGCTATGGATGTTCTCATTGAAATTAACTGTGGTCAAAACCGTTGTGGACTTTCACCGGGAGAAGAGGTGCTGCAGTTAGCTATGAAAATCATACAACTCGAGCATGTTAACCTGCGAGGATTGATGACACATGGCGGCCACGTTTATGCCCAGTCTACACAAGCTGACATTGAAAAAGTAGGGCTGCATGAAGGGCGCGCAATGGTTGAGACAGCAGAACTGTTGCGCAGCAATGGAATCGAAATTGAGACGGTGAGCGTCGGTTCGACACCAACCTCCTCTTACTGTGCCGCCGTCAAAGGCATTACAGAAATTCGCCCGGGAACATATATTTTCAACGATTTAATTATGGTAGATTTGTTCGCTGCCGCTATAAAAAACTGTGCACTTTCCGTTTTGGCAACCGTCACAAGTCGGCCGGCGAAGAACAGAGCAATTCTTGACGCTGGAAAAAAAACACTGACCGCTGATACCGGCCACGGTAGCTGCAGCTCGAGATACGGCCTGATTCCCGCTAAAAATACGCTGGTCTCACGCCTTTCCGAGGAACACGGTATCATTGAATCTGATACAGATTTTGAAATTGGTGAAAAGGTAAAAATCATCCCAAATCATGCCTGTGTCGTCGTCAATATGTTTGATGAAATGTACGGTTTGCGTAATGGCGAAGTGGAAACGACATTTAAGATCACTGGCCGCGGCAGGGTTACCTGAAGCAGGGTTCCGCTTGCATTTGATTTCGAAATTGTTACATTTGCAAAACGGTTGGGCAAGTGACTTCAACTAATCAACTCCGTTCAAGTAAAAACAAAGGCAATCGTTCATCTTTCAAGCATCATTCCGGCCCCTGTGCCGGATTTTTTGAATAGACAGTGCCATCCAGACTTAGACAAAAACATTAAAACAATTACTTTATTACGTATAACTTTAGGCAATTAGGAAAATTACATGATACCCGAACTATTCAAGATTGGCCCGGTTACCATCAACAGTTTTGGCGTCATGGCCATGCTTGGTTTTTTGATACCCACTTTGCTTTTACGAAGAGAGTTTCTCCGCAAAGGTACGGACCCTGATTTTGCAAACGGCATTGCCATCGCAGCAATGATCGGCGGATTCTTAGGCGGCCGCTTTTATTACATCCTGGAACGCTGGGGCCGTTTCATCGATCACCCAATGGATTACGTGCTTACCGGCGCCGGCCTGGTTTGGTACGGCGGCCTATTTGGTGGCATTGCCGCCGTTGCGTGGTATTGCAGACGTAACAAAATTTCCTTTCCAATGGTCGCCGACTTGATGGCGCCGCTGCTGGCGCTTGGGCAAGTTTTCGGCCGCTGCGGTTGCCTGCTTTCCGGCGATGGAGACTATGGCCCGTCAACAGACCTGCCCTGGGCCATGTCATTTCCAAACGGCATTATACCCACCACAGAGTTGGTGCACCCGACGCCAATCTACGACATGCTTATTCTTTTCGTCATTTTCGTTTTTCTTTGGCGCATTCGAACCCGACCATTTCCCCAGGGAGTCATGTTCGGACTCTACCTTGTTTTGTTAGGAATTGGTAGAATCACAACTGAATTATTCCGCAACACCAAAATCGTCTTTATGGGTTTAACCATGGCCCAAAGCCTGAGCATAGTACTAATTGCAATAGGCATCGTCCTGATCGTTAGCGCTCGTAGAAACCACAAACCTGAGGTCGCCGGCTCAACCACGTAAGCCGGGCAAACAGTTTTCCCTTCAGCAAATGATGCAAACATCGCACATATTGCAGAAATAAGGCTCCCGGCAAAGCGTAGTATTTTTGTCTGCCAGAGCCTCACAAAGCCTGTGAATATTTGAGGCTTTAGGCTTTAAATGCCCGGCCCCCGGGCTACAATTCTCCTGCAGGTTTTTCGGTTACACAAGTATATTGAATAACTTAACCAGCAAAGGGACAGTACATGAAGTTCAAACTTAAATTACCCGGCAATCTGATGAACCGTTTTCTCGATATTATCGAAAGAGGCGGCAACGTGCTGCCGCATCCGGCGAGTTTATTTGCTCTAATGGCGCTTACGGTGGTTGTCATATCCGGCATTGCGGCGGCCTTTGATATGTCAGCCGTGCACCCGGGCACGGGCGAGATCATTAAATCAGTGAGCCTATTGACCGGCGAGGGCCTGCGCCGCATGATCAATGAAATGGTCAAAAATTTTACCGGCTTTGCACCACTCGGCACTGTGCTCGTTGCACTCATGGGAATTGGCGTGGCTGAAGGGAGCGGTCTGATCGGTGCAGGCCTCAGACTCATGGTTCTCTCGGCGCCATCGCACCTGCTGACTTTTACTATCGTATTCGCGGGTGTTCTTTCAAACATGGCCTCAGAAATTGGCTATGTGCTGCTTGTGCCGCTTGGTGCAACGATTTTTCTTGCAGTGGGAAGACACCCCATTGCCGGGCTGGCCGCTGCATTTGCCGGTGTTTCCGGGGGCTACAGCGCTAACCTTGTGCTCGGAACAGTGGATCCGCTGCTCTCGGGCATTTCGCAAGAGGCCGCTCAAATCATCAACACGAGCTATCTGGTCAATCCTGCTTGCAATTGGTATTTCATGGTTGCCTCAACATTTATCATTGCGGCTGTCGGAACGCTCGTTACCGAAAAAATCATTGAGCCACGACTCGGCGATTATGATGGTGACGAAAAAGCGGCGCCAATAGAACCGCTTTCAAACGACGAAAAACGCGGACTCAAATACGCCGGGCTGGCGCTTTTTGTGTTTACCGCTTTGATGATCTGGGCGGTTGGGCCGGAAAATGGTGTGCTCCGCAACCCCGCCAGACCGGAATTTATTCAATCGTACTTTCTCAAGGGAATTGTCAGCATTATCTTTTTGGTGGCACTCGTTGTCGGCGTAGCCTACGGCATTGGCGCACGCACAATTAAAAATGATGAGGCAGTGGCAAATAGTATGGGAAAGGCCATGAGCACACTCGGCCTCTATATTGTTCTGGTATTTTTCGCAGCGCAATTCGTGGCCTATTTTCAATGGACCAATCTCGGTCTCATTCTCGCTGTGAAAGGCGCTGGATTTCTAAAAGCCATTAATTTTGAGGGCATTCCCCTCATCATGGTCTTCATCATTGTTGCCGGTTTCATAAATCTGTTTATGGGCAGCGCATCAGCTAAATGGGCCATCATGGCGCCCGTGTTTATTCCAATGTTTATGCTGCTCGGCTACACACCTGAGTTCACACAAGTAGCTTACCGCATTGGCGACTCCACCACAAATATCATCGCGCCCATGATGACCTATTTTGCTTTGATTATTGCCTTTATGCAGCGCTACATCAAAAACGCAGGTATCGGTACCGTGGTGGCGACAATGCTGCCTTACACCTTCGCATTCTGGATTACCTGGTCCATTGTTCTCATCATTTGGATGCTGCTGGGCCTGCCGGTTGGCCCGGGCGCAAACATTCATCTGCAATAGGATGGAAATCCGGCTCGTTTAGCCTCGGCATATTTCATTACACAAAATAAAAAAGCCCTGTCACAAACTGCGACAGGGCTTTTTCCAACTCTACACGGATTCAAACTTTTCGGGTGTCGTGTGAAACCCAAACGAAACCCGGTCTTAATTCACGAAAACCTCTTCAACCGGTACAATCTTAACTTTTTCAGCAGTAAAATTCAACTTGTAGTCTTGAATAACCTTGTCCTCTTCCAACAACTCAGCCGGTTTCTCAGACTGATAGCTTAGACTTGAAGTGGTGTTATTCACCAGGCGATTTTTCAGATCTTCAGAATCTTTGGTGATAAACACAAACTTGACATTCTTGCCTTGCAGGTACTTTTTGATCACCCGGTTTACATCTTTTACGCTTAACTTCTTTAGATTTTCAGCCATGGTTTTGGTAAACTCACCCTGACTGTAGTAGTCGCTATCAAGAGCATAACCAAGCTGCCGATCCTGCGTTTTCGTCAAAATATTGGCAAATTTGAGTAAGTAATTTCTGGTGGCATTAAAGTCCTCCTCAGAAATTCCCTCGTCAACAAGTTTGTTTAACTCAAACATGGCAACGCGGGTCGCGAAATGAGCATTTTCAACTGTTTCAACCGGACGAATCCAGATTTGAAAGATTTGTTGTTGCCGGGCTAAATTGGCATCCGGATGAAACTGAAACATACCCCGGGGGAAATACTCGATATAAGAATAATCGCCATAATTCATCCCGCGAATTTCACGAATTCGCTGGTAAAGATGGCTGTTTGAAGAACGATGTTCACCCAGATAAGAGCGTGCCAGCCACAAAGCCGCAAAGTCAGGGTGAGCGCGGGTAACCTCTATTGGAAAACCAAAAGACACTGCATTTGCCCGGGTCTCTTTCTGAATGATGACCGCCTCAAGGCCGTCTATCTTTTCCGGCTTTGGTAAGCGAGCCTCAACAGAATGCCCTTGCGGCAATTGACTCATATTCCGATTAACACGACTAAGGAATTCGTCTGGAAAATTGCCAGCCATTCCGAGAACCAAATTTGTCCGGGTGTAATTCGCAGCATAAAATGCTTTGAGGTCAGCCAATGTCAACGCCTCAACGGCCTTAACATGCCCGAGATTCAAGTGGCCGTACGGATGTCCTGCATAAATTTCCTCATAAAGCACTTCTTTGCCAAGCTCTTCCTCATTATTTTCGCGCAAATTAACTTTTATTTGATTGACCAGATTAGACTTCACCCGCGTAAAATCCGACTCATCCCAGGCAGGCGTCAGCAATTGTTGAGAAACGATTTCGTAAAATGCATTGAGGTTATCGATATGCGTTGTTCCCTCAAAAACGGTCATTTCCTTATCAACCTGATTGGCAAAGTTCGCCGCCATCGGGTACAGCGCCTTTTGAATTTCAGCATACTTCATGCTCTTGCTGCCCGCGTTCGTAATCATCGAAGCAGTCAATTGCGCGAGGCCCTGTTTTCCAACCGGATCGTTGGCAGCGCCAACCTTAAAAAGCACCCTGAAATTTATAATTGGCGAACTGTTTTGCTGCAGCACCGACGCTATTTTCATTGGCGCCTGTCTGTCCGCTGCAACGATGGCGTCAATTGAACCGGTCACGCTGGCTACTTGCGGCAACGCCTCTTTGGAAACCGTTACAACCACCAGCCCTTTATCAATAAAATATTGGTTCGCCTTTTCTTTGATACCTTCAGCCGTAACCGTTTCATAAAGCCCGTAAACCCGGTTAACCGTTTCCGGGTCACGGTTTCTGGCGACGTAGCCGGCCAGTGCCGCAGCAATGGCCTCAGAATTGTCCATGCCATGCGCGAAAGAATATCGCAGGTTCGCTTTAATCTCTGCCAACCGTTTTGCCGCGACTGTCTCGTTGCGTAATGTTGCGAACGTTTCGAGAATTGCATCGCGGACGTACCAAATATCAGCGCCATTCTTAAGGCGGGCAGCCACTGTCAGCAAATAAGGATCCGTGCGATCCGGGAAATAAGACCAGAGCTGATCGACCTTCTGCTCTTTCACAACCAGCTTCTGGAAAAGCGGCGAGCTTCGGGAAAAAGCAATCTGGGAAATCAAATCCATCGTGGCCATATCATTTTTTATATCAGAAAACGCCGGCCCATGAAAAGCAACCGTCACCCAGGGCAGCGTTGGCGTTTGCCATTCAACATGCTCATAAACCGGGCCATTGGCAGCAGGTTCTGCAGGAATAGCCGCACTGTAATTGCCCGACTTCCAGTCACCCCAGTATTTTTCTACGAGACGAAAAGTCTTCTCAACATCGAGATCGCCCGCAAGTATAATGATGGCCTTTTCAGGCCGATAATAGCGCCCGAAAAAGTCAAGACTATAGTCAAACTGGTTCGGCATATCCTCAATGTCTTTTATGAAACCCATTGTCGTATGCTTATAGGTGTGCTTTTGAAAAGCACCATTTCTCTGCACTTCAATAAGCTTGCTAACCGGGTTTGCGGAGTTTTTATTATACTCACCAAGCACCGCCTTTGACTCGGTCTTAAAATCAGCCTCCGAATACTTCAAGTGCATAAAACGGTCAGCCTCAAGCTCCAACACCTTCTCTAAATCATCCTTTGAAAATGTAATGTGATAATTGGTGTAATCGTCCGTTGTATAGGCATTCTGGTCAGCCCCGGCATTCTTTAAAATCGCGCCGTACTCTTCAGAAGAATATTTCTCCGTCCCACGAAACATCATGTGCTCAAAAAAATGTGCAAACCCGGATTTCCCGGCCTCAACCTCGTTGCGCGACCCGGTTTGCACTGGAATTTGCAACGCCACAATATTGGGGTAGTCTGTCGGAATCACAACAACGCGCAACCCATTATCCAAATCACGCATTTCATATTTGTACGGAAATATTTTTGACTGTCCCGTGTCGTCTGCAGCCATAGCGCCTCCTTGAGCAAGGATAATAAATAAACAGACCAAACCTAGATACTTTAACATAACTTAACCCTCCGATTCTGAAAAAAACACAGCGACAGGCACCCCTTTCGCTGTCTATGAGTACAGGTATTTAACAAGCGCCACAATGAGCAAATTAGTTGTGGAACTCAGATAGGACAAAGCCATAAACGAAACAAACAAAAAATAGTTTCGACGCTTATCGCAGAGCACGGTTTTGCACCGTTCCGGCCTCCTCGAAAGGTGGCGCTCCGCGCACAAATCAAAGCGCCGCTCATCGCGGCTGGCCTCCGGGGTCCACCACGGGCTCCGCACGCCTCCTCGCGCCGGCACCCACATTTGTGTCCAATTCGATCAGAGGAGACGCCGGCTCTGCGGGGTCGCGCTCCGCAACAATCAGAAGAAATTCAACCCCGGCAAAACGCGCAAACAATCCCGGCTTTCAACCGGCGATCGACTCCCGAATCTTCCTCTCCTCCTCAGCAAGCGCGTTAATCGAATGCATAATCTTCTGAGAAATCTGCAAGTAGGTTTTTTTGCTGGCCTCAAGTTTGCGCTCTTCACTGAAATCCAAAGGCGCGCCCATCACCATGTGCACCAGTGGTTTCTTCGGATTTCTATGCTTAAAATTGTGTCGGCAAAGTTTGCCGAAATTATCAGGAAACCCTTGCAAAAATACAGGCAAAACATTCGGATTTGCGTTGTAAACCAGCTCGCCAGCCCCTGGTTTTGGTGGTAAGAACTCATAAGGATCGGGGTTGCGATTCCGCGTGCCCTCCGGGTGAAACCCAACCATATTCCCGGGCTGCTTCAGCAGATCAATCATGATATCCGTCGCCACCCGATTCCACTGCCGTCTGCTGCGATCCCGCACAATCGGTGGGTACATGGTTGAGGCTGCCAGTAGCAAATTAACAAATCCACCGGTGGGATTGTCGTAAAAATAATTGGCTCGCACCGGAAAGTAAATATGGTGGCGCAGGCCGTGTCGCCGCATGAGCTCCGCAGTAACAACAAACTGATCATAAAACGACCGATGATTAACAACCAGCAAAACCCCCCGCGTCGGATCTATTTTCTCAAAATTTTCAAACCCGTGTGGTTCGGCGATGTTGCCCGTAAAAAACTTAACATAGCCCCTGCTGTGAATTTCACCGGTCTTGGTTAGCAACCGCCGCCATCTGGGTGAAACGTGCAACCGATTCAAAATCCTGAAATTGCATCTTTCAACAAAATTCAGATGCCCGAGTTGTTCCTTTGTGATCTGAATGATTCACCTCACCAAAAAATTGAGCACATTGTCCTGGGGCCTCATGTCATCCAGACAAATTCTATTTCAGACAAAAAGCGCCCGATTAGCTTAAATATAGAAGATAATCTTTGTTTGGCAATCAAAAATCACACGCGTGCAAATATTCGGATATTGTAGAATGTCCCCCTTATATAAATCATTATAGTTAAAGCCGGATATGCAAGCCCTGTCACCGCTTCTGCAATTCAAGAATCACTATTGACAAACGCAGCGCACATTTTTTCCAGGTCCACATTGCCGCCGGAAACAATAGTCGCAACCTGCGAACCGGAACTCACATCAATTTTACCATGAAGCAAAGCTGCCGTGGCAGCAGCGCCGGAAGCTTCCGTGTAAATTTTGCAGCGGGTGAGCAGCAACTTCATGGTCGCTATCATCTCAGACTCAGTCACCGTAACAATTTCATCAACCGCCTCCGCGGAAATATTTAAAGCCAATTCCCCGACAAAAGGCGCTGTCATGCCATCCGCAAGTGTGTTTTGCGGGCGCGTTACCTGCACCGGCTTTCCAGCCACAATGGCCGGCATAAGTCCCGGGCCGGCCGCCAGCTCAACGGCAATAATTTTTACATTTGATCGCAAATTCTTTATCGCAGAAGCCACGCCGCCCAAAAGACCGCCACCTCCAACCGGCACAATAACCATGTCCACATCCGGTAAAGCATCCACAATCTCAAGCCCTATCGTTCCGGCACCGGCAAGCACGGCAGCATCATCGAACGGATGTACAAGCGTTGCGCCCCGAGCGTCTTGTTCCGCGTTGAATCTATCGAACAGTGTCCGGCGGTCCGGGTGCAAAACAACCTCGGCGCCATAACCACGCACAGCATCAATCTTTGATGAAGGCGCATCAGCAGGCATTACTACCGCACAACGCGCCTGCACTTGCTGAGCAGCCCAGGCCACAGCTTGTGCGTGGTTTCCGGCAGAAAAAGTGATCAGGCCGCACTGCCGTTCTTCAGGAGTGAGAGTCAGCACTTTATTCAGAGCGCCACGCGGCTTAAATGAGCCTGTTTTCTGAAAGCATTCACATTTTAAAAATAACTGCACACCGGCTTGCTCCCCAAGGATTCTGCTTGACAGCAGCGGTGTCCGCAAAACCATGCCCTTGAGGCGCGTTGCAGCTTGCTGTATTTCAATTAGATCAATCATGGCATAACAGGTTGTGGATAAAATGAAATGAACGATTAAGTATATCCGAAAAACCCAGTTTCCGCATCTTCGTTGCCCTTAACCTGAATCAGATTAAAAATAAAAAAACAGGACATAACAATCAACAAAGCACTCTGTTAAACCAACAAAAAATTTTATTCCAATCCGCACCTGTTTGGCGCCGGCCGTTTCTGAGCCAAAGTTGGTTTCTTGCTGACTTCACAGAGTTACTTGATTCAAACAAAATAAATCAATACTATTGGGCTATGACTCAGAAAATCACGGTAAATACGCCCAAAGACTTCAATTTCCAGCAGTGCCTCATCTATCTGAACCGTTCAAAGCTGGAGCGATTACACGTGGTTGAAAATGACCGTTTGCGAAAGCTACTCAATATAAAAGGAAACCACATTCTCTGTGAATTCAGCCAACCCATAATGAGTCAACTCGAAATAACCCTTCTCAACACAACCGCTGCAAAGGCAGAACAGAGCGCAATTATTGCCCACGCACGCGAGTGGTTTGATCTGGAACGCGACCTCAGCGGTTTCTACAAAATAGCATCCAAAGACAAATTGCTATCCCAGCTAAGCAGGGCCTACCCAGGGCTGCGTATTGTAAGAATCCACGATTTGTTTCAAGCGCTTTGCTGGGCTATTTTGGGACAACAAATTAACATTGAATTTGCCTACACCTTGCAAAGCAGAATCATTGAAAACTACGGCCAAAAATTGGCGCACGAAGGGACCATTTACTGGCTTTTCCCGCAGCCGGAGATCATGGCAACATTAACGGTTCGGGAGCTGCGGCAACTGCAACTAACAAACAAAAAATCTGAATACATTATCGGCGTGGCGAATGCCATTTGCAAAGGCATCATTTCGAAAAAAAGTCTGCAGAATCTACCTGATTTCGACACAGCCCAAAAACAGCTACTCAAGCTGCATGGCGTTGGCCCGTGGACGGCGAATTATGTGCTCATGCGCTGCCTCGGCTCTGCGGATGCTTTTCCACTCGAGGATATTGGCCTGCACAACGCCATCAAAAAAAGTTTGCACTTACCAGAAAAACCCACAATTGACAAAGTACAAAAGCTTGCCGGCAACTGGGTTGGCTGGCGTGCCTATGCAGCATTTTACCTTTATAGGTCTCTGCAATGAGCAAACTATTCGAAACCTGGTACAAGTCAGAAATCGGTTTCCTCAAAATTACAGGAACAACAGAAGGCATTTGCGGAATCGATTTCACAGAATTTAAAAAAGCGCCGCACAACCAACGACCGGACTGCCTGTCGGACTGCTGCAAGCAATTGGATGACTACTTTGGCAACAGCCGCACCACATTTGATTTACGCCTCAAGCCAGCCGGGACACCGTTTCAAATATCTGTATGGAATCAGCTATTGAACATTCCCTTCGGCACCACCAGCACTTACTTGGATGTTGCGCGAGTCCTTGGCAAAGAAAAAGCTGTTCGAGCTGTCGGCGCCGCCAACGGCCGAAATCCAATCCCAATCATCATTCCCTGCCACCGCGTTATCGGCAGCAATGGTGCGCTCATCGGTTTCGGTGGTGGAATTTGGCGAAAGGAATTCTTATTAAAACACGAAAAAGCCCTTCTTCTTTAATCTAAGGCAATTTGTCTTTTTTTCTTCGAATGTTTTTTTATATTAGAGCTATCATGAGCAAAAAAGTAACCAAAACTGAAAGTGAGTGGAGGCAGATACTCACACCTGAACAATTTGAAGTCACACGCAAAAAAGGCACTGAACGGGCTTTTACCGGTGAATACCATAACTGCAAAGAAGCCGGCAGCTATCACTGTATTTGCTGCGGGGCCGAGCTATTTCGCTCGCAAGACAAATTTGACTCAGGTTCAGGTTGGCCCAGCTTTACCCTGCCTGCCAAAAGGGAAAACATTGCCGAGAAGTTAGACACCAGCCACTTAATGGTTCGAACCGAGGTGCTCTGTAGCCAATGTGACGCGCATTTAGGCCATCTTTTTAACGATGGACCGGATGAAACCGGAACCCGCTACTGCATAAATTCAGCAGCATTGAAGCGAATCAAGGATTCATAAATGTCGCAAAGTGAACTCACACTAGAAACTTTGGATGGCGAACAGTATCGTTTCAGATACCCTCGTTTAGTCATGGGCCTGGATGACATGGTTTTTGATGCCATCGACCTCATTGAATGTGAAGAGTTTGTCGAGGCAAAAAAGCTGCTGCACGCCGTCATCGACGCCTTTCCAAACCATATTGACGCACACCATCATCTGGCACTCTGCCTGCTGCATCAGGGCGAGGTAAACGTTGCCTTCAATACCTGGCAAAAAGCCGTGGAGACTGGTCTTTCCTGTTTACCTGAAGGTGTTGTGCTCAATGATATAAAACTAGAGTGGGGCTGGCACGAAAATCGACCTTTTCTGCGGGCGTATCATGCCTTGGGACTTGAACTATATGAACGAGGCAGCTTGAATGAAGCATTACTTATCTTTGAAAGTCTGCTCCACATCAACCCGGAAGACAATCAAGGTGTTCGGGTTCCGGCAATAAAGGTGAATTTCGATCTTAATAATTCAAAAAACATTTTAAAGCTCTGTACCCGTTTTCCTGACGACAGCATGGCGGAAACACTCTATGGCCGCTTACTGGCCCTTTACCAGCTCCAGAACAAGTCCAGCAGACAGGCCCTGAAGATAGCTATTGAAACTTTCCCCTCAATAGCTGAAGAAATTGTGAAGTCAACTCACAGTGAATTCGAAGACATGCTCTACGGTGATGACTTTGACGAAGAGGAAGTCGATGCACTTGAATATTGGGAAAATTTCGGTGAATACTGGGAAGAAACCGAAGGCGCCATTCAATTTCTGGCTGAAGGATTATTAGAATACGGACAGAAAAAATAGTCTATCATTGCCGTTACTTATCTAACATTTTCTGGCAAGATAAAAATAATAAGCCCCTAAATCAGGCCTGCAGAAAAATATCAAAGGGGTTGCCAATTTAGAGTTCTTACCTGCGGCGTGGCTTGAAATAATAGAAAGCTTCACCCGCGTTGAGGAGTTAAATGTACGTTCCAAAAGCCGGAGACAAATTACCAACATACAAATTGAGTGTGTTTAAAAAAATTGGTGCTTTCATTCTCAAAGCGACCGGATGGCGTTTTGAAGGAGAAATACCAAATGTTTCCAAAATGGTGATGATTTGCGCGCCGCATACTTCGAACTGGGACGCGTTGTACGGATTCGCAGCGGTGGTCGCCATGGGCCTAAAATTAAGTTGGATGGCCAAACACTCTATCTTCAAATGGCCAATCAGGCGGCCACTCATGGCACTGGGTGGCATGCCAATTGAACGCAGTGGCAGCCACGGACTCGTGGACCAGATAATCTCAGAATTTGAAAAAAGACAACAGCTTATCCTGGCACTTACTCCGGAAGGCACGCGCAAACGAGTCCCTAGGTGGAAAACCGGCTTTTACATTATTGCAGAACAAGCCAAAGTACCCATCGCAACCTCATTTATTGATTACTCGAACAGAACACTAGGCTTTGGGCCACTCATCGAAATTTCAGGTGATCTGGATGCAGACATGGAAAAACTCGAAAAATTTTATCGAAGCAAAAAAGGCAAGCGGGTGGAAAACTTCAACACCAAAATTCACTTTCCGGAATGAAAAAACGAAACCTCTTCTCTGAAATACCACAGCAGTTTGATCAGGAGATCTTCGAAGACATTTTGAACCGTTCAGATTTTTTGCTTGAGCGCATTTTGTCTTATGGTCAAGCAACCCCGGAGGGCCAATGGTATGACCAGGAACGCGACGAATGGGTTGTGCTGCTCAAAGGCGGTGCAGGCATGAAATTCGAAGATGAGGAGGCAACAATCGAGATGAAACCGGGCGATTATTTATTTATTCCAGCCCACCGAAAACACCGGGTTGAGTGGACACAGGCTCAGGAAAAAACGGTTTGGCTGGCATTGCATTATTAATACATGAAACCAGCCTTTATCTTTTTGTAGCCTGCTTTATTTATAAATTTTGCCACAGAGACACAGAGCACACTGAGAATGCAGAACTTAGAACAAATGCCCTCAATAAGAAAAACTTTAAGGGCGAATGGGGGTTCTCACATTTTCCAGGCCTTAATTGTCTGTTTTTTAAAACTCTGTGCTCTCTGTGGCTGATGCATAATTCAGATTAGGTAAAAATTCAAAACTAAGCAAAAAACGTCAATTATCTAACCGCTCGTGTTTGACCAAAAGCTCAAAATTCATCATCACTCCAAACCCGTTGATCAGGGTTCGGATGAAATGACAAATACGCTCGTTTTCACTCAAATACCAGCTATACTGCAGAATCGCACATGATTTGGCATGCCTTGATTGAAGCTAACTGCGACACAAAATTAGAACATGGCGTTTTTACCGACGAAAATATTGATTCCAAAGACCGGCTTGACCGGGTTAGGAGTATGCACCATGCTGCATATACTGAATGGTGATAGCATATCCAAATCTTTTGCAGAGACAGGCATTGAGGGTGAGGTGCTTGTTTGGCGCGAGGCATTAATTATGGGGCCGTGCCCGGCCAACCTGTCTGATGAAGAATGGATACAGATTCGTGCAAAACATCTTTCTGAAACCTACGCAAATGATATCACCGAGTGTATCGAGTCGCAGCAAAAACTAAATCTTCAGCTCAGTCAGACCGACGCACATGAAAATATCGTGCTGTGGTTTGAATTTGACCTGTTTTGCCAGACAAACATGGTTTACGTACTGAATCGGCTGGCCCAACTGAAAAGCGGCAAGACCAAAATATTCCTCATCTGCATCGATGCTTTTCCTGACATGCCAAAATTCAGAGGTTTGGGGCAGTTATCAAGTACGCAGTTGGCGAGTCTTCTTCCCCAAAAACAGCAAGTATCACCACAAATGCGGTCTTTGGCATCTGCAATTTGGCAAGCCTACGTCAACGCCGATCCAACCGGGCTCGAATCAATTTTACGGCAAGACACTTCTGCTCTGCCAAATTGCAAGGAGGCATTTAGCGCCCATCTTGAACGTTTTCCCTCAGTAAAAAACGGATTGGGGCGCATAGAAAACCTGAGCCTTGATCTTATTTCAGGAGGTATTGACGAATTCGAACCCCTGTTTTACACCCTCTGCGAGCTGGAACCGAAATACGGTTTTGGTGATGCGCAAATATGGAAGCAAATCGAATTTATGAGCAAGGCCGTCAATCCGCTCCTGACCATTTACAACGCCCCAACCGATGGGCTTGCTACCGACTATTCCAAAGCGTACTTCAAATTAACGACTATCGGCAAGGCCATTCTTGTCGGCAATAGTGATATGATGAATGTAAACAATGTTGACTACTGGCTTGGCGGTGTTCACGTCGTAAATGACACGGAATGGCGTTGGGATGATGCGGCTGAAAAAATAACGCGGGTATAATTTCAGCACAGTTTCACAGATGCCTCATTAAAATGTTTCCGCATATCCCGCTCTTCAAAAGTAAAACCACTAACTTTGGAAAAGCAGCAAAAATGTCGATAATATAGCGCTTTCTAATAATGTAACTCAAGGAACCTAACCATATAATATTTGGAGTGATTCATGAATCAAAAAGCAATAATTTTAGTTTCAGGTTTACCGCGATCCGGAACCTCAATGATGATGAAAATGTTGGAAGCAGGCGGCCTCGAACCATTAATAGACAACATCCGCAAGGCAGATGAAGACAATCCCAAAGGGTACTATGAACTTGAGCAAGTCAAAGAACTGGACAAGAGCGATGACAAAACCTGGCTTGTTGAAGCACAAGGCAAAGTTATAAAAATTATCTCCCAGCTATTGCGGGATTTGCCTGACACCCATCAATACAAAATACTTTTTATGCGCCGAAAAATGGCAGAAATTCTGGCTTCACAAAAACAGATGCTTATTAGAAGAGGTGAACCAACGGACCGCATCAGCGACAAAGAACTGACAGGCCTGTTTTCAAAACATCTTGTATCCACTGAAAAATGGTTGCACGATCAACCTAATTTTGACGTTTACTACGTGCCATACAATAAAGTGCTGGTCGACCCTGCGGTTTACGTGCAGCAGATTAACACCTTTTTGGGCGGTGAACTCAATACGGATGCCATGTTGGCTGTCGTTGACAAATCACTACATCGTCAACGCGCCTAGCCGTTAGTTAACGATTCAATTAATTAGCCGGTCCGGAAGAAATTGCAGTTTCCGGTCCGGCTTTTTTATTGTCAAAAACATCGGCACCAACAACCGCATCCTGCCATAATGCATCCTTGATTTTTGTGATATTATTTAGTAAGAATAGCCTGATGCAAGTCAGGTTTTTAAAATCCAATATCGCTACTGTGGAGGCTCGCTGGTGAATTTCGACACCCCGCTTTTTTTTGTGCTCTCGCTGGCGGCCTGCGTCTCTGGAGTCCTTCATATTTATTTTGAGTACCACAGCGCCAGGTTCGTTTATATTTTCAAGCCACTCACTATGCTTTGCATCATCGCCCTGGCAGTGATGGTTCCAGCCGCCACGCCGAACAATTATCGCCTTCTGCTCATCACGGGGCTGGTCTTTTCGCTTGCAGGAGATATTTTTCTCATGCTGCCATCAGAGCGGTTTGTTCACGGTCTGGCGAGTTTTCTCGTGGCGCACTTGTTCTATATTGCAGCGTTCAAATTTACTGCAAGTTATGATGTCTCTCTTTACCTGTTTCTCCCATATTTTGCAGTCAGCACCTGCATTTTCATGATATTGCGTCCACACCTCGGAAATTTAATGCTGCCGGTGGCGGTTTATATTTTAATAATTTCATTGATGGCCTGGCTCGGGTGCGAGCGTTGGCTGGCCGGCCTGGGCATCTACACCTGCATTGGTGCCAGTCTTTTCATGATTTCCGATGCGGTGCTGGCCTTCAATAAATTCAAATTACCATTTCGCAGCGCGCGTTTTTTTGTTATGACCACCTATTTTCTCGCACAATGGTTTATTGCGGTTTCAATTACAGGCATGTAGGAATTTAGTGCTCAACTTGAAAAGCAGGCTTTGACGAACAGGGCTCGCAACAACACCTGTTCAATTAATTCAACCGGAGAAATCTTATGTTCGGCAAGAAAGCAGGATTGACTTTTTTATCTTTTGCCTTGATGGGTCTTTGCACCACCAACGAGGCCTGCAGCAGTGAACCAACCGAAAACAAAACCACCTTTTCCGATTATTGGTATAGCGGAAAAGCCGAAATTACACGATACGAACTTGAGCAAACACGGTATGGCGAAACACGCAAGGGCGATGCCGTTTTGATCTTTGTCACAGAAGATTTCTGGGCTGACAGGCAAGTGAAATATGAATTCGGTGATAAATCTCAGACCGTACCTGTCTTGAAACTCAATTTTACCCGCAAATTCTATACAGGCATTTATCCCTATTCAGTCATGTCCTCAATATTTACACCTGTAGATTTTACCCGGCGCACAACATTAAAAACAACCTCGTCTTCGCAAGAGTGGTGTGGGCATACTTTTACGCAACTTAATAATCGCGGCCAGGAATTTGATGTGCAACTCCGCTCCTACTTCCAGGCAGAGGGCGATAAGGCTTTCAAACTGGACAGTGCATTTCTCGAGGATGAAATCTGGACTCGCATCCGCCTGGCCCCGGAGTCTTTGCCAACCGGAGAAATTGAAATTATTCCTGGATCTCAATTCACCCGCTTTCGTCATGTGCCGCTCAAAGTTGAACTTGCAGAGGCAACGTTGGCAACAATCACGAATAAAAATCTCTCTGCAAATACCCTTGCCGTTTATACTTTGCATTACAAAGACCTCAATAGAACTCTAAAAGTCACGTATGAAACAACGTTTCCATATCAAATTCTGGCATGGGAGGAAACGTATTCAACGGCCCGGGAAAAGAATGCCAAAAAATATACAACCAAGGCCGTTAAAACTCATACACTCAGAACGGACTACTGGTCAAAGAACAAATTGTCAGATTCACATTTACGGGATGAATTGGGCATAATATATTGACCAGCAAACAATTAACGAAATCATAAACACCGGGATATTACCACATGCCACTTTCGTTTACAGTAGAACTCCCACTCTGGGCCAACGAAAAATATGCAACTACGAAGTCTCACATGTTTCTCGATCAAAAAGAGAAAATGCAATTTGTCATCAATCTGGCCGGAGAGAATGTTAAACAGCGCACCGGTGGCCCATTTGGCGCCGCCGTCTTTGAGGAAGGAACCGGAGGACTCGTCTCCCTTGGAGTAAACACGGTTGTGGCGCAAAACACCTCAATCGCGCATGCTGAAACAGTTGCCATTGCTCTGGCGCAAAAATCTTTGCAAACCTATGATTTGGCCGGCGCACAAGGCAAGCGGTTTTCTCTCTACAGCAGCGGCCAACCTTGTATCATGTGTTTCGGCGTCATCTGGTGGAGCGGCATTACCAAACTTGTCTGCGCGGCACAAGCTCGGGATATCGAACAAATTGTCGGTTTTAAAGAAGGCCCTGTACCGGATGATTGGCAAGAAAAATTGCACAACAGAGTTGGGCTGCCAAAAGTGGAAATCATCACAGATATCTTGCGTAAACAAGCTTGTGAAGTGCTCGAATTGTACGCTAATTCGGGCATGCCTGTTTATAATGCCGGCTCCGACAAATAGTCCATCAAAATCCGGTTTTTCAATCCGAAGTGTGCCACCTTATAGAAGTATTTCCTCACTTGACAACCCGGGCAACAACCAGCGTTTCTTAAAAAAAATATATATCTATCACCGTCGAACCTCTGTGTGACTGATCTCAATAAGTTCATTTAACATACTTTCTTTCCCTTTTGAAATCCAAATAACATACATTATCTTCGGGCTAAAGAGAGGAAGACGTCCACCAGGATCTCAAAAACAAAATACTACCAGCGCTAAAAACAATGGAGGTTGGCATGGAAGCCAATGGACTGCGTATTCTTATAGTTGAGGATGAGAACAGCGGTAAGAGCGATACAAAAGAAGTGCTTTCTGAGATGCATGCACACCCGCTGAAAATTAATTGGGTATCAGGCTACCATTCTGCGCTCAATGCCATTCACAACGGAGAATATGATGCTTGTCTGCTTGATGAGGGCGCGGGCGCTCCTGCCGGGCAGGAACTGTTTTCAAAGGCTGATATTCTTGCATGCAAAGCACCTGTTCTGTTAATCTCTGAACAAGGGAATGAGGAGGTCAACCCTGAAACACCGCCCTGTGAAACAGCAAACCTGCAAGACAAAAATCAGTTGCACGCGAACACATTACTGCATGCTATTCGCTATGCAGTTGCCAGCAAAAAAACAAAAGCTGCCCTGGCTGTTGAAAAAGAAAAGCTGGACATCACTCTAAAAAGTATTTGCGAAGGTATCATTACAACCGACCTAAATGGGTGCATTATCTCCTTAAATGACGCGGCGATAAAAATTTCAGGCTGGCCTTCGCAGGCGGCCATTGGCAAGCCGTTCTTTGAAATTTTTCCTTTCATTGACGAAAACACCGGCGCTGTTCTTCCCAATCCAGCACTAAACATCATTAGATCAGGTGAGACTTGCGCAGACATCAAAAATATCATCCTTATCGACAAAAATGGTGACGAAAAAGTTGTACAAAGAAAAGGCTCTCCCATAACTGACAACGATGGGTGTATTATCGGAGCCATGGTTGTCTTGAGCGATATTACTAAAAATGTACGGCATGAACGGGAGATACTTCAGACCAGTAGATTGGTTTCTCTTGGGCAGATTGCCGGCGGCATTGCCCACGACTTTAACAATCTCCTCACAGCCATTTTAGGAAACATCCAACTGGCAGCTTCAGCAACAGCACATGAAAACTCTGATAACTACCTAGCTATTGCGGAACGCGCAACGCTGCGGGCTAAAGAATTGACAAGGCGGTTAGCGACTTTTGCCAAAGGTGGAAAGCCGGAGAAACGTCCGACTGACCTAACGAACCTCATCAGGGAGTCCATAGGGTTTGCATTGAGTGGGTCAAACATCCACCCTACCATTTTCACGCAGGACGATTTGTACTCAATTGAAGTCGACGAAGGGCAAATAAACCAGGTATTGAACAACCTCCTGATTAATGCCAACCAATCCATGCCCAACGGTGGGATTATCGGAATCGAGGCGTGCAACTGCGAGGTGACGGCTGAAAACGAACTGCAATTGACGGCAGGAAAATATGTTCAGCTTACGCTCACAGATGAAGGAACAGGGATTTCAGCTCAGGATATGCCAAAGATATTTGAACCGTATTTCACAACAAAACTCAGCGGCTGCGGCCTGGGACTGGCAACTACACACGCAATAATAAAACATCACGGCGGAGCAGTTACGGTTGATTCGATTCCCGGCAAGGGTACCCGCGTCGATATCTTCCTGCCAGCCTCAGCAATAACTGTGCAGGAACACGTGTATCCAGCAAAAAAACTGGAACTGCATCAAGGCAGAATACTCATAGTAGATGATGAAAAAATAATGAGACAGTTTCTCGTTGAAGCCATTCACCGCGCCGGTCTGGAAGCGGTTGCTGTAGCCGACGGTCGCGATGCCATCGTGTCGTATGAGCAAGCATTAGCCACACAACATCCGTTTGATGTTGTGGTGATGGATCTAACCATTCCCGGTGGCATGGGCGGTGAGGAAACGATTAAGCAACTTAAAAGTATTGATCCGCATGTGAAAGCCATTGTTTCCAGCGGCTACAGCGACACCCCGATTATGACAGACTTCATGCGATACGGCTTCAGTGATGTAATCTGCAAACCCTATAATATCATCGAACTGCACACGGCACTTTCCAGGCTCTTAAAAAAACTCTGACAAAAATATCCAAAACAGGCAATTGCAAAAAAATACTAAAAAAAAACTGCAAACCAGTGGTTTGACGATATATTTGAAGACAAATGATTGTAGGTATTGCATTAACGGACAATTCAAAACGGGGGAATAGCAACATACTTCAAAATCAGTCAAAGCGCTTAGATAATGGTCTGTTTAATCCAATCTTCTGAAATTCCTCTTGCCGGGCAACGGCTGCTTTCCACACAAATATATTTTCAAAATTCTCGCATCACCCGAGAACCAAATTCTTTACTCACAACGAAGGAGAAAAAAATGAGATTATCTCTTGCAAAAGTAATTTACCTAATCGTTCTGGCATTTTCAATCGGCCTTGGTTTCACAGACGATTTAAGTGCGCAGGATAAACCCATGTCCAGAAAATATGGTCTTACAGCTTCAATTCAAGGCGGACAAGGGACTATTCTTATACCCCTATGGCTTGGGAACAAATTAACTCTGGCGCCCGGAGTGGGATTAAACTATGTTAAAAATGGAACAACGAACTTAACGCTGATGTTAGCGCCGCGCTTTTATCTCGACATGCGCAGGATTGCACCCTATTTATCACTACAAGGGAGTGCCACTCTGAATATGCCAAAAGTTGGCGGCAACACAACCAATGCCACGATTGGCGCAGGGTTTGGCGGCGAATATTTTCTGAATGCAATGTTCAGCTTTGGCGTTGAAGCGCAATTGAATGTTTCAATTACTGATGTTGGTGGTGCAAATGGTTTGGCGGCAAGCACCAGCGCCGGGGTACATGCAAATGTCTATTTTTAGATTCACACGGTGATAATAACAATTGCCATTGGGCCCCGGGACACAACGGCTCAATGGTAATTGTGTATTTTACCAGCCTAATCCCAGTCTTTTCTCACTTCATCACAAAACAACTCCCAGGCTGCAACAACCTCATCCGTCAACTCCAGGCACATTTTTTTTATCTGGGCTTCCGTACTTGCAAGCAAGCTAAGCTGTTCTCGACGCAGTTGCACATCCAGAGGCGCGGCAATTTGGTTGGTGTGCCCACGGCCGAGTTGCACACCAACGTCATACGCAACCTCAGCCATTTCTTCGATGGATTGAGTGGTTTTCCCAATCTCAAGCTCTTTGTAATTATCTACCCAGGCATGTACCCAAAAGGTTGCCCCTTCATGACGAATATAGCCAAGATAATTATACGGTTCATAAGCGATGCGCGCCTGCCCCAACAACACGCGGAACGGGTCTGCATCCTGCGCGGTTGTAATACAACCAATTCCAGTTAAATTACGCACTTGCTTAACCTCCAGCACAAGGTCATCTTCCGGATTTGCTGAACTGCCACGAATTCGTAGCAGATATTTTAAATCCAAAGCACTGCCAATGCCCATTCGAAGGTAGCCAACATCGACCACATCAAAAAAATTATTTGATAACTCGGAGTGCTCAGCGTACATTGCTGCAAAATAAGGCGCCATCGCTTCAACCACTTTTTCCTTTTCTCCTGCCGGCAACGCTTGCATAATACTGCTAACCCACTTGAAATATTTTTTACGATCTACTTTGAACTTAGTACGCACACGTTGTGCCAGCACCGGCTCAGGCGGTCTCAGTGTAGGGTCCTTAAGTGCGGCCCGGTACCCTTCAAGAAATTTATCAAATAAAGACTGAGCCTCTTCCCGCCAATTTTGTTGACGGCAGGCCAGATGCAGCGAAACGCCAATGCGCATCAAATCAATTACAGCCGGCCCCGTGGATGAATCATCAAAATCCGTAAGGCCTCTGCCAAGATCGGTTACGGCGTACTGCTCAATGTGTGCATCACCGTGCAAATTAAATGAGGGAGTACCTCGCAACATGCCACTAAACCGGTTACAAACCTCATTACTAAAAAGAATATTTATAAAACGAAAATATCCGTGTGGTGAGTCATAAATTCTCTGCAACAATTCAGGGTTCTGTGAAAAGTCATGCGCTGATGGGCTTATATAAAGCGAATTTTGTGCTCCCCTTGGTGTCTCTGTTGTGTCACACCCCACAAAAAGGCATGCAGAAATAAACACAAGAAGCGTGCAATTTTTCCAATCCGGAAGATTTGATAATTTCATGCAGTCCCTTTCAAATTTTGTAAAGAGGTAAAAAAAGCAAGAAGCTTTGTTGCGTCCAACTTCCCTTCTGTGCGCACGCCGCTACAGAGATCCAGGCCGAAAGGGGCCACTTGCAGGGTAGCACCAGGTGCATTCTGCGCTGTCAGGCCACCGGCAAGAAAAAGCGGCTTGTCTATTTTTTTACGAATGCGACGGCTAAATTCCCAATTATGTGTTCGACCAGTGCCGCCCAGCACTTTTACTTTAAGATTGGCATTCCCGGAGTCTAACAAAATTGCATCAACATGTTCGGCCAGTTCAACGGCCTCTTCGATGGACTCCTCACCGCTCACGTGAATAACCTGAACCAGAGAAATACCAGGCAGGGCAGCCTTTATCCGGGTATGACTCCCGGGCAAAACCTTATCAACAAGCTGAATGCAGTTTGTGGCGCAGCGTTGGTGTTGCGCAATTATCGCCTCCGGTTCCTGCTTGCATGTGAGTAAGAAAGTCGTAATTCCAGGCGGCACAATCGCTGCGATTTCAGCAATGCGGGCCTCCGAAATGACACCGGGACCGCTTGGCATTTCAGAAACGAGGCCCAGCGCCGAAGCACCACAACGAATTGCAAGCCAGGCTTCTTCCACGCTGCTAATGCAACAAACCTTTACACGAGGATGAAAACACGGTTCCATTTGAAGTTATTTTGAAATAATAATTTCAGAATTGAGTATACTACTAAGGTAAAATAAATGTAATGATTCGCAACAGGAAAGTGGCGAATGGGGCAAATCCCAGGTAAGGTCGATAGTCCTATTGAACCGGGCTGCCGGCGTATTTACTCAGAGGCCACATTCATCATCCGGCACAATATTCAACCGCATTGCCGGATCGCTGTTTTCCAGCCGCAACACGCCTCGCGGACACACCGCAGCACAGACACCGCAACCAACACAAGCAGCGCGCACTATATTTTGTTCACGTTGTGCATACCAACGAACGTCAATGCCCATTTCACAGTATGTCGAACAATTGCCACAAGAGATACACTGCCCGCCATTCGTTACAATCACAAATCGCGACTTGAATTTTTGCACCAGGCCGAGAATCGCCGCCAGAGGGCAACCGAAACGGCACCACACACGATTTCCCATTAACGGATAAAATCCGGTGCCGACAACACCGGCGAATGCGGAACCAATCAGAAACGAATAAGCCTGATTCACACGCCAGGTATAGTTGGCAAAGACGTTGCCATCTGAAAGAAAATTTGCTATCTGCATCACAGTCATCACCACTGCAAAAAGCAGGACAGAATGAATGGTCCAGCGCTCAATCTTCCAGGCGCTAAGAGATTTATTGGAAAGTTGCCGGTAAGGATCGCCAAGGGTTTCAGCCAATCCGCCACAACCACAAACCCAGGAACAGTACCAGCGTTTACCAAAAAAATAAGTCATTGCCGGCACGACAATGAGTGCCAAAACAATCCCCCAGAACAGGAGGAACAAACCGAAGCCGCCACTACTTGTCAGGCTGTTCAGGTTCCAATCCATAAAGAAGGAGTAATTTAGCGGCCAGGCGTTTTTCAAGTCCATACTCGGCTGATTCAAGCGCTCCATAATAGCGGGCAAAAGAAATGCAAAACCCAACTGAAAGAATATCACGGAACCGGTTCGAACGAGATGATAGCGGTTGTGGCGGTATTTCACAAACATTCTCACACCCATGACTGCTACTGCAAAAGTGTAAAGCGTTCCGTAGAGAAACCAGCGATCAGCAGGCATATTGCGGATGAAATCACTGACAGGATCGGAAAGAATCAGCAAATTCACGATATATTCAGGGTACCAATAAAGCAGCACGTAAAAACCAATCAAGTACACAGCGGCACTAATTCCCAACACGCCCCGGCTCATTGCAGAATTAAAAAAAATGTGGTTATGTTGAATTCCGGCAGGCATTTTCAGCCCTGCAAGAATAAAAACAAGCGCCCCTATCGCGGCTAGAACAATACTGCACAAAAAGAAAAGTCCTGGATTTTCCTTTAGCAGCCCGATGTTGGCCTCTTTCAGAATTGCCAGCTTGTATTCACCGAGTTGGTAAGGTTGCACCTGCCCGTCATCATTGATATATTTTTCGATATCTGCGAGCAGAGCGACTTTTGACGTGTAGTTTCGGTTCTGCAAAGGAGCAAGTTTGACTAGCCGCTCCGTCGGCACTTGCCGGGAAAGCGCGGTGAGCGTCTTTTTGCTAATTTGATATTGTCCCACAAACAGACTGGATGTAAAAATGAGGAAACCCAGAAAAAAAATGCTCAAACCGGCAATTCGCATGCCTGTCTGCGGTTTATGAAGTACGTGCGTATCCATTCTTATTTCTGCCCAATTAATCTATCATACAATCCGACCTTACCAAGGAGACTCAGCGAATCGCCATATTGATCGTTGTAAGCAGTCAGGATTTCCCACTCATATCTTCTAAAAAATTCAGGATCAAAATTGGCCGTGCGCAAATGCTCTATAACAAAAGAGAGTGATTTGCCATCACGAATCCAGTTTTGACAAACATCCTGCCGCATACGAATACCAAAAAAATTAAACCCGAGAACCTTTTCAGTTTCACTGTCATAAACGATTCGGATGCTGTGCCGTGCACCCGAATGCTCCCAGTAAAAAGACGACTCGCCTTCGCGTGGCAAGTTGCTTACGAAGCCGTAAGTCTGATATTCAATATCCATAAGCTTTGCGGAATTGTACCAAATGCCACGCTCATACTTACTTCGCTCTCCACAAATAGTTTTGGCAAGTGCAACACCTTGCATCTTGCCAGTGTACCAAAGTTGTTCTATGCGGTTTCTTGCGTCACCAGGCACCACTATCTCCGCACAATCACCGACCGCGTACACACCGTCAATATTGGTTTCCAGAAAGTCATTCACCAACACGCCGTGGCCTGTTTCAATCTTTGAATTCCTGGCTAACTCAATATTGGGATGCACGCCAGGCGTCAGTGCGACAAACTCACAAGCGATTTCTTCATCAGAGTCAGTCACAACCGCCCGGGCCCGGCCTTTTTCATCCGGCAAGATTTCACGCAAATTGGTTTGCAAGCGCAAATCCACCCCGTGTTGCCGCACATGCTCCCCGATCATGCGTGCCTCATCTTTGGGCAAAATATTGTCCCAATAGAATTCTTCCCGAACAAGAAAAGTGACCGGAATATTGCGTGACAGCAGCATTTCAGCCACTTCGATACCAATAAGACCACCGCCAACAATAACTGCTCTGGAAATACCTCTGGTGTTATCCTCCATCAACTCAAGATCCTGCCATGAGTACAATCCTTGCACCCCGGGCAGTTCCTGGCCAGGCCAGCCAAATTTATTGGACTTCGAGCCAGTGGCAATCACTAACTTGTCGTAGGGAATGGTCCGACCGTCAAGCAGATGCAATGTCTTACTTTCCGTGGCAATGTGCTCAACCTTTCCATATATAAGATCAATTCGATTTTTTTGCCAAAAATCATCTGCATAAGGCTTTGTGTCCGAAAACCGCATATGCCCCATGAAGACATACATAAGCGCAGTTCTTGAAAAAAAATATTCCGTTTCTGCAGAAATCACAGTGATCTGCATGTTGCTTCTTTTGCGAACATGCCTTGCCGTGGTAATTCCAGCGATGCCATTTCCAATGACAACCAAATTTTCAGACATAAATTACATTCACCTCAAAATAACGATACTACACAAATATCTATTGTTAAATTCTCCGCACTTTGTCAAAGGCTAGAGTTTAAGAAAAATGAAAATCGCCATTTGCTCTTAAAAACTATCTTCAACGTGAGCAGTTATTGTAAGTTATGTATTCTCAGTGTGCTCTGTGTCTCTATGGCAAAGTTCATGAATAAATCAGGCGAAAAGATTAAACCTGCAACATAAGAACACTCTCAACTTACTCAATAGCAAAAACAGTTTCAAGTGGTGTTTGTGCTTTACAAAAAACAATTAATGTCAAGTAACGTCGTTTTACATCTTAAATATTCCAGTTATCTGCTTGCTTTGCATGTAAATAATGACTATCTATTTATGCTAAAGAACAACCTTACCAAAACTAGATTAAGTGAATGCGTACTAGGTGGAACGAGCTCAATAGTAAACTGGTCAAACTATTTCAGCAAGGCGAGTATACAGAGGCGGAAAAGCTTGTAGACGAAATAGTTACTAGCGCTGAGAGCATCTTTAAAGAAGAAAATATTGACCTCGCCGTTTCTTTGAACAACATCGGTGAATTATACAAAGCCCTTGGCGATTACACCAAGGCTGAATCATTTCACACGAAAGCGCTGGCCATACGTGAAAAAATACTGGAAAGCGATGACCCGGAAATTGCATCATCACTAAACAATCTTGCAGTACTTCACCGGGAAAAAGGCAATATAGCGAAAGCTGAAACGCTGCACAAACGCGCACTGGAAATCAGAGAAAAAGCTTTCGGAGAAGAACATCCGGAAGTCGCCATTTCACTCAATAATCTTGCTGCCTTGCAAAATGCAAAAGGCAACTCACAAAAAGCTTACAATCTTTACAAGCGTTCATTGGAAATAAGGGAAAAAGCACTCGGTCCAAACCACCCTGATGTGGCCACCGCTTTAAACAATCTTGCAGTTCTGAGTGATAAGCAAGGCAACCACAAGCAAGCAGAAGCACTGCACCGACGTTCTCTGGGCATTATACAGGCGAGCCTCGGCCCGGATCACCCTGAAGTCGCTGTTGCCAAAAACAACCTCGCTTCCGTGCTCAAAATGCAGGGCAAATACGCTGAGGCAGAGCCACTTTACAAGCAAGCGCTCGCCGTAAAAGAGCGCATGTTTGGCAAAGAGAGCTTACAGGTATCGGCCCTTTATGTCAGCCTGGCAGAAGTCTATAAGAGCCATGGCAACCTCAGTGCGGCAGAACCTCTTCTAAAACAGGCTTTGGCAATTACGGAGAAACTTCTTGGTGCCGAACACCCTGATGTGGCAGGTGCACTTACTAACCTGGCAGCGCTTTACAAAGTACAGGCACGGTTTACGGAAGCCGAATCGCTTTATAAACGCGCCGCCGAAATAACCGAGACAAACTTAGGTGCAAGCCACCCTAATTTAGCGGCATCCCTAAACAACCTTGCTGTGCTCTACGATTCGCAAGGCAAATACTCACAGGCTGAGAGCCTCCATAGACGAGCATTAAAAATCATTGAGACAGCGCACGGGCCTTCACACCCCAATGTTGCTTCTTCTATGTTTAACATAGCAGGCTTGTGCAAAACGCGTGGCAACTTTTCCGAGGCGGTCACTTACTACAAACGAGCACTGGAAATTCGTGAGAATGCATTTGGCACTCAGCACAGTAGCGTCATAACCGTCTTGCGAACCCTTGCAAAATTGTATAAGTCATTGGGACAAGAGAATGAAGGCAATATGTATGAAGAGCGGGCGCGTGCCATCCGTCATGGGAAAAGATAAACACCGACAAGTTCACTAAGCCAATAAAATAGAGCAAACTGTATCATTAGACAAAGCAAACATCCCAAAATACACACTGCAAAAATCAAAGTCACACTATGAATATTTTGACAAAACACAACTTACCAGGAATTAAATCCAGGCCTATCGTCGTGTTTATTTGATGTTTCTTTTTAAGAAAGGAAACCTTTGGTCGATTTTCATGGTATAATTTTTAATATTAGGAATTTACTCATGGCACAAAAAAAACCGCGAAAGGGGGGATGAAGGTGATTGTTATCACCCTGAGAGATGGCGAATCTATAGACCGAGCTCTGAGGCGGTTCAAACAGCGATGTCAACGCGCCGGTGTTTACCGAGATGTAAAACGAAAAAGTTTTTATATGAAACCGAGCGAAGAACGCAAGATCGCAAAAAATCTGGCCAAAAAACGCCAACGAAAAAACAGACATCTGCTTTAGGTTCTTTACGCAAAGGCCCTGCTCTTTTGAAAAAAAGAAGCAGGGTTTTTGCGTTTTACTGCAAAGGAAGCATCGTCTAAAATCTCCCGATCTGCAAACCGTAAATACAAATCCCACTCACAATTGAGCGGCCAAACGAATTCCGCCCTCCCAGTTGGCGAAATATACACCGGAATATTTTCCCCTGAACAAGGCACTTCATAAGATTAATAAGGATCAAGCGCAACAAACATAAACTTGCGCCAATTCACAAACGAAAACAAATAAAAAAATAAATGACGATATACTTGGAAAATGTTGGAATGTTTTGTACCATAATCCAGTTCTAAAGACAATCAACCGGGAAAAACATTATGTTTGGTAGAAAGAAAAGTTCAACACTTGAGTGGCATGCACTTGAATCAGAAAGTCAGCTCAAGAAAATTATTACGGAGTCAGAAAAGCAGCCGGTTGCCGTGTTCAAGCACAGCACTCGCTGCCCCATCAGCATAGCCGCCAAGAGCAGACTCGAGCGGCGCTGGAACATTCAGCCGGACTCTTTACGAGTCTATTATCTCGATTTGCTGGCACAACCGGCGATTTCGCAACAGGTCGCAACCACGTTTGGGGTTCAACATCAATCGCCACAAGTTCTGCTTGTGCGTGGTGGCAAAGCTATTTTTAATGCCTCACACTCTGATGTAACTGTGGCGGGAATTAGGGAAGCACTCAATCTTCAAGAGTGAATTCTCATTCGTTATTTTGTGTAAACAGGTCGAGTCAAATCGCCATTTATAGAAAATGGAGCGAGGGCTGCAACCGGCTGACCGGATCACTTCAGCCGGATGATGGTGTACATGCCCGGGAAGTAAGCCACAACCAATGCAGCAAGCGTATTTTATACACCAAAATTCATAAGGATATATATCATGCCCGATACAAATTTCCCCGAACTCTCTCTGGATAAGTGGCGCGGCACCCGTGACACAATTCATGCCTACACAAAAGTCATGGGCGCCGTTCGCGAGGCACTGGCGCCGCGAACCAAGCACTGGTGGCACATCAGCCTGCGCCCCGGCGTAACAGGACTGGTCACACCACCAATTACTGCCGGCGGCACTTCAGACTCTTTTGCTTTCACACTTGAGCTGAACTTAATGAAGCATGAATTGGTCATTGCAACGAGCAAAGGAGATCATATTCGAAGCGCTTTAAACGGCCAATCCGTCCACCACTTTTGCGACAACCTCCTGAAAATCCTGACAACTTTAGGCATCAAACCCGAAATTGATCAGGGCGAATTTCAGGACAACACAGAGCGCGAATACGACCCTGTTGCTGCAAATCGTTTTTGGCAGGCATTGGGCCAAATCGCCATGATTTTTGAAGAATTTAAATCCGGGATGCGCGAAGAAACAAGCCCGACATGCATTTGGTCACACCATTTTGATATGGCATTTGTCTGGTTTTCCGGGAACCTGATTCCTGATATTGACCCGAGTGACGAAGAAATGGCAGATGCACAAATGAGCTTTGGCTTTTCTACCGGCGATGAAGGCCTCGCTGAGCCATATTTCTACATTTCAGCCTACCCAATGCCCGAGGAACTCAAAAAAACGAAATTGCCTGCAGCTGTGAGTTGGCAGTCTGAAGGCTGGAACGGCGCTTTGCTGAAGTATCAGGAACTGGTTAATTCGGAAAAACCCAGAGAAATCTTGCAGGAATATTTAAGTGTGATGTTCGAAAGCGGACGGAAGTTGATGAAGTAAATTCTCCAACGTATTCTTAACCAGAAAATATTACCATTTCCGGCAGGGAGTTAATCTGCGCTGACGATAATTCATTCTGCCTGTTTTGCACTGGCCTGGTGTTCCACAAGATAATGTTCCACTATTCCTCTGAACAGGGCAGATAAATCCCGCTTTAGTATTTCGGGCTCCCTACACCGAATACGCACTTCAAGTGCTGTTTTGTTTGTTAACGTTACTTCCGGAATCTCCGTATTTTGCAAAATACTTCCCTGAACGTTCGGAACAGCAGCAAATGTACCCACGATTGAGCTGGCGATTTTCTCCCCAACCTTGTTAGCAGGGTAAATTGTCGCTTGCACAAACACGGAATCTGACTCCCAATTCTCATAAGAAAACTTCAAATACCAACCCTCTGGTACCGCATTCACCAGATCGATGCGTTTGGGTGCAGACAGCCATTCGTTCCGCTCGCGTACCAGTACCGGTTTTGCACCGGCCCAGCGCAACATGGCAGCCAACTGTTGCACCATTTCAAAATTTACACTTGCAACGGAAAGAGAGTCCGAAAAAAAATCAGCAGTGGCTGAGTCGCCAAGAGCTGCGTCAAGAATGACAACCTCGCCGTGCAGCAAACCGTCAAAGTTCGGTTTGAGTCGAAAGTGAGCTTGCAAACTTCGCATGCTGTCGACTTGTATCGATTGCCATGCCTGGGCGTAACCATCCCGCTCTACGCTCAGCGTGTCAAATCCAGTTGGTGGACTAAAAAAAGAATAAAACCCGTTTTTATCTGTTACTGTCCAGGTGGAGTCGTTCAACCGGACTGTGGCTGTTTCCACGGGAGCGTCTGTAGCGCCGTCCAAAACAGTACCACTGACAATCCATGTCCGACCACGCGGCGTGAGTGACAGCAATAGAGTATCAGAAAAAGCGGGTGTGGATGCAATGAGTTGTACAAGGCCGATTTCTTTGTGGGCCCGGTAATATACCCTGACCCTGCCATCTCGCAGTTGCGGTGTCTCCGGCATTATTGCACCCTTGTCTGCGCGAATAGACACACGAGTGCTATCCCATATCGGCGTGCCATCGCTGTCAAAAAATTTCAAAAGAATGGGCATAACTGCAAACGTGTCGGCCGGCAAATACTGCATGGTGTACAAAAAATTAATAGAATCGGCGGGCGCAGCCACAATAAAAGTATCCGTTCGAGGCAAATTGTGGTTTTTGAACAGATTCTCAAAATCGACCTGCACCGTGTGTGCGCCATTACCAAGAATGCTGTCCGGCGCAAACGACAGAATTCCATCATTTCCCGATAAAGTCACGGGCACTCGAGCACCATCAATTCTGGCGTCAACCGATCCCGTAAAAATCAATTTATCGTGTAAACTACGGCGACCACGCTGCGAAATACCGTCAAACAATTCATACTCGATAAGAGGTTGTTTTGTCGTTGAAATGCCGACAGGTTTGCGCTTTTGAGCACTCGGAACACCGCCGGCGGCCCAACGCGCCAGCCCGAGAAAAATACCATAAGCTTCACGGCGATTGTAGTTCAAGTCGGTCAAACGTTTTTCTTCGAAGGGATTTGAATAAAAAGACGACTCAAGCAGGATCGCAGGAATTGTTGAGCGACGCAGTACACCAAAACCAGCTGGATAAAATAACCGATCCGTCAACAATCCACCTTCTAAAACTTGCGGTAAATGTAAGGCATCCACCAGGCCAAAATAGATATTGCGCGCCAAATCCATGCTGACCGGAGAATGGTCCGGCGTAAGATGATAAAAAACCGCCGCGTAATTGGTTTCAGGATTGTTGCTTGCGTTATGGTGCAAAGAAATCATGAAATCACTACCGGCGGCAGCAGCCATGCTTGCCCGCTCTTGCAAAGCAACAAAACGCTCATCCACTCGCGTCATAAAAACCGTTGCACCGGCCGATTCAAGAAACTGCTTCAAAAAGAAAGCGACGTTCAGGTTCATCACTGCTTCGCGTTTTCCTGTAGGGCCACGCTTGTAACCGGGAATATCTGCGTTGCCACCATGGCCGGGATCAAGTGCGATTTTGAATTTCGCCAAATGCTTCGAATAGGGTGGAATTGTGTATTCTGCTTTCGGTAGCTTCTCCCACGGATGCAGCTTAAACCTGGAACCCGCACAAGACATGAGCAGAAGTAAAGAAATGAAAAGACAGACTAATGATTTTGGCATTGGTTGTTGCGCCTCTATTTTCATCGGGCTCTGCCTAAGGGTGTATGTTATAGCTTGATTTTTCTTCACGGCGGAGCAGGAGTGAATGCTGTTGTATATTAAAGATAATTGCCGTTGAAGTCAAGGGTTTGTGGCTTTACATTTTTGTACTCCTGTGAAAGTACGCAAAGAGGCCTGGGGACTTACAATGTAAAATTGTTGACTGAGCGTTACCTGGATGGTCGAATTACGTTTACAAGCTCTGAAGAGGAAGGTACGCGTTTTACCGCCACATATCCTCTGAAAAAATAGCAGGACAGTTTGTTTTCGGTAAAAGCTAAATGAGTGTTCGTGATGTCATTCAGGAGAAATCGGCACAAAAGCAAGCCGGGTTTCTCCTGAATAACTTCCCGCCTACCGGGCAAAATGTGTTTTGTGTCGTTTGCCCAGCTGCTTTATTTGAGGCTTACTCTTTTTTCGTTCAAATCGGGGTTTTTTCGAATCATCTACTTTTGATATTTGTAATTTTTGACCCGAAATCCAAATTTTTCTAAGCAAGCGAAAGATGTCTCGCGGCATGCCTTCAGGCAGATCAACAGTAGAATAAGTGTCGCGAATATCAATTCGTCCGATATACTGACTATCCAAACCAGCCTCGTTGGCAATGGCGCCGACAATGTTGCCCGGCTTCACTCCGTGGACATGACCAACCTCAATGCGGTAGCGCTCCATTCCCTCTTCCGATTCAGAAACCACATTACGGCGACTGGAAGAATCCCTTTCCTTTCGAGGGCTCGGACTATCATAGCTTTTGGAGCTTGTTTTTAACGGTTTGTGAGTCAACAACAGTGGCTCATCCCCCTGGACAAGATTGGCCAATGCAGCGGCTATTTCTAATGCCGGCACATTGTGTTCTTGCCGATACTTTTCCAATAGCTGATAGAAGAAACCCAATTCTTCTGTTGCAAGTGTGTCCGTAATTCGTTGCATAAAATGAGCAATGCGTTTGTCGTTAATGGCTTCTGTTGATGGCAGTTCCATCATCTCGATTTTTTGTCGCGTCGCCCTTTCGATTGCACTCAACATTCGTCTCTCACGTGGCGCCACGAACAGTATCGCTTCTCCAGGACGCCCCATTCTGCCGGTTCGGCCAACGCGGTGAATGTAGGCCTCAGTGTCATAAGGAATGTCGTAGTTAATAACATGACTGATGCGATCTACATCAAGCCCACGAGCGGCAACATCGGTTGCAACCAAAATATCTATTTTACCCGACTTCAGGCGTTCCACCGTACGTTCTCGTTGGCTTTGAGGGATATCACCATTTAAAGGAGCTGTGGAAAAACCACGAGCTTCCAGCTTGTCGGCCAGGTCAACTGTCGCTGTACGTGTGCGAACAAAAACGAGCATACCATCGAAAGGCTCAGCCTCTAATATTCGTGTCAATGCATCCAATTTATGCAATCCACTCACCATCCAGTAGCGTTGATGAATGGTATCAGCCGTCGTGGTACGCACTTTAATAGTGACCTCTTCAGGCTCATTCATGTGTTGCTGCGCAATACGACGAATGGGTGTGGGTAACGTAGCAGAGAAGAGTGCAATCTGGCGCTCAGGGGGCGTTTGTTGCATAATCCACTCAACATCATCAATAAAGCCCATTCGTAGCATCTCGTCGGCTTCATCAAGCACCAGACAGCGCAACGTATCAAACCTCAAAGTTCCACGCCTGATGTGATCCATCAATCTTCCCGGCGTACCCACCACAACATGCACACCTCGCTTTAACTGTCGCAGTTGTCCACCAATGTCCTGTCCCCCATAAATTGGAGCGACATGAAACCCCTTCATGTGGCTCGCATAGCGCTGGAAAGCTTCGGCAACCTGTAGAGCCAACTCCCGCGTAGGTGTCAAAACAAGCACTTGCGGGCGCAAATTTTTTAAATCAATAAGAGACAATAAAGGCAGGGCAAAAGCAGCGGTCTTTCCAGTTCCGGTTTGAGCTTGCCCAAGTACATCCTTACCAGCCAGCATAAGTGGAATTGTCTGTGCTTGAATGGGAGAAGGTGTTTCGTACCCAACTGTATCCAGAGCCTTTAGAACTGGTTTTGCAAGCCCTATATCCTGAAAACTGGGTTGTGTGGAAATATCTGTTGACATCAATAAAACCTAATAATTAATACTGCACAATAAAAAAAATCCAACCATTAAAACACAATAGTTGGGTCCACTCTGGTACATTGTTTTTCTGGGGAAATAACAAAGCTTAGCGGCGTAAGTAAATTGGTGGAACATCTCAATGTGGAAAGACCAGCCATAAAACACAAAACCCTGGCCACAATTGACCAGGGTTTGTAAAAATTTTTCCCAAATTATATTTTTGAAACTTTGGTTGCCTGTAAGCCCTTTGGTCCGTCACCGATCTCAAATTGCACTTTGTCGCCTTCTTCCAGCGTTTTGTAACCATCGCCTTCAATTGCGTTGTAGTGAACAAACACGTCATCGCCTTCTTCTCTGGTGATGAAACCATAACCCTTGGCGCTGTTGAACCACTTCACTGTTCCTGTTTCCATTGCATTGATCCTTAATCTAATAAATATGTGTTGCGTACTTCTGTGTTCTCAGCCTGTTCCGGGCAAAAAAAAATCGCTTCGAATAGTTGTCTTGCACCATTCTCCACGAGTTTCTTTTTCTTTATTGCGGTCGTCTCAAACAGATTTATCACCAAAATACAGAAAGGCGAAAAAAACAGGTACAATTGCTTATCGTAGACACATTACAATATTCAGTTTTAAAAAGCAAGGACTAATTTTAGTAACTCACTTTTTGTCAAATTAAGAATCTGAAGTCAAAATGCGCCCAAACATGCATTGTTCTGCCATGATTTGGTTTTTTGACTAATTAATTGCCTCCCTTACTCTCAGCGGAATTTCCCACCAGCCAGGCTTCGATTTGGCTTGTCGCCTCAAGACTTTTTTCGAATCCATCTGGCAGTGCCGGGAAAAAATCCAATCCGGTCAGACGCTCTACGGAGTCAATTGAGACGGCAAAACTGAACAAATCTTCGCCTGATTTCTTGTTTTCAAAAACAAATGCCGCACTCTTAATTTCAGGTTCTGCATAGTCAATAATCACTTTGTAAAAAAATCGTGGAATCGACACTTTGTTCGCACCAATAGTTTCGAGACCATCGTTCAAAACAGGACCGCTTACGACATACACGAGTTCGTTGGCAGATGCCCATTCACGTACCTGCGACTCAAGCCGCTTCCAAATTCCACGGTTAAAACCAGGTGCCTGAGTGCTCATATTACTCATATAGAACGATTCGGACATCGCCACCTCTGACCACGACATATCCCCGGCAGGCACCAGATGCCCCCGATCAAAGCCTGAACCCTTGTAGTCTTGCTTTGTTGCCGAGCCCGTAGAAACGAGAGTGTCAACACGAAAATTATCCGTGCGTTTATATTTTGGCATCGACAAATTCTCAGCAGTCAACCGGTACATTGTCCAGAAAGCTTGTTCATGCTGTTCGCTATAGGACAATGTATAGAACTGGTGCTCGATCATCTCACCGTGCCTTGCGTTTCCTGGTAACCCGGGGTGACTTGGCAGAACAATTTCATGAACTTCATCCATTTGCTCTCTTGGGATCAAAAAGAGAATTAGACTGACAAGGAGAATAAGTAAAACCACATTTAACACATTTTTCATGGGTATCCGATGGCTTCTTTCTAAGTAAAATTCAGGTTTTATTGCGTCCGGGTCTGCCGATAAAATGTTCAAAAAAGATCGACAAACCGAACAGTACGAAACAACGTCCCCAGGGATGCCTTTGCAGCGACTTTTTTGCTGCGAAACCCAGCCCGAAATGCCCGACAAACATGAACAAACTCATTTATTGTTAGCCTGAGTTATGCACGACCTCATGTCCGATGAACAACATTAAGGTTGAAAAAATTACAGAAAAAATCAAGCGGCTACAAATGGTTACTAGTCTGATTAATTCCTAATTTAAAGTCAAACTTCATGCACCGAGTTGTCCTTCGGAAAGAGTCTTGCTCGGTCGGCAAACTGCTGTAAATTACCAAAACTCCTCCTCAATGCCAAAGGTGCTGTGCAGTATTCAGGCTAACAATCAACTATTAAGCAATTCCCGTAATGCCGAAACCAGGTAGACAACATTTGCTTTGCTTGACGATTCACCCATTAAACCAATACGCCAAATCTTTCCAGCAAGGTTGCCCAACCCGCCACCAATTTCAATATTGTATTCTTGTAGCAGGCGCCGCCGGATTTTGGCTTCATCGACATGCCTCGGCACTTGAATGGCATTTAGACACGGCAATCGCACGTCTTCATGCACAAGTGGCTCAAGGCCGAGTTGAAGCAAATTTTCAATCAGAATTGCACTGTTTCTTGCGTGGCGCCTAAATCTTTCTTTCAGGCCCTCCTCACTCACCAATCGCAAAGCTTCACGCAGGGCATAATTCATCGAAATTGGTGCCGTGTGGTGGTAAGCTCTGGAGCTGTTTGACCAATAGTTTGCGATCATAGTCACATCCAGATACCAGCTTTGTATTTTTGTTTTGCGCGATTGCGCGATTGCCAGCGCCTGCTCGCTAAAAGTGATGGGCGCAAGCCCGGGTGGACAACTCAGGCATTTTTGCGTACCACTGTAACAGACATCAATTTGCCACTCATCTACCAGTACAGGCAAACCAGCCAAAGAAGTTACCGTGTCTGCGACCAGCAACGCGCCGTATTTCTTACAAAGAGCGCCGACATCTGTCATGGGCTGCAGCACGCCAGTCGACGTTTCTGCATGAACGAGCGCCACCGCCTTAACCGGCTTGTTCCGCTTGAGCGCATCCTCAATTTTTTGAATATCGAGACGATGGCCCCATTGCGCTTCTACCGGCACAGCGGTGGCACCGCACCGGCGAACCACATCCAACATACGATTACCAAAAACGCCGTTGACGCCAACAATAACCGTATCACCTGGTTCAACAATATTGACAAATGCCGCTTCCATACCAGCGCTCCCTGTGCCTGAAACCGCGAAGGTAAGCCTGTTTGTTGTGCCAAATAACCAGCGCAACATTTCCTGCAACTCATCCATTATTTGTAAAAACTCCGGATCCAGATGCCCAATTATGGGTGTCGCCAGAGCGCGATAAACACGCGGATGCACTGTACTTGGCCCGGGCCCAAGGAGAATACGTTGCGGCGGAGACAGTTCGTTGAAGTTACGCACAATCTTGTCCTTCAATATTAGGGGTCATTTGAGTATTCTTGCCAGCCTGAAAAGCGCTGGCAATGTATATAAATTACCGCCAATATGCAAACCAGATCATTTTTCATTTGGCATTGTTGTCTTTGCCTGCTATTTTAGAAGGAGAACAGTTCAAGCAATCATTCAGTTTAATGGTGCCCTGAATTTGCCTTTAGACTTGTCTCAGGTGACAAGACTGGCCAAACACATTCATTTCTCAAAACATTCTCGGACAATTAACAAGCGGAAGGAAGCCAGGTCATGGCAAACACATTGCGATTATTTTTGTTGATTTTATTTTTTTCAGGTTTGGTACATCTTTCTGCGTGTGGTTACAAAAACACACCTGAAGGGGTCGCCGATCAATTCTTGTTCCGCTATTTTATTGAATTAAACCAGCGGGGCGCCCTGGAACTCAGCACGGGCCTGGCTCTTGATAAACTGGAAGAGGAAATTAAACTCACACAGAACGTCCGCATGACACCAAGTTTGGATCTGGCAAAACACAAACCATTCCTTAACTACGAACTGCTGCGAGTCCAAAAGCGCTCAGACCAGGCAGCAATTCTTTATTATGATATCACCATTGAGAATCCCGGCGGTAAAAAATCTGAGCGTAAATTTGTACTCTCAACAACTAAAATACAAGATGTCTGGAAGATAAGTAATTTTGATACATATCTAAAATAACTTACCACAACCACACCGGCAGAAATCAAATGACTCTAAAACATATCCCTTTATTTCTGATTATTTACTTGTTGCTATTAAGCCCAATAACCGTAGCAGGCCTGCCGCAGGAAATCCCCAAAAACATAAAGACGATTCTTTTTTTGGGAAACAGCTTAAGCGCCGGCTACGGTCTTGAGCCTGAGCAGGCATTCCCGGCCCTTATTCAACAAAAAATTGACTCGCTTGGTTGGCCCTTTTATGTTGTCAACGCCGGCCTCAGCGGTGAAACCAGCAGCGGTGGCCTGCGCCGAATAAACTGGTTACTGCAGCAGCGAATAGACATTCTGGTGTTGGAATTAGGAGGGAATGACGCCCTGCGGGGCATCGATCTCAAAGTAACACATAAGAGCCTGCAAGGTATTATTGATAAAACTATAAAAAAATATCCGAAGACCAAGATTGTTTTGGCCGGTATGCAGGCGCCACCAAACCTTGGCCCGGATTACAGCAATCAGTTCAGAAAAATTTACCCTGACTTGGCCAAAAAGAACCAGGCCCGGCTGATTCCATTTTTACTCGAAGGTGTTGGCGGCGTGCCCAAATTGAACCAGGCGGACCAAATTCATCCGACTGCTGCCGGGCATCGAATTCTGGCTGAAAACGTCTGGCGCGTTATCAAGCCACTACTTAAACAATCAAAAGAAAAATAAATAGAGATCTCATCATGCAGCCCCCTATCTACCTTGACTACAACGCGACAACCCCACTTGCCGCACCGGTCATCGAAGCCATGCGGCCCTTTCTCGAACAACATTTTGGCAACCCCAGCAGCAGCCACTGGTACGGATTTGAAACCAGGCAGGCTGTTGAGTTGGCCAGGCAACAGGTCGCTGACTTGCTCGGGTGTGAGCCGGAAGAAATTATTTTCACAAGTGGCGGCAGTGAATCTAACAATTATGCCATCAAAGGTTTTGCGCTGGCAAATCGCAGCAAGGGCACCCACATCATCACTTCGCAAATCGAACACCCGGCTGTTACCGAAGTGTGCAAATTCCTTGAACAGAACGGCTTTCAAGTAACTTATTTACAGGTAGATGAAAACGGCGTGATCAATGTAAATGCACTTGAAAAAGCCATCTCGCCACAGACTATTTTAGTTTCGCTTATGCACGCGAACAACGAAGTCGGCACCATTCAACCCATTGCGGAAATTGCAGAGATCGCCCATAAACATGGAATACCTTTGCACACTGATGCTGCGCAAAGTGTCGGCAAAATCCCAGTACAGGTCAATGAACTTGGCGCAGATCTACTGACAGTAGCAGGCCACAAAATTTATGCACCCAAAGGCGTTGGCGCACTCTATGTTCGGCAGGGTGTCACGCTGGAAAAACAAATACACGGCGCCGATCACGAATCAAACTTGCGCGCCGGCACCGAAAATGTATTGGAAATTGTTGGACTGGGCAAGGCCTGCGAACTCGCACAAAAAGACTTCAAGCAAAATAGCGCACACATGCGCCATACGCGCGATTTGCTCTATCAGGGCATTTTAGCCAAATGTCACCGGGTCAAATTAAATGGCCACCCGAAGAACAGATTGCCAAACACACTCAGCATCAGCTTTCCTGGTATTGAAGCAAACACTTTGCTCGATGAGCTTGATGGACTGGCTGCTTCAGCCGGTGCGGCATGTCATTCAGACTCTATCGACATTTCCCCGACTTTACTGGCCATGGGGGTGCCGGTGGAATACGCCATGGGTACCATTCGCCTTTCCACAGGAAGATTTCTAACAGAAAATGACGTTGAAAAAGCCGTTTCTATAATCACCGCTGCGGTGAACCGGCTTCAGCCCAATGCAGAACACGAACTTGCTCCGGCCGGCAACAAGGTTGGTGAAATAAAACTCACGCACTTTACCCATGGCCTGGGTTGCGCCTGTAAATTACGCCCCCAGGCTCTCGAACGCATTCTGGCTGATATGCCGGTACCCGACGACGCGCGCGTGCTTGTTGGCCTCAATACTGCAGATGATGCCGCAGTTTACAAAATAAATCAGGACACAGCTATCGTGCAAACTGTGGATTTCTTCACTCCCATCCATGATGATCCTTACCAATTTGGCGCAATAGCAGCAACCAACGCTCTGAGCGACATTTATGCCATGGGCGGCAAACCTTTGTTTGCGCTCAACATTGTTGGTTTTCCCTCGAACAGGCTGCCGATGGAAGTGCTCGGGGACATCCTGCGTGGTGCCCAGGACAAAGCAAAAGAGGCCGGCCTGAGCATTATCGGCGGGCATACTATCGAAGATACGGAGCCCAAGTTCGGCCTTGCCGTAACCGGCATTGTTCATCCTGACAAAATATGGACAAATAACGGCGCTAAACCCGGCGACGCACTCATTTTAACAAAACCAATCGGCTTGGGGATCATCTCAACTGCGATTAAACGAGGTCTGGCGAAACCTGAAACCACAGTAACGGCAACCGCGCTTATGGCAACACTCAACCGCGCGGCAGCAGAAGTGCTGGCAGATTTTTCCGTGCACGCCTGCACAGATATTACTGGTTTTGGCTTGCTCGGGCATCTAAAAGAGATGACCATTGGCAGTGGCGTTGAGGCGGAAATTATCGCTGAAAAAGTACCTGTATTAACTCAAGCCAAAGAATTGGTGGCAGCTAAAATTATTCCTGGCGGCACTTTAAACAACCTGGACTACATAGCGGATATGGTTGACTGGGCAAGTGACGTTTCGCATACAATGCGTACATTGCTTTGTGACGCGCAAACATCCGGTGGCCTGCTTATCGCTTTGCCCGAGAAAGAAGCAGTAGACGCAGTGCTGAAATTACAGCAAAATGGCGTTGCACAGGCGGCACGAATCGGGTGTATTTCAAAGTCAGGCAAAGGTAAAATTCAAGTCATAAAGGCGTAAAATCACTTTTTCACCTGAACTTTTTAATATTTTCTTCTAAACTACAGGAGGACAAACATGAAACCGCTCAAATGTATCGGCTATTCCTTGCTTGCTATTATCGCACTTTTTCTACTTGTCGGTGTCATCTTTCCATCTTTTGAGTATCAATCCCATGTTGTTGTCAATGCGCCACTGGAGCAATCATGGGCGGTGTTTAGCGACGCCGGGCGCATGGCGGAATGGCTTCCGGGCTTCAAGAGTATTGAGACACTTAGTGGCAGCCCAAATCAAGTGGGCAGTACATACAAAATGGTTTTTGAAGAAGAAGGTGAGGTCATGGAAATGACTGAATACGTTACCGCATTCAGAGACAACGAGTTATTTGCCTTTGAACTTAACGCCGAACCCATGATAGCAACAGTTCAAGTTAAGTTTAGCGGCAACAGAAAAATGACCGAAATTTTAGCAATTACAAAAGTAGAAGGGAAAAATTTACTCTGGAAGTCATTGCTGCGACTTTCCAAATCAAGAATGGTTGAGCGCGGTCAGGAAACTTACGACAACTTAAAACGGATTATTGAAGCAAGCGACTCAAAAAGCGGCGGGCAAATGGTCGAAAAACACTAACTCAGCAACCTGCCGGCCTGGAATTAACCGGAATGGTTTTCCACAAAAATACGTTGTGACAACAGCCTCAACTTAAGACTCGGAAATAGGCCGTAAAAAAACCGGCACGCTTTATATGACATACCTGCGCCAACCAATTTCCTGTTGATTCTGTCGGCTGTTTCTGTTACTTTAAATACTGTAAGCAGGTCGCTTTTTCACCTTTACCACGAGCCCAACAAATGAACTTCATAGATCGGCTACAAAACCTCTCAACAAAAAAAAACAGTCTGCTTTGTATCGGCTTGGACCCGGATTTGGCGCGCATACCAGAGTCTCTGAAAAATGAGTCTGATCCGCTTTACACTTTTTGTTTAGCCATCATTGAGAGTACCAAACACGTTGCACTGGCGTTTAAACCCAACTTTGCTTTCTTCGAGGCAGAAGGCGCCAAAGGCTGGCGCGCCCTGGAAAAACTCATGGACAATATGCCACCCAATGTGCTAACCATCGCCGACGCCAAACGGGCAGACATTGGTAATTCTTCTCAAAAATATGCTGAAGCCATTTTGCAGCGCCTCAACTTTGATGCTGTCACAGTCAGCCCCTACATGGGACAGGATTCTGTCGCACCGTTTTTGCAATGGCCTGAAAAAGGTGCCTTCGTTTTGGGGCTAACTTCCAATCCAGGCGCGAAACACTTTCAGCATTTACAAATTCATGAACGACCGCTTTACAAAAAAGTAGCAAAAGAAGTGGTAAAGTGGAACACCAATGGTAACTGCGGATTGGTTGTTGGCGCTACTCACGAACAGGATTTGGGCGCCGTTCGTTCCATCGCACCCGGCTTGCCGTTTTTAATTCCCGGGGTTGGCGCGCAGGGGGGCAGCTTATCCGCAGCCGTTAAACACGGCACAGACTGCAACGGTGGATTGGCTGTAATCAATGCCAGCCGCAGTATAATCTATAAGTCCGGTAACAGTGACTTTGCCGAGACTGCCAAGACAGAAGCGGAAGCACTTCACCAGGAAATCAATCGAATAAGAGCGCTCAAAATAAATTCAAAGTAACAAACATGACCGACAAGGAAATTTTACAAAAGTTTGAAGAAACAGGCGCCCTGCTCAATGGGCATTTTATTCTTACTTCCGGATTGCACAGCACGCAATATTTTCAATGTGCACAGGTTCTCAAACACCCGGATATTGCTGAAAAATTGTGCGCACAAATCGCTGAGCACTACAAAAATGCCGGGATAGAATTAGTCATCGCACCGGCAGTAGGTGGCATCGTTGTGGCCCATGAAACGGCCAGGGCGCTGAAAGTACCCGCCCTGTTTGCAGAACGCGAACAAGGAACCATGGCTTTGCGACGTAACTTTGAAATCCAACCCGGGCAACGGGTGCTGGTGGTGGAAGATGTCATTACGACCGGCGGCTCGGTAAAAGAAGTCATCGCGCTGGTGCAGGCACTGGGCGGCGAAGCTGTTGGCGTTGGCTGTCTGGTGGATCGCAGCGCCGGCAAAGCAGAATTGGCTGTGCCGTATTTTTCGCTGGTTTCCCTCAAAATTCAGGCCTATCAACCAGATGATCCAAGATTAGACAAACTTGGACCCGCCATGAAACCCGGCAGTCGCGCTTTGGGGAAGAATGATTAAATTACGCATCCCTGCCTCAACCTCCAATCTCGGTTCGGCATTTGACACCATTGGCCTGGCCCTGCAACTCTATTTGACCGTTACTGTAAAGCCGGCCGCAGACAGCCAACGACGAATTGACTATTCGGGTGAAGGTGAAAATGGTATTGCACTGGATGAATCGAACCTGGTTTACAAATCGGCCCGCAAAGTATTTGAGCGTGCCCGGGAAGTTATGCCCCCGCTGGATATTTCGATTGAAAATCCTATTCCTTTGGCGCGAGGTCTGGGCAGCAGTGGCGCGGCAACCGTCGGGGGATTACTTGCTGCAAATCATTTTCTCAAACAGCCCCTGGCAACGGACACACTGCTGGCGCTGGCCATTGAGCAGGAAGGACACCCGGAAAATGTCAGCGCGTCGCTGCTGGGCGGACTTACCATTAGCTGCTTGCACGCCACCGGTCACGTGACCAAACGCGTGGAAATCGACCCGGCTTTACGCACGGTGGTTGTTATTCCGGAAGAGCGTGTTTCCACCGATGCGGCCCGGCTGGTCCTGCCGGAAACCGTTTCACACAAAGACGCTATATTCAACGTACAGCGCAGCGCATTGTTAAGCCACGCGTTTTTGACCCGCGACTACTCAGCGCTCAAAGAAGCTGTGCAGGACAAACTGCATCAACCATATCGAAAAAAAATGCTTCCGGCGTACGATGTGTTCGAAACAGCCGCTTATGAGTGCGGCGCCCTCGGTGTTTGCGTCAGCGGTTCCGGTTCAGCAATAATCGCCTTTACACTGGGGGATGGCAAAATCTTAAAAAATCGCTGGCAGCAAGTCATAAGCGCTCAGAATTTATCCGCCCAAACCCGGATACTTGGCCTGAGCAGTCGCGGCGCGGAGTTGGTGCGTCCTGTCTAAATTAAACACGACTACTTTGAAAAACTCTCTTTCTCGTGACCCGCTTTTGCATTCGCAGCATTTAACAGAGATAGTCAATGCGCATAATTACAGTCAAGGGACTCAAAAAAACTGAATTTTCGTTTAGCCTTTATCAAGAAATTGCATCATAAAAATCATTGTACTCAGAGTCAATGTTGACGATTTGCATTTAACTTCAGGAGAAAATTTGTGCTAAAGTCTTTTTTCATGAAAATCGAAATGCCGCATGTTTTTACATTACTTACCGGGGTAATTCTTTTTTGCTCTCTCCTCACTTACGTCATTCCATCCGGCTCATACCAACGTGAAGAACGCAAAGTAGGCAGTCTTACACGCAACATTGTTCTGCCCGGCACATACAAGGCACAAGACAAACACATTTCCGTGCAGGGCATGATTATAGGTGAAGAAAAAAAAGACAAGGCCTCACCGGTGAGTTTTGTCGGCTTCCTGAGCGCCATTCCACGCGGGATGGAAGGCGCCGCTGACATTATTTTCTTCATATTTATTATTGGTGGCGTTTTTGGCATCTTGCAAAAGACAGGCGTGATCGTCGCCATGCTGCACAAATTACTGGATAAATTTGGCGACTCAGGCCCGCTGCTGACTATGATTATTATGACTGCAATAGCTGTGGGCGGTTCAACCCTTGGCATGAGCGAAGAATTCATACCGCTTGTGCCGATTTTTATGCTTGTCTCCAAAGAACTTGGCTATGACCGGATTTATGGTCTGGCTCTGGTTATGCTTGCAGCGGATGTCGGTTTTGCAGCCGCCACAACCAACCCGTTTACCGTAAATATTGCCCAGGGCATTGCGGAACTGCCTTTGAATTCAGAGTGGCAATTCCGCGCCGTGTTTTTATTTACAACTCTTGCGATTACCTTAATTTATGTGCTGCACTATGGTAAAAAAATAAAAAATGATCCGACAAAATCACTGATGGCAGGCGACGCTTTTGACCTCGGTGACTTAAAATATGAAAAAACAAAACTGACTCGCTCGCACTTAGCCATCATGGCCGGCTCATTCACAATTTTTGCTTTCATTTTGTATGCTGTCCAGGCCTACGACTGGTGGTTAAATGAAATGGCCGGTGGATTCCTGTTAATGGGCATTGTGGCCACCTTTTTCAGCGAATTGAAAATATCTGAAGCTGTAAAAGCGTTTGTAAACGGAATGGAAGAAATGGTTGTGGCAGCGCTCGTTGTTGGCTTTGCCAGGGGAATTCAGGTTGTCCTGGATGAAGGCCAGGTCATGGACACGCTGATTTTTTCAGCGGCAACTGTGCTACGGGGATTTCCACAGGTGCTCTCTGCACAAGGCATGCTCATTTTTCAATCTGCTTTGAATTTCTTTATTCCCTCTGGTTCCGGGCAAGCGGCCGTGACCATGCCATTGATGGCGCCATTGTCGGACGTATTGGGTTTGTCGCGGCAGACAGCAGTTCTTGCCTTTACCTGTGGTGATGGTTTCTCAAACACAATCGTTCCCACTTCCGGCGTTTTAATGGCCATGCTGAGTCTGGCTAAAATTCCGTACCAAAAGTGGTTGCGTTTTGTATTTCCGCTGTTTCTCATACTGATGGCGATATCAGCCCTGTTTTTAACAATCTCGGTTTTCGTACACCACTAGATGTGCAGACCGTCGCTTTGCCTTTTGCTTCTTCAAAGGCTCAATGTAAGTTGCCATTCCGAATCCCGTTTCTCAGGGTGAGGAATCTGAAGCGAGAACAAGTATCGAGAATAAAAATAATTCGTTGACGTCAAGGTGGAAATGTGCTTCCGGCTTTATCCCGTTAATAACTGACAAATATTTTTCTACCATTTTTCGGTAGAATATTTTCTTAGCCAGGATTTACAGGATAAACAGAATTTTGAGAATTGCCTGGCTAAAAAAATAATCCAGTTAATCCTGTCTGAAAACTCTTTGGTTCTGGCTTTGCCAGGTTAGGTAAAAGTGAAGAGCACAAACGTGACGGAACAATCACTGGTTTTATCTTCAGAGCCGGATTTTTAGAATGCGGGACTTACTTCAAATTTAATCGTTTGAACAGACGTTCCATGCGGTTGGCCGACTGTTTTGGCGGGTAGCTTTGATAAAGCAGGATGGTTTTCTTAACCGAATCAACAAAGGCCGCACAATCAGGGCAACTCTCAACATACGCCCGCAATTGTTTACAACCGGGCGAGTCAAGGTCTTCGCCAAGCTCGGTGCAAATATTTAAGATGCGTTCTTTTGCTTTCATTTAGTTTTGGACATAAGGTTCCAGTCTGTCCCGCAGAAAAAGGCGTGCCCGCCTGATTCGCGCTTTGGCAGCAGGCACCGAAATGTCCAGCGACTTGGCAACTTCCTGAATTTTCAAGCCCTCCAAATCTTTTAAAACAAAGGCCAACCGGTAAACCGGCGGCAAAGCCAGTATCGCTTTGTCCATTTCAGTTTGCAACTCACGATGCAACATTTTATCCGCAGGTGAGTCGGGCCAGCGTGTGTAAGAATCCTGAATACGCTCTTCCGGATGATCTAATTCCTCGAATGATTCCCATCGTTCCGGCTTTTCTTTGCGCCACTTCATCAAGCAGGAGTTGGAGACGATGCGGTAAATCCAGGTAGAAAAATTTGATTTGTAGTTGAATGACTTAAGTGCGGTGAGAATGCTGAGGAAAGCCTCCTGCAGCGTGTCTTCAGCAGCTTCTTCACTGCGGCAAACCTTAAATGCAAAATTATAAACGGTCTCCTCGTAACGCTGAACCAGTTCTTTAAGCGCCTCGGCATCGCCGGCCTGAGCCGCCCGCACAAGCGCAAATTCTCCAGTGGATTGTTGTTTAGTTTTTGCTCCAGCCATGTTAAAAAATAGTCTTATCGGCTGTTTAATTCAAGTTAAATATTGAGTACAAAATTGCCGGGAGACTTTCCTTTACGTTTTTTCCATTTTTTGCTGTAAACCTAATTAAAATAAAGGTAGAGAGGGTACCTAGGTAGGTACCCCTCCCCACCTCAGACTTCGGCGGGCGAGGGTCAAAGCTCGGCGTTCGGGGGGCAGAGCCCGGTGGTTGGACCTCTGAGGTACGACGTTGAACCTTTAAGTTCGAATGCCCGGGGTGAAAGGTCGGCCAAGGAAAGCGTGTGAAGAAAAAAGGCCATATGGCCCGGAGAATAAGCTTTGCAGAAGACTGCGCCTGGTCTCCTGCAATTGTTATCAGTGTGTTAAAGAGAGTTCGAAATCAGAAGCGCGTCAGGAATCGATCGAGGTGAAAGTCGGATTCGGAGGAAGTGGAGAGATTGGAAATCAACCGCGGTTAAAGCGTTGTTTAAGATCATCGTAAATGGTTTTGGCACCGGGCACGTTCATTTTAGTCGCCTGTTTCACGCTGTTATAAAAAGTCAGCGCCGCCGAATAAGCCTCGCTGCCGGCCAGCATAATGGTGTCTTCAACATTGTCGTTGAGCCGGCTCAGAGTGCGGTTGAATTCAGTGAGCACTTCAACAGCTTCCACATCTTTCTTCAACTCAGGAACATTCAGATAGGCCGGAGCCAGGTCGGGCTGGTCCTGGGCATAGTCGAGCGCCTTGCCGACAAACGGTCTGGAACGGTCGCTCATTTTTGGCAACTCCATGCGGTCATCCGGCGTGAGCGCCACCAGAAATGGCCCGAGGATGGTGTTCAACGTGTCGAGAGCCGCCAGCACCTGGGTTTTCTGCTCGTCCAAAATCGTGATGGAAATGGTGTTTTCAGTAGCCATGTAAAGTCTCCTTGCTTGTGAAAAGTAACATCCATTTTGTCTGAAGCGGTACCAACCTTTCAGCAAATGTGCTGATGGATGCCTCGGAGGTTTAATATTTCCGTTTTTATCCTGCTTAATGTCGGTAAAGTAAACAAGAGAAAAAGGGAAAGCCACGGATTTGCACAGATGAAACACGGATGAAAAAGTGAAGCGGAGAAAACGGAGATAGGGAGAATACTAACCCTGACGGATTGCCGGCGTGGTCAGTTTTTCTCGCCTTGCTCTGAACAAAACTCTTAATGATAAGAGTTATAATAAACGTCCCCCCCCCTCATAATGCAGTGTGCCCGGATTGTGTTCCATAAAATCTTATCGCTGAAAGAAACATTTGAGAATCAACAAAAAGTGACTCTTTTGTTGAGAGGTTTTGCGGAATTGGAGTGTCTCTCTTTATAGTAGCAGAGGAGAGTCTTGTCTTTATTGATAAATCACTATGCCTGGATAAATAATTGAAGCATGCAGGTTCTGCTGCTTGTCTCCTGCAACGTCTTGACAAGTGCCGAGAAACGAGGTTATATGTCTTGGTAAATTATATTGTAAACCAATATAATTGTTTTTTTAATCTTAAGAAAATGTGATTTGGTTTGTTTGTATGGTGCCTTTTGTAAAGATATTTCACCCCACGCAAAGAACTAACCCAAAATCGGAGGTAAGTCATGAATGTGAAACAGATGGCCCAAATGATGTTGGTAATCCTGTTCATGTTGTCCTGTATATTTGTAATCGGGCAGGAAGTGTTGGCGGACAGTAAGGCGAAAGTGGGTGGCTTGGAGCTGCCTAATCGTGCATTTGGTGTTTTTGGCACTGCACGCCACGCCAATAAAGATACTGCGTTTACCAATTATGTGAACTACTATGCGGAATTCGCTCTTTGGGTTGGTGCAGTTAACTCAAAAGGAAAATCGCTTGTGTCTGCCGGTGCGGGCAATTCTGTTGTATCTCGTTCAGAGTGGACGGCTGAGGTGAAGTCCTTTGCTGCCACAACCAACACCGGCTTTTCTCAGGTTGAGGAAATTGCCACCACCTCATTTTCCGATTTAACCGCGTTTACCGGCCATATCCCGTTAGGGTTGCAGGTAGCGCAAACTATATATGGCTTTAAAAACACAGGATTTGCTTTGGTGGATTATGCAATTACGCTGGATTCAGCTTTCCCGGCGCTTAAGGGCGTTTACGTCGGTTTATGGTCAGATGTGGATGCACCGGACAAAGACAACCGCAATTCACCTGCAAACGACAAAGTGGGATTTGCACTCAAAGGTAAAGCGCCGTTTATTTTTGACAGCAGTATCACAGGAACAGAGAATCCGCTTTTAGGTGCGATGATTTTAGGCGTGGCCAAACCAATAGTTTCCTGGTGGACGGCTGAAGACGACCCGCAAAATGAGGCCGACATGTATTCATATTTGCAAGGAAATGTGAATGGAACTGACCCGGAACAGGCGAGCGATTTTCGTTTTCTCTTAAGTTACGGCCCCATCAATTTGCAGCCGGGAGAAACAGTGCATTTACCAGTAACCATCGCGCAATCACCCCAGCTCAGTGATTTTGCAGACAACTTGAACGATGCGCAGGAATTCTTCACCGAAGAATTGGGCGGTATCACCATAAAGAAGCTGTCTTCTGAGGGAAGGGTCGGAATGGCTGCGATGACTAAATTACCGGAGACCTTTCAACTTTATCAGAACTTTCCCAATCCCTTTAATCCGGAAACACAAATTCAATTTGATCTTCCGCAGGCTGCGGAGGTTAAGCTGCACATTTACAACACAGTTGGTCAGTTGGTGCGCAACCTTGTTGATCGGGCGTACAGCACCGGCAGTCATAAAGTCGTATGGAATGGCCGTAACGACCAGGGGCAACTTCTTTCCAGCGGGCTTTATGTTTATCAGATTCAGGCTGGGGATTTTAAGGCCCGGCGTAAACTTTTACTATTGAAATAATCAATTCCAAACCAAAACGATTTTTTACTGTGCTTTACTAAAATGTTTGAAAACTTAAAAAAAATACTTAAATGATAAGGAGTTAAAAATGAAACGGATTTTATGGGTATTCAGTCTGATTTTATTTCTAATTTCGGCCCCTTCACTATTTGCTGCCGGCGGTGGCGGTACCTACGGCTACCATGCCGAGTTCTTTGTTTACGACCACAACGGTGCGCCTTTGGCCGGTATCAATGTTAAACTCTGGGTCACCACGCAGTATGGGGATCCGTTCGACCCGGATTTTTACGACTGCTGGGAATACGGCACCACCAACAGCAACGGCCAGGCTTATCTATCTTGCTGGATTCCCACGCAGTATGCGGATGAACTGGAGAAGATGCAGGCCAGTATGCTCAACTCTGATTATACCATTTTATACTCAGAAAACACGGTTTCTTATGCACAGACAAGGATTTATCCAAGATATGACTTAATGTATGACACGGATCATAACTTGATTTATGACCCGTGGGAATTGCCTTTAGCAGAAAAATTTTGTCCGAGCCTTAAACTACATTCACCAACTGATTGGATTGCACCGGAGCCTGTTGAATATATCAACGCGGATGTAACCAGTGGGTTGTGGTTTGCGGCCATTAATACAAACAGCCAAAAAGTTGATGATTTTTCTGTTGACGACGAAGGGCTTTTCGTTCCTCCAGTTTCAAATTGGCATCCTTGGATTAACAATCCAAGCTCTTCATGGGAAACATTAACATGGAATGCCTACAATTATGAAGGTCAACCACCTGGAGCGGCTTACGGGAATTATTATCTACGCTTTCATTTTGGTTTTTCTGGAAACCCAGACCCCTCTGGTTGGTCGGCACTTTATCAAACTGAGCGCAACAACAACTATTTCAGTCATACAATTTATGCTCATTTATTCGTTTATGGTTCTCGCTACGTTATTCAATACTGGATTTTCTATCCTTATAATGATGGGTACAATAATCATGAAGGGGATTGGGAACACATTAATGTGGTTGTAGACTCTCAAGATCCCGCGGATGCAGAGATAGTTAAAGTCAATTTTTATTTCCATCATTTGGTACAACTGCGAATTCCTAGTGATATGGAACTTGACAATAATACACACCCGGTAATATATGTTGGGGGATCGTGCGCGGGTATTGACTTGCCTGCAACTTGTGTCCCAGGAGAAACATCTGGAGGCAGCTATCCAGAACCGGGAACTTGGAGCAATGTAGGGCCTTTAGGGTTTGACGAATATGTATGGGGAAACGGCCCATATATCAATTATAGTGAGTTCATCGACGGCGATCCAAACGACAAAAGGGGGATTGTCATATTGCCTGAAATTGATGACATAGACTATAGCAATGATTTACACATGAGATGGTTCAAAGCTGCAATACCCTGGGGCCTGTGGGAGGCTGATAGCCCCGGTGAATGGCTCCAGCCGTTCCTGTATATTTGGCCAACAACGGGTGGTGATATAGGAAATGACGGCCCCCCAGGCCCACCTTATAATTCGGGTTGGAATACACTAGAGGACAATAATTCATTTAGTTACTATTCTGCTCGACCATAAAAACAACGTATAGGTTGATAAGATGATAATCTATAGAACACACTCTCGATACTTTGCATTCTTTCTATTGGTCTGTTTTTATTTTTTCTTGTTTGCTTGTTCAAAAAGAATCCTTGCTCCGATGAATCCTGAATCACTACAAAAAGAGCGATTACTCCATGTTAAATTAGTCTCTGGAAAGGAAATAAATGTAAGGGAACCGAAGTTTACTAAGACTTTTTTATTAGGTAAAATTCCTTTATATGATAGTCGCCCCGGCCCATACAAAGAAATAAAGGTTCCTCTCAATGAGATTGACTCCATAAGAGTCGAAAGATTTTCTCCGCCCAAGACTTTATTAGTGGTTGCAATCATCGTAACTACATTGGGATTATTTCAAGCCTTTGCTTCGAGCTGGGGAAGCGGGTTTAACTAACGTGAGTTCGACGTAAGCGCTTAACAGAAAGCTAATTGCTTTGAGTTGACAAATTGACATTTAATAGCTGGTTTTTTAGGCAGAAATGAGTATGCTACCAATCCAGCGATGGTGTTGCAAAGAAAATTAGCCTGTGACCGATGCCTTGAATGTTCGATTTGGCAGATATTTTTTAGTTCATCATTAATGGTTTCGATGAGTGCTCGTTTACGCAACAATATTTTGTCATTTATATCCATGAGCGAATTTTTCATATTATTTCTGATTTTAGTGATCAGATGAATGCCATCAACAAAGAGCATCTCAAAGAGATTTTTGGAAATATATCCTTTGTCGCCAAAGAGTTTACCCCAAATTTCCTGCTCGCCCTGGGGATTCCTCCCAGGGTGCAATGAGAAAGGGCTTAGCAGCGCCCGGCCATGGTTAAACGATGAAGAATATGATGTATAAATATTCAAGGAGACACTTCTTCGGAATTGATGCATGCAAAAAACCTGGTTTAATGAAACCCCAGGGCGATCTAAATTTAAAAGCAAGGCTATTAAAAACCTTATTTTAATCTTTTACAGCTTAATAGCATGAATCGCAACCTGACGTCAAAACCTTATTACCTTATTTAATATGAATACCCGTATGACGCATTTGACATTATAACAAAATAAGGGAATAAGGTTTGAAGTATGTGGGGCTGTTGCTCGCCCTGGGATTCTTCCCGGGGCGCGATTAGAAAGGGCTTCTGCCCCAACTGATAACCGACAATGCAAAAAAAATAATGTTATCAAACAGATTTGTTGGGGCAGAAGCCCGATTATTATTGACCGGCCTGGGTTAGAAACCCAGGTCGAGCAAAATGATGTAGTTATTCAGTATTGGTTTTACTACCCATTTAATGCATCCGCAAATCGTCATGAAGGTGATTGGGAGCATATTAATGTAATTGTGAATGGCCAGTCTCCGAGCCAAGCACAAATTCAAAAAGTTGTCTATTATTTCCATCATGAAAAATCGGTGAAAGACCCAACGCAGATCACGCTCGTGAACCAAACACATCCGAAGGTATATGTAGGAGGATACGTTGATTCTTTTGGAATGAGCGGCCATGGCACTCATGGCTCCTATCCGAACCCTGGTACACATAATAATATCAATTCATTGGGTGATGATGAGTTTGTTGATGGCCAAGGTCTTATTATCGATTTTGATAATTATTCAAATATCATAATTCTCCCAGACTTTGGCTATGTAAACAATGGTCAGAACAATACCGTGCCTTACATTGATTCAAATGGCAATAATTTGAATTGGATGGTCTTTAACGCATTTTGGGGATATGTTTTATCCGAACCAAGCGCCGGCTACACAGTCTTCACAGCAGCCCGAGGAATAATAGCTGGGTGGACATTTGGTGTAGGTACTTATATTGCCGAAAAATGGTTTGGTGTCCCTGATAATGTAGGTAATTTTGCACCGGCTGGGCCTGTCCAGAATGTTGAGTGGGAGGAGAAGGGTTACTAATAACAAAAGTTTCTCCCCTTCACTGGATAACGATCAATAACCTGATTCGGCGATGATGAGACGAAAATTGACTTCGCCGAATCGGGATTTTAAATTTAAGAAAAAGGTACGGGAATGATAAAAACCCAATATTTGCTAATCTTACTTTTGTATTCAATTATTTTACCGTCATCAATATCCGCCCAAGCCTTTACATTCGATTTTTTAACTTATAGTGATCAAGGCAATGATACAATTCATCCATTTGAAAAAGCGAAAGTAACCAGCTATATTTTTAAGGGATTAAATGAATTTAACGCCAATGGCGAAGCCAATGCAGAAGGTATTAGTTACTCCGAGTGGTATGCCTACTTTACCTATCGATTTTACAGCAGAGAAAATTTAACAATCAATACAGCATTCAAAGGAAGTTTGGTCATGGCTCGCGACTCTTTTGGCAGTTCGTGGGGCACACCATGGCTATGGGTGAATTTGAAACTTCCATCACAACTCCCTCTTTGGCTACGCGTTGGCTATGAGTTTGGTAAAATTGGCAGTGCAGTTTGGATTGAAGACGATAAATTTGATATTGGTTTATCTTTCTCAAACAACATAGGTTTCGTGAAACTGGACTATTCAGCAAGTTATCGCTTTCGCAGACGCATGAATCATTCGATAGTAGATTTCGGTAATCTATATAATCAAGCTGGAAATGAAATACACTTTAAGCTCGAGCCTTCCATGAATACATCTCAAAATACAAGGATATCCTTTTTTATTATAGGCTACCATGGTGAAAATAAAAAATATAATAAGCAAGTACTCCCTAATTCGAAATCATACAAAACTGCTCTTGGCGCCAATTTCAGTTATCGCCGAAAAAGTGGGACACTGTTTATTTTAGGATTTCTGGCAGACTTTTACGGCAGGTATGATAAAAAGGGATTTGCATTAGTTTTTAATATCGCGAAATAAATTATTTCATTATAATCCACGGCAATGGGTATTAGAATGAAAACAACCTACATATTCTTAATTACATGCGCCATAATACTTGGCGCAAATCAGGTGACAGAGGCGCAAGTCACTGCACAGCGAAAAGGCTCAATGCATAAAGATATTGATTTCTTGCAATATTTGCTTCCAAGAATAATTGGTAAGGATAAAGATTGTGTGGCGACTAACACCAGGAGACCGCGGCCTCTCGCCATGATGATGCCAGCTCCCCAGACTATTTCTGAAAAAGAAACAAAGCTAAATCCTGTGCCTATGGTTGTTTTTGGTTTTGTAGGCGTATTCGCTGGTGCTTGGATCGGGCACTCCATAAATCATTCACCCCATATGCCGGGAGAACCGCCAGAAATATTTACGAAAGGTACTCTCATTGGAGCGGGTGTTGGGTTGATAAGTGGTGTGACACTCGGCTATTTTTTAGGAAAAAAAGAACCAAAGAAAGATAAGCAGAAAAACTATCTAAGATTGGAAGCATATTGATGTGGTATTGCCGTCACCGATCGATATTTTTCCTTTTGGTTTGTTTTAATGTTTCCACTTTTGCTTGTTCACACAGAATCCTGGCTCCGATGGAGCCGGAAAAATTACAACAAGAGCGATTACTCTATGTTAAGTTGATTTCCGGCAAAGAGATAAAGGTCAAAAAACCTCGCTTCGATGAGGAGCATCTATGCGGGCTGACACCGCGTTATGATACTCGACCGGGCCCTTACGAAGAGATAAAAATTGCTCTTGATGATATTGTGTCCATTAAAGTAGAGCGGTACGACCAAAAAAAAACTATTGTGTCGCTAACAGCCGTCGCAATATCACTTGCCCTTTTCTTCTATATTGTGATTGGTATAGGGAGTGTTGGTGAATCATTGAGGTGATTGTCAATTTTATGAAAATTTCTAAGGCTACAATTCTAATCGTAATTCTTATTCACGCACTTGGGTGTAGTAGTTGGCGCCGGGTGCCCTGGACAGGAGAATTTAAGAGTTGGGTGGCACTTGGCTTTAGCCAGTGCCTTTAATGCGCTCGCCCGCCGGGTGCCCATGACACACACAATAACATTAAGTGGGTGCCACGTGCCTTTAGGCCGTGCCTAACGCAGGCATTCAAACAAGTATCGTGTCAGAAAATACCACAACCCTCGAAAAAAGTTGAAACACTATGACAAACCCGGTCATTTGACTGATGCATTGAACGCCACGGCCTAAAAGCACGTGGCACACGGTGGTTTGACCGGGCCACCCGTCGTCACTTACGGCTACCATGCCGAGTTCTTTGTTTACGACCACAACGGTGCGCCTCTGGCCGGTATCAATGTTAAACTCTGGGTCACCACGCAGTATGGGGATCCGTTCGACCCGGATTATTATGACTGCTGGGAATACGGCACCACCAACAGCAATGGTCAGGCTTATCTGTCTTGCTGGATTCCCACGCAATATGCGGATGAGTTGGAGAAGATGCAGGCTTCTGTGAATGAAAATGACTATACTACACTTTTTTCAGAAAATACCATCACTTATAGTCTAACCAGAATCTATCCT
>JAJDAG010000088.1 GCA_029262005.1 Candidatus Zhuqueibacterota bacterium | reverse complement strand
TTACAGGGAGGCGCGACGACTCACTCTACATCCCGAACCACTTTACTTCCGTAATCGTAGCAAGCTGAACTCAAACACGACTCTGGCTTTCTGCCGAATTTTACGGTCAATAATTATCAGAAGTACGCTATAATTCAAAACACCAATTAAGACCTTCATAATAACAACACCAAAGAACTCAATATGTATAAGCCGGCAAAGCAAAACCGCTGCCACAGATGCAGCAATATATTTAAAGAGAGCGAGAAAATCGATGCGAATGGTCAAGTACCTGGACGAGAAAAAATTAACCGATGCAATCAAGACCACATAGGAAATAAAGGTAGCAATCGCTGCACCGACAAGGCCCATTGGGGGAATGAAAACGACGTTTAAGGCCAAATTCAAGAGACCCGCACTCAATGTGCAGTATAAAACAGTTGTTGTTTTTTTATTGACAAAAAGGCCTGCGGTATAGATCGAGATTGGGCCATGCAACAAAAGCGGCACTGTAAGATACGGTATAATCTCACGTGCTGCCGCATACTTTTCTGAGGCAAAAAGTACGACAATATCGCCGCCAAAGTAGGCAAAAATCACAATTGCCGGAATACCAAGCATCAAATAGTAGTCCAAAACCGAGCTAAGAAATTCCTGGGTCTTTATCCGTCCATGCTCTTCCCAAATTTTAACATACATTGGTGTAAGAGCAAACATCATAACCGTCAGAAATGACTTGAGATGTGATGTCATGCTATAGCCAACAGAGTATATGCCTACAGCCTCCATGCCCATGAAATACTGAATTAGAAACCTATCGCCCATACCGGATATCTCATTTGCAAGTTCGGCAGGAACTAGCGGCAAGCCAAAACGCAAGGCTTCAAACAAAAACACTGAGGAAAAGGATGCCAAAATCAATTTCTTCTGGCGCCACAATACAATAATGGCAAGGGTTACTGTAACACATTGCAAGTAAATTGCAGCAAGGTAAAGCGCCTTAACGCCAACCAAAAGCACCATAACGAGAACGATGCTTAAGGCCAACTTAATCGTTAAAGAGACAGCTTGAATACTTGTAAATAGTTTTGCCTTTTCCTCGACTCTCAGAAAAGAAATAAACATGCCCGGGCCACCTCCCAGTGCAATCAGGAGACTTGTAAGCCAAAACAGTTCATACATTTCTTCACCGCCGACGCGCTCTGGGCCAAGGAACGCAATAATGCCCCAAAAGAGTACCGCAATCAGAATACAAATACCCATTGCACCCAAAAAAAGCGTCGTATAAAAAACTGAAAGAGGTTTTCCGCTGTTTGTATCATCAAACTGCGAATAAAAACGAACAGATGAGCGGTGCAACCCCAGTTTCGTAAACGGCCCAACAAACGCCATTGTCACGCCAATGAAACTTAGCATACCATATTCTTTAACACTAAAATACCTTGTCCACAGTGGGAAGGAGAAAAATGCAATGCCTGTGGAAAACAGATGGGCAACAAAATACCAGGATGTTTGCTGGAATAAAGATTTAATCAATTTGACCTCGTGTTTCGGGTTGCTTGGCCCGAGCTATGCTCACAATTTTCTTAAATTGTTTCGGAAGAATTCCATTATCAATAAATATTTCGACTGGTTCGTCGCATCAATATATGAAATTCATAAAAAGTTACCCACACAAAAAAACATAGAGCTGAATTTCTTTTCGAAAGTTACAAAGAAATGCCTGTGACATCGCAGATTTATCAATCCGTTTTGGAGGCGCTTTAATCCCAGTCAAACCTTTGCCCGATTAACTCAAACAACGCCTCGTTATGTGGCTGAAAGAATTTAACCAATTGTTCTCTTAGCCCCGGCTCCAAGTCAGGATAGGGAAAAGCATTTAATTTTCTAAATGTCTTGAGATTGAAGCTCGGCAAACCGAGAAATTCCATCACCTTGTTTAAGGTCTCGTTGGGGTGTTGGCTCAACTCTTCATTGGAAAGGATGAGGAATTGCTCTCTGGGAAATACCTTCATCCAATCTTGGAGCTGACTCGCATACAATCCACCCAGGACATAAGAGTTTGACAGGTCGGAATTGTCCGAATTTGCTTCCAGGCTATCTATCTCCTTATTTGCCGCTACCCCGAATGGTGCTGACTCCATTCCGATTCGGAGTTGGTGTTGATATAAGGAGTGGGCTCTATCCACAGGATTACGTAGTATTGCAATAAGCTTTACGTCAGGGACAACCTCCAAAACCCGCCTGGGGACCTTTGGGTCAAATAAATACTCCGGAGTAGCCTCACCCGTGAGCAGACTTTTTCCCCTGGCTTTGGCATAAGCCATGTATGGCTTCATTGGAAAGAAAGAGCGATACCAATTTGAGCCATAGTGAAAAAACTGATCGAAAAAGTTTGTTTCCTTCCGGTAAGCAGAAGCAACATTCTCATGCTGGCACATGTACGAATAAAGGGACGTTGTACCAGCCTTTTTTGCGCCAATGATCAGAAAATCCGGCAGCACCCTTAGGTGGTTCGTCAATCGTACGAATTTCCAGGTTAGCCGCTGTTTAGCTGAAGGTGCCGGATTGATATTTGAGGTTAGCATTTTAATTGAGCCTTCCACAAAATTCTGTGTGCCCTCCGGGCCTGTGATGTGCAGCCAAACAAAATCAGTTTGATTTTCTGGGACGACCTTAAATGACATATAGGGGCAACTGCACTGCCACACTTCGCAGAATTCCTTCAGCTTTGCATCCCATTTCAGGTTTCCAGGAAAACGCAGAGCGGCACCGTCATCAAGAGTTTTTATTTCATGAAATTTTGTAAAGACATCTGTCGTGTTCTGATAACCTTCGCGTGACGTTACAAACGACCGGTACAGAAGTTGTGCATTGCCATTTTTGACGCCGTTCATTCCAGTAATTCCTGTTAATTATTGTTGCCCTCTCACTACTTCAACAAAAGCATTTTCCGTTCTTCAACATAACCCTTGTCCACTTGCAGCCGGTAAATGTAAATGCCATTAGCAAAAGCGGTTGCGTCAAAGCGGATATCATGCCAGCCTGCGGACTGCTCTTCGCTCACAAGCACTGCAACGCTCCGCCCTAGCACGTCAAATATTTCCAGGGTTGCATGTCCCGGCCTGGGTAAGGCATAGCGAATTGTCGTCTGCGGATTAAAGGGATTTGGAAAATTTTGACTTAATATATAATTTTGTATCAGATCGCTATTGTCCAATATCGATGTAATATTTTCTACAGAAAAATCTTGTACAGCAGAGAATGGTCCCCAACCGTGGCTGTTTTTAGCTCGAACACGCCAGAAATATTGACTCCCCGCAATTAATGAATCCCCGGTAGTGGTGCTATCGGTTAGCGCTATCTCCTCAATAACCAACGAATCTATTCCGGAATCAGTCGCCAATTGAAAGTGATATTCGTCGGCATTTTCATCAATTTGCCAGGTGAAAGTGACGCTGCGATTCAGGTCGACTGCTCCGTCAGCAGGCGACAGCAATATTGGCGCTCCTGGAAGAGAGCCGGTTTGAAAGGTTCTCACGTTAGAGAAGGCACCCCAGCCCAGAGCATTCCACGCCCGTGCACGCCAGTAGTAAGTCATGTCCAGTTGAAGGTCATTTACCACCAGAGATGTAGCGTTCAAGCTTGAATCGTTAAAAACAGGTGTTGTAAAATCACTGTTTTTGTCCAACTGCAAGTGATAAACTGAACCGCTTTCAGGTTCCAGCCAGGTAAATGTTTGCGCCGTTGTTTGGTCCTGCGCCAAGTGTGCCGGGGACACCAAAACAGGAGCGCCCGGCAGATCGCCCACAACAAAATGACGAACTCCTGAATATTTTCCCCAACCAATATTATTTTTCTCACGCACCCGCCAAAAATAGCTGGTAAAATTTTGCAGTGAGTCTACCGTAATCGTTGTGTCGGTTAAAGTAGAATCGTCAATAGTCGGCGTCAGAAACTCAGCCGTAGTACTTAGCTGTAGATGAAAATTGCGAGTCTCTGAAGATGAGCGCCATTGAAAAATAACGGATGTGTCCAGGCCATGCGAACTATCGGCGGGAAGAACCAACAAGGGCGCTGCAGGCGTGGCAGAAATTTCCATGCATTTGCTAAACTCGCTGGTACTGCCAGATAAGCTGGTCGCTGTTGCTGTAATGAAGCCACTTGCAAACTTTTCATCTGAATACTCTGCTGAAAATTCCACACTCCCATCTGAACTGGTATTTACAGTCACAAAACCCACCGCAGTCTCCCCCTCGCCAAAGCCAGAGCTATCGCATACCACATTGTGAAAGAGTTCAATTTCAAACTGTGAATCGACCTCACTATGCAGTGAACCCTCTACCCTGAGCGTCCCGGTGTAATTTGCAATGGCTAACTCAGGAAAATTTTGCAGATCGTTTGGCCCGGCATCGCTGTCCTTGTCATCATTTACTGTAACACCATCGACTCCCAATGATATTCCGTATCGTCCGTTGTCATATATTGAATTCGTTGTAATTGAATTGCGAACCCCGCTTTCAGTTACACGGATACCATCCAGGGCATTTTCTCGGACAACATTGCCGGTAACGAGATTGTCGCTACTGCCATTGAGCACGTGAATGCCCGCCTCCTTTTGTCCGGCAATTAGATTGCCAGCACCAACCGCCAACCCGCCTATTATATTGTTGTTAACATTTATAATCCATATTCCAAGACTGTCTATTCCCGACAATACCTCCCCGTCGACTCCGGTACCGATACGGTTTCCTTGAATGGTGTTGTTGCTGGAACTGAGGGCAATATTTACCTGATGCCCGGCAATCGTATTTCCTGTCCCAGGTTCGGCCCCACCAATAATCGTCCCGGAAGCGCCCGAGTCAACAATAAGAACACCAAACGATTTGTTGGGCACGAGCCCATCGCCGTTGCCATTCACACCAACGTAATTTCCCTGAATTACATTGTTGGCAGAAGTGGCGCCAAAACTTGAAATTTCAATTGCGTGCCGGCCATTTCCGGAAATAACATTGCGCTCTTCTTCGAGCGCACCGCCGATAATATTTCCTGTTGTGCGAACCAATTTGATGCCGTTAAACTTGTTTGGAAGTGCGGCGGTACCGGTCACATTTGTGCCAATTGTGTTCCCTCTCACAATATTATCTCTGGTGACAACAGATGGATGGATGGTACCGTCAAATAGAATTCCCTGAATGTTATTGCTCGAAATAAGATTACTTGCCACCACAATTTTTGCTGCCCCTTCAACCAGCACACCTGTACTGCCATTACCAATCTCAAACATACCTGTTATGTCGGTTCCAATGTAATTTCCCTGGACCGTATCAGACTCGGCAGCACCGGTTGCGAACCGGCCAATGCTGACGCCGTGAACACCATTGCCTGAAATTATATTTCGAGCTGTTGCATCTGAGCCACCTATCTTGTTGCTGGAGGCATCCCGAATAACAATTCCTGAGAGTCGGTTTCCAAGAAAAGTCGTGCCACTGCTGTCAGTGCCCACAAGATTGCCGGCGATCTGGTTGCCGAAAGCCTTAATCCCTGATATAAAAATACCGTGACGTGAATTTGCAGAAATCAGGTTTCCGCCGTTACTCACATTTTGGCCAATTTTATTTTTGCTGGCGTCAACAATCAATACGCCATCTTGTGCATTTGCCAGCCGAGCAGAACCGGAAATATCGCTACCTATAAAATTGCCAACAACAGAATTCCCTGACGAAGCATTCTTTATACCAAGAATAACAAGTCCATTTGAACCATTTCCGGAAATCAAATTGCCCATGCCTGCAGTAGCGCCGCCAATTACATTGTCAAAAGCATCACTAATGACAAGTCCTGTCAAATCATTTGCTATCCTGGCGGTGCCGGAAACGTCTGTTCCTATATAATTGCCGCTGATCACATTGTTGCTTACAATTCTGTTTGGGAGTTCTACTGGTACGGTGACTAAAATGCCACGACCGCCGTTCCCTGAAATGATATTGCGGTGAATAGCTGTATCGCCGCCAATTTGATTCGCGGATGAGTAAACAATTATGCCATTACCGCCATTACCGCGATCGAGGGTGCCGGAAATATCGGTACCGAGATAACAGCCCTGAACAGAGCAACTGTCAAATCTGACTTCTATGGCATCACCTTGAAACCGGTTGATCACCAATCCATTGATGCGGATATTCTTGCCTGCAAGGACGAGTCCGTCACCTGCACCAGCCAAACTGCCGTCAATTTCAATCACAGGTGTGCCAGAAAAATCTGCACCATTGACAAAAAGGTCGCCGGCAAGAGTTGGTAACAAAGTGAGTGGCTGGATCACGTGAGGTCCTGCACCTAGAATATTAAAACTGATCGTGTCCCGTCCGGCATTTGTGTTAGCGCCAATAATCGCAGCCCTAAGAGAACCTGAACCGGCCGAAACAGTACTGGTTACCGGAAAAATACCGGCTCGAACTTGCGTAAAACTAAAAATAAAACAAACAATAGTAACAATGATGTGAATTTGTGGGTGAAGACCAACCCTGGTGCAAAACTGAGGAAGCTGTCCTTTTCTCACTTACTGTCCTTCTTTAACTTTGGTAATAATTATCCTGAATATGTCCCTGTATCTTGAGGAAACAAGGTGGGCCCTCTGCCGTGCATGTGAGGGATGTGTCGTTCTATAATATAGCATGTGGGAGCCAGTAGTTAAACAACCGACTCCCACATACCAAACAAGGCCTTCGCCAAAAAACTTAGCGCTCGACCCAGCTTTTTAATTACTTAGCCAATACCATTTTTTTCGTTACAACAAGGCCGTTTGCTTCGAGTCGATAGAAATATAAACCCGCTGAAACTGCCTGCCCCGCACTGTTTGTGGCATTCCACTTAGCTACCTGTGTGCCGGTAGACTGGAAACCATTCACCAGTGACTTAACCTCTTGACCAAGCGTGTTGTAAATACTCAATTTCACATGAGACGCTTCTTTCAGATTATAGTTAATGTTTGTGGTCGGGTTAAATGGATTTGGATAATTGTCTCCCAAAGAAAAAGCCTCAGGAGCAGCTGTGCCCTCTTCTTCAAATATAGAGGCTTTGGCAACACCTTCCCAGCCAGAACCTTCAAGCGCAATGGATTCACGACCAGCACCCTCGACCGGCGTTACAGCAACCGGGAAAGCAGAACTGTTAATGATGGTAGTTGTACCAATATCACCGGCCTTACAGTTGTAAGTGAAATTTCCGGCATCAACGGTCGGGATTGTTTCGGTAACATTGAAAGTAGTGGTTGATGTAGCCCCAAGACTTACATCAAATTGCAAGAACCTGGGATCTGTACCGCCGCCACCGTCGCGTTGTGCATAAACCCAAACATCAACAGACTGAGTTGAGTTGGTATTGTTTGTAACGTCAATGGTGTAATTAAACGAGCCACCACCAGGCGTTGGTATGATTACCGGAGGACTGTCAGGTGAACAATCAATCACGATATCCAGAAGCGGCTCAGCCAGAAAGGAGCCAACGCGCGTTTGCCAACCGGAACCGCTGCTTGTCTGATAATATTCACCAGTATACCAGAAGGTTAAACCATCAGCAGGATCTACACTCATTGCGCTGTAGTCGCCCCATCTTTGAGAACCTGTTTGCGAGCCGCCACCATTGGCAATGGTTCCTTCGGCCATGGTCAGTTGCCCAAGTGGATCACTTGCACGGCGACCGGTATAACGGAGAGAAGGAAACGTCACTTTACTTGAAACAGAGTAACCTACAGCAATATTGCCATCTTCGTCCATAGCAATGCTCGGCATCCAACGATGATCGCCATCAGGAGAATAAGTACCATCCTGGTGAGTTGACCAGCCACCGCCTGTATTGCGGAATTCGTACCAGCGGATACCTGCATGGTCGTTGAAATCACCAACATCAACTGTGTGTGTTGCTACCATCGCCTGGTGCGTGCCAAAATTACGATAGGCCAACCTGTGCATTAAAGCATCGGCAAAGCCATCCACTTTGTTGTTCGTTCCCGGCTGTGGAATACAAGGCCTGGCAAAATTACAGACATTGCCATCAAAAGGTGTAACCGGAACTAAAATCGGCCCGGTCATAGTTGAATTGCCAGTATTGCTCCAGTCCAGGTCAATTTCGACAAGTCCCAGAGAAGTTTGAGGAGTCGAAGGATTGACCAACCCCATTACGTAACCAGGTGACCCTGCCGGAGGCGGTGTTGTCCCATCAACATCTGCCGCTAGAAAATTGTTGCTTCCGGGAAAAACTGTTGACATGTTAAAAACGACGACCTGTGCAGCAGCACCGACAAGCATTTTGTCGCGTTCAAATGCATAGATGTCAAATTGAAATCCACCGGCAAAATTTCTAATTGTGGCATAATAAGCATCGGGCCAGACAGCCAGTTTGGGATAATCATTTCCAGGTGTGGCAAAAGAATACCGAAAGTATGAGCCAGTCGGATCCGGGGTAGTGGAAATCGCAACACACTGAAGCGCATTTGGCGAACCAGGGCTGGCAAATTGACTGGCCATCCAACGGTCTGCCAATTCATCATACACAACGATTGGGTCACCGTTGTTACTGAATTCACATTGACCACCAAAGCCGGAAAAGAAAGAATTGCCCGGGCTGGGACCCATCAAAATATTACCACTTTTGTCCCAAATTTTGAAAGATGTATTAACCCATTGAAAAACATGATTAGGCCCTACATCCATGTTCGGATCTGGCGGTGTGCCGCCACCACCTGTGAATCGGCCAACGCCTTCCCAGGTCTGAATGGTAGGCCCCGCAGGTTGTGAAGCCGCATCGCGTTGTAAACCTTGATCGATGCCGTGTGAGACATTTCTGTCCTTCTCAGCATAAAGTGATGGTTTGTTTGGAATTTCATAATCCCTTCCACGACGTTTGGTGCGGCGTGCTCTTCGCGCCATTCTTTTCAAACTCTTTGATTTATCTACCTTAATTGCATCAATTACGCGATCCGGGGCAACAGATGATTGTGCCCAAATCATTGGCGCCATCAATAAAATGGCCAATAATGTCGAAACCAACTTCTTCATAAGAATCCTCCGACTTTCTTTAGCTTTTTAGTTTATTTATGGAATCAATTTCCGTCCATTCAAACGGTTCGGGGCTGTTAAAAACAGACTCTGGCAAATTATCGAAAACGCCAAGTTCAGTATGCTGCTTTTCCCCCCTGTCTGCCGAAAGCAGAATCTTGCCGTATTGCTTGTAGTCTTTCCATGGTGCAGTGTAGCTTGGACGGTCATTTGCAGAATCCATGTAATAAGTCATACGAACCAGCAACTTGCTGTCCTGACCAACATGAATGTGGTACTTGCTCTCCGCCTGCAGGCTTTTTGTAAAGGTGGCGCTCAAAACATCAGTTTTTTGACCTTCTTCAGTTTGGTCTTCCCCGACATACTGCAAAGAGACACCCTCGTCGCCAAGCATAAAGGGCATAAAAATCCAGTAAGAGTCTACTTCCCAAGTTTCAAGAGCAAACTCTTTCGCCCTTAGCCAATCTTCAGGCTCGGTCAACTCTATCCCGTTTAGCCACGCACGGCCCTGCTTTGTGTTGAGATTCATCAAAATAACGGTCGACTTTGTCTCAATGCGAATATCTCCAGCTTGTTTATCCCAGACATTCAAGCGTTTGCCATAATAATTCCAGGCAAGATACCTTGTATTTTGCCAATTTTCGCGACCACCACTGGCCATTGCAAGAGCCTCAGCTATCTCAACAGCTTTTGCATTCAGGTTCGGTGATGGCGCAGCTTTTTTGTCGGCAGTCTTTCTACATCCGGGCGTCACAACTGAAAAAACCAGCAACAGCACACACAACAGGGTTTGCGCATAATTATTTCTATGCATAACGGTCATTAAGAGCTCCTTATCTACAAATTATTGAAAATGTTCCGCCCAGAATAAAACCGCTAAAAACACGGCACTTGGCGTTTTGACAAAGATTGCCTTTCTTATTTTTCAGCATCATAAGCAGCAGGTTGAACCTGCGTTGCGTTCAATGAGTCAATTACGGCCCATTCAAATGGCTCCGGATCTTGAAAAACAAACCCCGGCATTTTCTCAAAAACGCCTAAATCCGAGTGCCGCTTCTTTCCTCTGCTACTAGAAAGCCAAATGTTGCCATATTTCTGATAATCGGCCCACACAGTGGTGAAGCGGGGCCACTCATCATTTGCATCCATGTAATGGTCCCAGCTAATCAGACGCTTGCTCTCTTTGTCGATGTAAACATGATACTTATTCTCAGGAGTCAGTCCGACATTTGAGAATGTCAAACTAATGATATCAGCCTTCACGCTGTCCTGAGTTTCGCCTTCGCCCAAATATTTCAGCGTAACCCCTTTATCGAGGAGTTTGAAAGGCAGAAACATCCAGTAGGAATCGTTAACCCAGCACTGATAGCCATAATCCAAGCCTCTTTGCAAATCATCCGGGTTTGTCAACTCCTCTTCATCTTTCCAGACACGGCCTTTTTTTGTATTAAGATTCATCAAAACAATGGTACCCCGCGTTTCGACTCGAATATCCCCGGTCAGTTTGTCCCAAACATGAAGTCGCTTGGTATGGTGACGCCAGGAGACATAGCGCGTGTTCTGCCAATTTTCCAACCCGCCACTGGCATCAATTACGGCGTTAGCCAATTCAACAGCCTTTGGATCCGATTTTTTTTCCGAATCCACTTTACACCCGGGCGCAATGAAGGCGACAAGCAAGAGCGCACAAACCACAAGGCTTACTAATTTCTGTTTTGTTATAAAAGCCATCACTGAAAAAACTCCTTTATACATATCATGCTAAATAATGGTGGGCGCTGCAAAATGCAGCACCCACCAGGTTTGACGCTTGTAAACTTACTTCACGAATGACATTTTCTTGGTCAAGACAACGCCATTTGCTTCTAACTTGTAAACATAAACACCAGCAGAAACAGCCTGACCAGCACTGTTTGTTGCATCCCAAACAACAGTTTGAGAACCTGCCTGCTGATAGCCGCTAACCAAAGTTTTTACTTCCTGGCCGAGTGTGTTGAAAATTTTCAGCGTTACTTTAGAAGCCTCTTTGACAGAGTAATTAATCTTGGTTGTCGGGTTAAATGGGTTAGGATAGTTGTCCTCAAGAGTAATTCCTTCAGGCACGATACCATCGGAGCTACTGCCACTGTTTGATTGGCTTCTCAGGACAGAATCAAAGGCCTGGTCAATCGGAGCACCTTTAGCAAGAACGCCTTCTCGTGAAGCACTTGGTGGCACAACAATTGAGAAAGGAAATGCATCACCGGCAACTGGGGCTTGAAAGAAGTCACCCGCACGGCACATGTAAGAAAAGTTATCCGGATCGACAAGCCGGTTCAGATTCAACGTAAGATTAAGAGTTGTTGTTGAATTCGCACCGACATTTACATTCATCTGCTGGAAAAGCGGATCGGTTTTGCCACTGCCATCGCGTTGAGCATAAGCCCAGACATCAGCAGTTGTTGCTGTGCCGGTGTTGTTCGTCAAGGTCATTGTGTAGTCGAAAGAACCGCCTGTGGTAGGAATAATCGCAGGGGGATTATCGGCCGTACAAGTAAACCCAAGATCAGGTTGGCCAGCAGAGAAGGAACCAATTGTTGTTTCCCAATCCCAAGAACCAGTAGAATACTCAGTTGTGTACCAAAAAGTCATGTCATCTGAGGGATCAACCAAGATAGAGCTGTAATCTCCCCACCTGGAAGTACCGGTCTGTGAAGCTGTACCGTTAGTAAGGTAACCTTCCTGAATTGTAAATTGACCCAATGGATCGCTTGCATTCCGGCCGGCATAACGAATAGATGGAAAAGTACCCTTACTTGCAACTGAGTACCCGCCCATAATATCACCGGCAGCATTCATGGCTACACTACCCATGAAGCGGTTGTCATTATCCGGCGCATAAGTGCCTTCCTGGAAAAGAGCCCAACCACTGCCAGTATCTCTTAATTCATACCAACGAAAACCAGCATGGTTGTTAAAATTGTTCACGTCAACAGTATGGCATATCACAAGTGTTTCATGCGTGCCCATATTACGGTAAGCGAGACGAAACATCGTGGCAAATGTGTGCACGTCGATTTGAGTGGTTGTGCCAGGCTGTCCGGAACGACTCATAGAGCCGTCAATTGGACTGACCGAGATAAAATTGGGGCCATCCAGGTGCATATTGGCGGTATTAGGCCAATCCATATGCATTTGAAACAATGCCAAACGATCATTAGCGCCATCGGCTCCAGCAAAAAGAGGCTGGGTACCGGCTTTTGGTGCAGGACCGTCTACGTCAACTGACAGGAAGCCGTCAATGCCCGGCAGAAGCGAAGACATATTCTTAACGACCATTTTTGCTGAAGCGCCTGTAAGCATTTTAGCACGCTCGAATACAACTGCATCCATATTAAAAGCACCGCTAAAATTACGAATGGTAGCTGTGTATGAGTCATTCCAAACACCCATTTTCGGGTAATCATTGCCAGGAGTGGCAAATTCATAACGGTAATAGCTGCCGAGCGGATCCGGACCAGTTGAAACAGCAATACACTGGCTTGCTGAAAACACGAACTGACTCAAAACCCAACGGTCAGCAAGCGGATCATAGTTGACGATTGGATCGCCATCATTGGAGAACTCACACTGACCACCAAAACCACTCCACAAAGCGTTGGTTGCGGTTGGAGCCAGAAGTACATTACCGGATTTGTCCCAGATTCCATAAACAAGGTTGACAGCCTGAACCACGTGGTTTGGGCCGACATCCATATTCGGATCCGGTGGTGCAACTCGACCGGCATTGTCTGCATTTCTTAAGCCGGTCCAACTCGAGATAACAGGGCCTGCCGGCTTGCTTGCTTGCTCGCTTTGCCAAGCTTGATCGACTGCCTTACTGCCTTTCTTTCTGCCTCTTTCTGCTTGGCTTTTGAGATTGTTTTTCATCTCACGAGGTCTGGTGCGTCTGGATTTTTTGACTCTCTTAGCCAGTTTGCGCAAAGGCTTTGAGCGGTCAAACTTAACCGCATCGCGAACCCAACCGCGTTCGCCTTCCGCTGAAGCAAGCGAAAAAGCCATCAAAACGATGAACAATACTAGGGTAATTCTTTTCATAGAATCCTCCAAATAGATTTCTAGTTAACTAATACAATCTTTTTTCCGCTTCTGTTAAACCTCTGCTTGCGAAGTCGTTACACAGATAATTCAGGTAGACTTCCTTCCTAAATTACATTTCCCCCAAATCCTTGATTACCATGACCTGTTTACACCTAAACCGACCTTCTGCGATATTAGCATTAAACTAATACAACCGTTAAGCACCAGGGTTCATCAACGTTAAATCCCCCCCGCTCAACGCGAGAGCTGACTGCTAAACCAATAAAGCAAGTGGTTCAGTTGCCGGCTACATCACGACAGGCATGCAGGGTAGATCATGGCGCCGTTAGCATTTGGGGACTGAAAACAACATGCAAACTAGGCTCAACAAGAGCGTGTTGGCGCGTTAGCGCCCTTAATAAGTATCTGGCAGCAGATCACCTCCCTGGTTATTAAAGTTCATAACTTCTTGTGGATTACGAGGTACTCTATTTTCATCAATAGATTCGGATTGAATCTGTATTGTGTAGGGAGGGCGTAAAGAAATGTCTGGAGAAATAGTTGTGTTAAATGCATCTGACACAGAAATGTAATACTGCAGCGGGCCTGACTCAGAATCATGTCCCGGCAGAACAGCTTGACAGTAACCCTTTTTATTTGTCATTGGAACTGAGTTGAACTCGATGTCCGCCCCGGCTCTATACATGACAAATGCATCGGTAACCGCTAGCGGTCCTGGTCGAACCTGTCCGCCGTCAAAAATATATTTATCCCCCTCTACGCGTATGCGCAGTACCACTTTTTTCCCGGAATCAACTTGTGCTTCCGGAGTGTGTATAATATATGGAGCACCGGACCAGGCGTGATCTGCAACAGTCATGGCCTGCTCCCAAGTCTCGTCAGTGTTAAATCCGTAATCCCAACTGCAGTGCATTAAGCCATATTGCAAATCACTATTTTCATAGTGTCTCCGCAGTAATGCGGCCCATTTAGGTGCGGTTGAAATCCCGTCCTGTGTTACATCCTGACAGGACGGCATAATTGGAAATTTTTGCCGGGCAAAGTAGCGAACACTTGCTTCTGCCAAAGAGGTCTTCCACGGAATCATAATAACGTCATTCATACCCGCCTCAGCCATAAGCAATGCTGTTGAGTCAACATTGTAGAGTGTGGCATTGTGTGCAGGATCAAGCATATCACTCCACATTGATATCCGAGCTACCGGGTTTGCAGTCCGAATTGTATCATAATAATAACGAATATCATCAACCCATATCCGGCTGCGGGATTTCCCTGACTCCAGACAACGTTTGTCCCAGGAAAACACACGGGTTTCGTCAACATCTAAAGAGAAATCGTCTGCCCCAAAAAATCGCACAGGCTGGGTACACCAACGCCACAAGTAGTTTTCCGGGCCATCGGTATGCAGTCTGGAATCGCTGCGACAATATCTGACTTTGAGGATAGACCAGGGATCCGGCCCAATGTAGCTGAAAGCAATCTCGACTGGTTCACCTGCAGAAATACGGCCCGCCGGCAATCGCTGGATGGTTGTGGGCGGGTTAAAAGTTATCCCTCGCCTCAGCGGATACCCTGCTGGCTCACCCTCACCAGCAACAACTTGACTAAACAAAACTTCAAGCTGAGTTTGGCTCGTGTTTTCATAGGACTGATAATCACGACTCTCTACTTGCCCGTATTGCACTGAATAGTCATATCCTTCCTGAAAAATAACATCCCGTTCGATGCCGGACACAACAACCGGTTCAATTTTGGAGGTTTTTCCGGAAGAAAAATCATAAATAACATTTGGCGCCTGATGACCTGAGGCAACTCTGAGCGTCTCAGGTCTGGCACGATCCAGTCGGGTGATTTGAGTGGTTCGAATGCCTTCGAGCGTACTCAAGTCTACGCCCCACTCAGAGTGCGTATGGACCCATTTTGCCCAACCCCCGACACGCGGTCGCATGTTCCTTCTTCGTGCCGCCTGGTGCAGGCCGGCAAACCGCTGCCAAAGCTGCTCCTCTTTATGACCTGGGACGGCCATTTCAAGATGTGCATAATGATGCGAAGCCAGATCGATCATATTGAACTTGTAACGAGCAAGCCTGTCAAAGTCAAGGGAAGCACGATCAACATGCGCATCCTGCTGCATTGCATTGAGATAAAATCCGTAGAAAGCACTGCGTAGCGGCATGTCAGGATAATCAACCACCGTAACGGAGCGCAATTCAGACAGGTTGTTACCAGAACTATTTTCGAAAAGCTGCAACAAGGATTGCACACCGTAGAATACACCGGAGCTGTCGTGTCCTGCTACCAGAATGTAATTTGGTGTGATATCCAAAACATAGCCTTCCGGGCCCGGGTATTTATCTGTCATAGGAACATTGGCAGCATTGAGCAAAGAATCAAACTCGTACTCAGCGCACGATTTGGTCGCCAGGATAATGCTTCCCTGCAGAAGGGGCTCTTCGGCTCGGGTCTTTACGGCCAAAGGGGCTTGGTCGTGGTTAACCAGCCAGGAATTGAGAGCGGAAACAGCATTGTCTGCTGTGTTTCCATCTGCACACACAATGATTTGTGCTTTGGACCTCAACTTAAAAGCCTCTCTCCCTTCTTTTAGTTGAACTTCTTGAGGGTGCGGTATAATTGGCAGCACCCACTCTCTATCTGGCTGTTGGTTGCGCACGGTAAACTGCGCGAAGCTTGCGAACAGAATGGCACACAGCAAGGTCGCTGCTGCAAGCCACCTCACTTTTATTCTAAAACCGGATTGATGGATCGATGTTCCTCTCTCACGCTCCTTGCAAAGGGGTGGTATAATGCGCTGATGTCACGGTTGATAATGGCCCAGTCGTATTTAGCCTCAATCAACTTACGTGCCCGTTTACCAATCTTCAGTATTTCTTCAGGTTCCTGAAGCAGGGCAACTGCTCTGTCAGCAAACTGTTCCGGATTATCAATCACGACGATTTCATTGCTATGTATTGCATCAATGCCTTCAACCCCAATTGTGGTAGTGAGCACTGCTTTTCCCTGCGACATGGCATTTAGCACTTTAATCTTCGTGCCGCTCCCACTGCGTAGCGGCGCAACAAATAGAGCCGATTTAGCGACATAGGGCCTGACATCATCCACATAGCCGGTAAAACTAACACGCTCCGCACCGACCGGCACATCAAGAGGCTTCGATGGCAAAGCACCGACAATAGTCAACCTAGCCTCAGGGAGTTTTTGGTAAATGCGTGGCCAAATAAAATTCAGCAGAAAGACAACAGCATCGCGATTGTATGGACTTCTGAGGGAGCCAGTCCAAACCAAAGTGTTTGGCTCGACTCTGTCTGTAGACACCTGAAAGTACCCTGCATCAACCCCATTTGGAAGCGTAACAAAATCACCGCCATTACATAAATCCCTTAAAAACGCTTTGTCATCTTCAGAAACAACAACACATTTATCGAACTCAAGGCACGCTTGGCTCTCATAATTCCGTAATTTTGTGTATTGATAATTGAGAAAGAGCTTCAGCAATTTCTTTTTCTCAATACTTGCCCAACGCCGCAATCGTAACGACTCAACATTATGATTGACCAGTATACAAGGGAGACTTCCAATACAGTCCCGATATTTAGCCAGATGCAACATATCGAAATGCACAAGGTCAATTTTATGCCGCTGAATTACCTGGTGCACGCGCTCTACGGCCTCGTCAGTGTAGTATTTTTGAATAATGAGTGGCATCTGCGAAAACAAATTGAACACAGATAGCAGCAACTGCCGCCAGCCGCGATATCGCAAGCGAAGAATATCAACTGTTTCACAAAATTCGAAGAGCTTGTCTTTATGATCAAATCCGGAATCATTTTGAGTAAAACCAATGAAATGAATCTTATGTTCTGCGGCCAACGCTTTGAGAACGTGATATGTGCGTATGTGATGTCCGTGATCCACAGGAAATGGGTTCTCTGTGGAAAGAAACAATATATTCAATATGGAAATCCCTGAAATCACGCTGATTTGCGCGTAATGCCGTGACGCAGTTTGTAAAGGCGATTATATGCACCGATCCCTACTGCGTTCTTAAAAACATCTTTGGTATTGTGAACACATCTACCCTTGAGCATGGTGAAATAGCGTCCTTCACTTACTCTTTGAAAATAGGTCAAATTATGAGTTTTCTTTACCATTATGCGTGGTAGTACGTATGGATCCGATGCCTTTGAAGCACAACCAAACCGGGATGTGCAACAAACGACATATTCACTTTGTCTTACAACCTCCAAAACACTGTCAGAAAAAGAGCCATGCGGGAGACTTATGCAGCCGACTTGTTTGCCCATATTATCTTCAAATATTTGTCTTGAGTGGGTAAGTTCCCATTTAATTTTCTCATTCGAAAGCAACTCAAGAGGTGTGTGGGAATGGGTATGTGATTCGATTTGCATGCCACCATCCTGCATCTCCCGGAGTTGCGCCCACGACATATAACCTGTACTACCAACGCGCCCCGTGATAATGAAGAACGTTGCAGACAAGCCAAATGATGTTAGTATTGGGTAGGCATTCTCATAATTATCCGCCCATCCATCATCAAAAGTGATAACAACCAATTTATCGTCCCCCAAAACAGAATCATTCTGTTCTTGTTCGATACTGCCAAGAAGTTCATACAGATTTATGGATTTGTAGCCATTCTGCGCCAGGAAGCGCATTTGATCTTTAAAATACCGCGCATTAAGCGAAAATGGCGAATTTTTTATTTCTATTTCAGAAGTCTTTTTTCTTCCCTCGACCTGATGATAAGCAAATATTGGGATCCTTGGACAGAGTTTAGTCATGTTTGATCTGTATTTCTCCGAACAGAGTGGTGCACTAAAGTCGTGTTGCCCTGTTTCAGGAATGAAGCAGGCGGTCGTAAACAGTCAGATATTGTCTTGTCATGTGCTGCGCCGAGTACTTACTCTGGACTTGTTTTCTGGCCGCGCGCCCGAGGCGGTCGCGCAGTACCGGCTCGAACAAACAAGTCTGTATCGCTTTTGCAAGTGCAACTGAGTCCCGAGGCGGAACGAGCAAGGCTGTTACGTTATTCTTCAGCACACTTGGAATATTTCCAACGGTAGTCGCAACGATTGCTTTGCCGGCGGCCATGGCCTCAAGAATCACCATTGGCAGACCCTCCGATATTGACGACAACACGAAAACATCGATTATTGCGAGTAATTTTGGAATGTCATTTCGTACACCCAGGAAGCTGACGAGGTCTTGCAAACCCGCCGCCAGTACACGTTGCTCAAGCTCCTCACACAGCGGCCCCTCACCGACAAATACGACCTTTATTGTTTTCTTTTCGTAAGATAATACTTTTAAACTCTCGATCAAGTATTTATATCCCTTTTCTTGAACAAAACGTCCAATTGTGCCAACAATCAGGTCATCTTCGCTCATATTTAACTCGCTGCGTAAGCTTGGCGAGGCGATCCCGGAAAATTTTCTGGTGTCAATGCCGTTTGGAATTACTTCAACATCCGTCCTTTTGATGCTATTGTGCAATTCATCCCGAACCTCCGCAGAAATGGCAACAATGCTATCCATGCGGCGCAACAACCCTTTATCAAGAGCTGTGTACATTCGCGCTTTGTAGCTGTACTCAGTCTCTGTCCAGGGATGGCAAGTGGCCACACAAGCCACATTACGAAACATAGAACTCAGTATTGCATAGAAATTTGCTTTGTATCCGTGTGCATGCACAATATTGACACTCCGGCTTTTCAAATATCTCCGTATTTGCCGAACAGTGCCAAGGTCAAATGGACGGCTGCACTGAAAAATTTGACTTTTGATACCATCCTGTTCTGCGGCAACGGCCAATTCTCTACAAGCCTGATGTTTGTTTTCAATAATACCAACGATTGGCTCGAATTCAGTCTGAAGCAGCTCTTTTGCAAGTTCAAGCACAACCCGCTCTGCACCAAAGACACCGATACTACTCCGCAGCAAAAGAATTTTGTGCTTCAAGCCGGCTGCTCCCTATGAAACCAGCGTGGTGCAAAACGAATTAGGCCCCAGAAAAATCCGAGACCATAAGAATAGTGCAATATGTAAAAGGACAACAGCAGTTTCCAGATTGACACTTCCCTGTTGCGCCGTGAAATCGTCATAGCGGCAAAAACAGCAGCAGTTGCGTGTAATGCAAAAATGGTACAGAACACAACGATCGCTTCGGGTATCACAGGCATGAGGCAAAGTGCCAGGAGTAGGATTGAAACAAGGGATAACGGGGCAAAGTGGCGTGCCTGCATCATCCAGGTATTTTTTTGAAACACGCGCACCTTGAAAAAACCATAGCCAAAATATTGCCGCCAGAGCTTCGAAAACCCGGACCTCGGGTAATACCACGACTTTATTTCCGGAGTAAGTAAAATCTTGCCACCAAGCTTACGGATACGAAAATTGAATTCATCATCCTGACATCGAATAAGTTCAGTGTCAAACATACCGTACTTTTCGAAAACTTCGCGGCGATATGCCGGGAAAGCGAGGGTGTCAACCAAACAGGCTTCTTTAATAGATGTTCGAAAGCGTGAGTTCCCAACACCAAATCTCGATGACATGGCCGCAGAAACAGCTTTACCGGTATCTGTTTCCTCAATGGTGATAATCGGACCACCTACGCAATCTGTGCCGTTACGCTCCAGGGCGGCTACACACATTTCAACGTAATTCGGCGCCGGCTTGGCATGTCCATCCATTCGCAAAATGTACTTGCCTTGCGCATGCTTAACACCATAATTCAGACCGTATGGAACGATGCGTTCAGGGTTCTCAATCAAACTGATGTTCGTGTGTTTTTGTGCAAACCCAAGTACAATTTCACGCGTCCTGTCGTCAGACATACCATCAACGACAAGGATTTCCATATTTGAAAGAGAAAATGTTTGCTCAATTAGCGCTTGCAAACAATCGGCAATATACTGCTCCTCATTTCGAATAGGACAAATAATAGAAACAATAAATGACATTTAGTAAGATGGGTTATAAAAGGGGCTCATGGCAAGCCCCTATGAATGGAAACATTGGGAGAGAATTAATCTGCTTTCAGAAATTCTCTCCCAAATGTGTTTTTGTTATCGTAGTAAAATCATTCTGCGTACTTCAGCATTCTCTATATTGTTTCCGACACCACCGACCTCCATTCGGTAAAAATAGACACCACTTGCAACACCTGCTCCTCTATCATTCTTCCCATCCCAGGTGACGGAGTGAACGCCAATATTTTGCTTCCTATCCAACAACGTTCTTATTTCACGGCCAAGCAAATCGAAAACAAGGATTCTTACATGCTCGGGAGTTGACACCTCATACATAATTTCGGTTTCAGGATTGAACGGATTCGGATAGTTCTGAAACAATGAAAATGATTCAGGTACAGCGCCCGGCTCACCAATGCCCGTCGTATTTGAATCAAATTCATAAGCACCCAAGTCAGGCGCCGTGCCTTCGAATGGTAACCCCACATCTATGCCTGCGTCTATCGCAGGCGAGCCATCTCGTAAATTGTAATCCCTTAAGTCCGGACTCACAAATAACGGATTGCCGATAACCTTCCGGGCATCAGTAACGCCACCCAGACGTGCCTGGCTATCATATAGATTATTGTCCAAAGAAATATTGCCGCCAGGAGAGTCGCTATGAACATGGTTATATTCCGAATTCGCTACAAAAATATTGTTGATGATTGAAACATCTTTGGCCGGATCAACTCCGGCAGCCGAGGGACGACTGATAAAAACCGGGTTGAGCCCATTGAACGCGAAGCTATTGTTAAACACGGATATGTTTTCGCCCTCGCGAATAAACAAACCTTGAGTGCCATTGCCGGCAAAAACGTTGTTGCGGACAATGATGTTCTGTAGATTGATGTACTGACCACCCCGTCCTTTGGCGATTATCATGCCGGCCCGGGTCTGTGAGCGCAGGACAATGTTGCCTTCAATCACATAGTCTTTTATGGAAAATGGGTTCGCTTGCCAAACAGCAGGATCTGCGCTTTTGTGTTCATCAAAAAGGTGAATACCATATCCCTTAGATCCAATAACGACATTGTTGCGAACGGTAATCCGCTCTCCGCCATGAACATAGATTCCGTGGTCTTGCGTGTTGCCCCCCTCATCATCATATTCAATGGTATTGCCCTCTATCAATATATCCACCCCACCGGTTTCAATGGCGCCAAACTTGGGTTGCGGGCCGGTCAGAAGATTATTGACAATCTGGATCCCTGTTCCAAAGGCATCACAACGCCACGGCATGATAAAATGCAAGCCTTCAATACGTACGTAATCAGCCCAAATAATCAAACGGCGGCTTGAATATTGCATGACTGGTATCTCATCAGAAAAGGCCTTGATCGTCAAATATTTTCCAGGCGCACCGCCACGATCCTTGCTTCGAGCTATAAACACTTCGTCCATTATGTGCGTGCCACCCCGCATCAGGATGGTGTCTCCCGGTGCAATTCCGCTCTCACGAGTCACAGCAAAAGCAAGTGATTTCCATGGGGAACTTAGAGAGCCGTTATTGACGTCCGAACCTTGTGGAGAAACATAATAAGTTTGTCCACCAATAGCTAGAGAAGACCAACTCATAAGAAACATTGCCATAACACTGCCTGTCGTTTTCATCTGTTTCACCTTGTTGACAAAATTATAAAATCTCAGCATTTACCGGGCCAACTCTGCTCCTGCAACCATGGTAGTAAAAACATGCTGCCCAATTGTTGTTATTCCATTTTCACGAAACATTTCTTTGTTTCAACTCTTATTTCCCAACTCGTGTTGGGTGGAAATCTTTCCCTTAAACTCGAATGCACCAATATCAGGTGCTGTTCCATGATATGGCAACCCAATATTCACTCCGGCATCGATGCACGGAGAATCGTGTAGCAACTTAAAGTCAAGCGCACCAACATCGACGAATTTCGGGCGACCAACAACGGGTCTGTCATCCACTATTCCTTCCAGCCTGGGTGCACGGTTGTAAAGATTATTGTGCAGTAAAATATCCCTCCCAGGCGATTTATTGACGACATGACTCTGAGAAACAAATATGTTATTCATAATCTTCAGGTTTTGTGCAGGGTTAACACCTGCGGCAGAGGGATCACGTATAAATACTGATGCCATTTTATTGGCATAAAATGTATTATTATAAACATCGATGTTCTTCCCTTCCCGAATGTACAAACCAAATTCAGCGTTGTTGCAAAGTACATTGTTGCGTACTGTTATATTTTGCAGACGAATGAAATGCCCACCCCGCCCCTTCGCAATTATTATTCCGGTGCGTGTTTGCGACCGGGCAATATAGTTTTCTTCGATAACAATATTCTTTATCGCAAACGGATGTGCAGCCCAGTGCGCCGGCTTTGCGCTTTTGTGCTCATCAAACACATGAATGCCGTAGCCCTTCGAACCAATTACCCGGTTTTTCCTAATTGTTATGCCTTGGCCCCGGTGAACATATATGCCATGATCCCGCGTATTACCGCCAGCATCGGAAAATCGAATGACGTTGCCTTCAACCAAAACATCCCACCCACCAATTTCGATAGCGCCATACTTCGGTTGCGGCCCGGTAAATGTATTATTTACTATTTGCAGTCCTCGGCCAAAGGCATCACAACGCCACGGCATAATGAAGTGCAGCCCTTCAACTCGAACATAATCCGCATTAATAATTAACCGCCGACTTCCAGGTCTGAGGACCGGCTTTTCGCCAGGATACGCTTTTATGGTGAGATAGTGGCCAAGTCGTCCGCCTTGTCCCCTTTTCCGATCAATAAAAACTTCATGCATCCTGTAAACGCCGCCGCGCACAATAATCGTATCGCCGGCGCGTGCTTTGCGTACTGCGAAAAGCAGCGACTGCCAGGGTGAATTAAGCGTGCCCGGATTGCTGTTTGCTCCGCTTGGCGCAACATAAAAAATACGCTCCGCAGAAGCTGTTACAGGCAATTGTAAAACCAGAAGAAAAAATAAAAAAATTCTAACTTTAGAAAACATACAAACAAATTTCCTTTTCTTAGATACCTGAAACCTGCAAGGCATAAATCGTGCCGTCTGAGCAATAGGACTATGCGGTGTTTTTATTTCCTGAATAGGTTTAGGAAAGACGCCTCAAAATTCAACTGCGTAATACCAATTTGTAAGACGGGTCAGGATGTTGCCATAGCCAGGGAAGGTTGTACATCTACTTTCTTTTTTTCAGCCTCTGCCGCAACAGCCTCGTCTGTCAACTCAAGACTACGAACAACCAAGCCTAAATTTACCCAGTAGAAGCCTGAGACATTGAGGTAAAACCAGTAACTGCCGGCAATGTTTCCTGAAAGTACAGCCAGCACACAACCGGCATAACCAAGCCCCAACCCTTTCAGGAAATCATTCTGTGCATTTTTGTACAGCCGCCAACCAAGGCGGAACCCGGTAATAAAAAATGCAACGAAGATCAAAAGACCGATGGCACCCTGCTCCAGCAGTAGCTGCATGTAGCCATTATGCAGGCTATTGCGATGTTTACCCCCAGCCTCAATGCCCATGAATGGTGTAATATTGTAGCCAAGGCCAAAAATCGGACTGCTTTTTATAAGGACCTCCGCCTGATCCCACATGTCGTAACGCTCGGTGATCGATGAGTCCGTGCCGGATTCAGTTTGAGACATGTTAATTCTCTGCTGAACAGACTGGGGTAGGAAGTTCTGCCAAAAAATCCCGAGCACAGCCAGCGCGACAAGGATTTTTCTATCTTTTATAAGCCCGTAAAAAATCCAACTTACAATAGCTGCAAGATAGCCACCACGCGAATACTGAAACATTAAACAATAGTAGTTAAAAACTGTGGTTACACCTAATAACCAGCGCAGCTTCTTATTTTCCTCATAAGCCCAGAGACATAAAAGCAGGATAGTATTTTGAGCATAAAAAACCGCAATTTCATTTGGGCCTAAATAACTGAATGTTGAGCCGACACGAAGATCGTAATGAAAACTTGATCTGTCTTTCTCTGCAAAATTATTATAAAAGCTGCGATCCATGTACAGCATGGATACGGTCATGAGAAGAAGGATGATCTTTATTTGCTTTTCATCCTTGACATTGTTTACAATGATTAGATACAAAATAGGCAACATGATAAAATTTTTCCAATGCACAAACCGCGGATCGCCTAAACTAAGTGGCGAGCCTGTTTGTAGCACTTGGGCGCCTATCCATAATGAAACAAAAGTCCACAGAAAAATCAGTGGAATAATAACACCCAGCTTCTTCCTCCAAACCGATTTTTCTGCATCTTTATCCCTATCTAAAAACCACTTCACGAGCAGCACCATGAAAAGCAAATCGATGAAGTCTTCGCCCATTGGGTAGCCTTTCATGTGCTCCAATAAGCTCTGTTGTGTTAAAATGGGTACAAGAAAATAAATGCCCAGCTCAACCCGATAAAATAAGGTGAGCAGAATGATGATGATGCCGCCAAAATAGACAATAGGTGGGACTATTGCTGTTAGGCCAATCCCTAATTCCATGATAGAAAAAAACTACTTTTTAAATAAGTTTTGCCATTGTGGACAAATTGAAGCAAAAAAGGGGCCAAGAAAGAAGCTGTTATGAAAAGAGCCTGCGATTTCATTTGTTGAATTTTCCGTTGTTCTTTAAAGCTTGTTTTATATGGGCTAAGTGATGATTCGAATGCCAGGCATAAATCCCAATATTTTCTTCAACTGAAAACCGTCTACCATGTTCAGGATGAATAAATTCTTTTTTCAAATCGGTAGAATTCAAGGACTTTAATAATTTAGTCCACCTTGAATGTAATCCTTCTAAAATTTTTATTGACTCAGAAATATGAGTTTCGGTTGTATCAGGTAACTCAGCCCATTTGTCTTCAAAGTATGGCTTTATTGTTGGTGTGTCTTCCGTCAGGCTAAGTTTAAATCTTATGAAACTATTCATGTGGCTATCCGCACAATGATGTACAACTTGCTGAATCGTCCAGCCATTTGGTCTATATTGCCAATTAAGTTCAACTTCTGTGAAATCTTTAATTAATTCGCTAACCCGCGATGGATATAATTCTATTTCAGTTATCCAATCTTTGATTTGAGCTGATGGAATCACTTCAGGCTTTTCAAATTCTCCAATCGGATATTTTAATTTTTCTATATCGATTTCTTTTTTCATAGCCTGATTAATTTATAAATTCACAATTTAAGGTCAAACGTCATGCACCGGATTCTCACTCAGGAGGAGCCTTGTCAGCTTTGTAAGCCGTTGTAAATTAACAGAATTCCTCCAGAATGACAAAGGTGCTGTGAATTGTTCAGGGTAGTAATTTTTGCGTTGCGCCTACCGGGTAGTGTGCCGGGATAAAGATTTTAGCAATTTATTTACAACTCTTTTTTTCTTAATTCAGAGCAAATGCAATTTATAGATATCCCAACGCTTTTAGGTGTTCCTTCACCGCCCCCTCTGAATAATCATAGGACTCCGATGATTCGTCAGTGGCGTTGTTGCGGTAGTCTGAGAGTGCTTTCGTCATGCGGGCAAGTGTTTCAGGCTCCCGGTCACCAATTTCATGCGTCTCAGTCGGGTCGTTTTTCAAATCGTAAAGCTCAGAGCCTCCGGAGGCATCCATTATCAGCTTGTGGTCGCCATTGCGGCACAGCCATTTTTTGTTGGTCATTTGCTCAATTGCCCGATCGTTGTTGCGCTTGGCAAGCCGATCACGTACAAAATAGGGCACCCTTCCCTCCCACTCGGCGAACAAGTATCTTGAGGCTGTCGTTTCGCTATCGGCGGATAGCAAGCTTTGGCCCGGCGTCGTATTGTCTGCATTTTTTTTGAGTTTGCAGGCATCTAAAATCGTTGGGAGTATATCAATGTGCTGAACAGGAAAGTCACGAACTTCCCCATTATTCCCGCCCGGCGGAAAATGAATAATCAGTGGAATGTGTACAATGGGCTGATACAGGCTGGCAACATGTGAATACATCTGCCGCTCCCCCAGATGTTCCCCGTGATCTGCTGTGATTATCAGCAATGTATTATTGAGAATTCCTTGGCGCGCCAACCAGGAGGTGAGTTGGCCGATTTTGCAATCAACATAGGCAATTTCTTCGTCATACAAACATGTCAGCGCCTCAATTTCGCTCTGACTTAGCTCGAGATCATCGGTAAGGCAAATCAGGGGATTCTCTGCGACCCGCCAAATTTTATTCATATCGACTCGCTTGCGGAGTTCAGCGCTCAAGTATTTAAAACGAAACGGGCGCGGTGCCCGTAGCGGGTTATGGGCGTCGATATAATGAATAAAAAGATAAAAAGGATTGTCAGTCTGCCACTGCCTGTTTAACCATTTATAAACCAGTTTATTCGTTGCGGCAGCCCCATGATCAGCATACCCGGAAGCAGTTTTAATTTTGAGTTTTGCTTTTTGATAAACCTGATGTTTGGAATACCCTTTCCAGACCTCAAAAAAGTCCGTATGCCCGCGGTCCAGGCCCACAAGTTCTCCTACCTGGCTATTATTAACAAACCCGGCAGTTTGATAACCTTGCTTTTGCAGATGCTCACCGATGGTTTGAATATTTGGGCGCAGTTTGTTCTGATGCAAGACACCGTGTTGCGTGGGGTTAACCCCGGTCAACATCGAAGCGTGGGCCGGCGGCGTCCAAACCGCTGTTGAAATAGCATTGGAAAACCGCAGCCCGGCAGAAGCCAGCCTGTCAATATTGGGCGTGGACTCTCTGTTATAACCATAACAAGAAAGATGGTCTGCACGCAGGGTATCAATTGAAATAAGAATGACGTTCGGAGCTTTGTTCATGTTTATTTTGAGTTAGGTGTTAGAGAGAATTCCCACTTCCATTTTTCAATCTTGATATTAGTACCTTCAACCGCCAGAGTTGCGGCATAATCGGGATGTACGTTTAACTGCTTAAGTGACCAGCGGGCGGCAACTGTGTTATCCCATTGCGTGCGCAAAAGCCTGGCCGGCTGTCCCGGCTTCAATGTCACATCAAATTGGTCAAGCGGAATGGAGAGACCTTTTCCATCTCCCTTAATGAAAGCCTCCTTCCGCGTCCAGCAAGCAAAAAAAGCGTTTGATTGTTCCTCAGGTGCAAGCGTTTGTAAGTCCGAAATCTCTGACGTTGAAAAGAATTTATTTGCTATCTCCGCGCCACCAAATTCCGGTCGAATTAATTCGATGTCGATACCCACTGCAGGGCACAACGTAACCGCACACAAAGCGTAATCACCTGAGTGCGATAAGTTGAATTGAATTCCCTCCTGCCCCACTTCGTTGGCTAAATGCGGCTTTCCTTGATCGTTGTAAATAAATTTCACAACATCCGGACCAACATGCAAATATTGGCTCAATATTTCTCTTAAAACTCCACGAGCAATCACAAAGTGGTTGCGGTCTTTGTCAAAATGGAATCTGGCAGCGCGCCCACGCTCGTCTTCAGCCAGCCACTGCCCGCAATACTCGACAATTGCCAGAGGTTGTTGGAGAAACGCCCGCCATATATGGACCTGGTCAGCGGAGAGAACAGGCTTTTCAGGGGGTGGTACAAAATCATCAATCATTCACTACAGATTCCGACGCAGAAACGTTTGCACAAACCGCCTCTGCCTTTTTTATGCAAGTATTGAGCTTGTCGGCAAGATCTTTGACATAAGGCACGCGTAAATGAGAATCGTGATCGCCTTGAACAGTATGAATCTCGACACCTCCGGTTGCATATTGCGGCAAACCGTTGGGTGATTGGTAGGTTGAATCCTCTATCTGAAATAGCGTTACCCGCCCATCGAAAGACCCGGGCTGATATTCTTGTTCAGCTTGCCAATTTACCGCCGTCAAAACTGCGAGGAAACGGATAAATGCCGGAAGTGGCCGGCCCTTACTGCGGGCTCCGGTACAAATAGCTTTAAACAGCCTGCTCTTAACCACTTGTATGAGAACCTGGTTACGCACGGCTTTTAACGCTCTGAGAAACCATACGGTTTCCGGCTTCGATTCCGCGTCCGGCCACAATTCCGTTATACTATCGAGATAATCGAAAAAGGCCAGCAGATTCACCTTCTGCCCTTGTTGGTTTAATTTCTGTGCAATGGCAAATGCCAAAGTGCAGCCAAAGCTGTGCCCGGCCAATAAATATGGACCATCCGGTTGAACCGATCTGATATTTTCAACTAATAACTCTGCCATCTCTTCCATGCGGCACACCGGGGCCTGGGCGCCGTGTAAATCCTGTGGGCGCAAACCATAAAATGGCCGGTCAGTTCCCAGGTGATAGGCGAGGTCGCGCAAGTAGATCACGCCACCGTGAATACCCGGCAAACAAAAAATCGGAGTTTTAGTGCCCTCAGGTTGAATTGCAACAAGCTCAGCGTGCGAAGGCTTCCAGCCCTGGTCCAGAAAAATGGCGGCTATTTGCTCCACTGTCGGGTAGTTAAGAATTATTTCGGGCCGGAGAGTAACGTCGAACTTTTTGTTAATTACCGCAAGCAGTCGGATTGCCAGCAACGAATGGCCGCCGAGATCGAAAAAGTCATCTTTTACACCCACCGTCTGCACTCCGAGTGTTCCCTCCATGATTCTGCAAAGTTCAAATTCCAGATCGTTGCGCGGCGCCACATAAGTTTCGCCGGCAGTTAGTTGTTGCCCGGGCGCCGGCAGGGCAAGCCTGTCTATTTTTCCATTTACATTTACCGGAAAACACGCCAACCGGATAAAAACAGCCGGAACCATAAAATTGGGCAACCTTTTTTTTAGAAATTGCCTGAGCTCTGCAATACGCAGCGCTTCGTCCTCTTTGGTAACGACATACGCTACAAGCTTTGTTTCTGAACCTGCCTTTGAATTTGTACTGGAGTCGCTGTCATTTCTGGCTAAAACAACAGCCTCCTTCACCTGGGAGTGTTTCATCAACACCGCTTCAATTTCAGACAGCTCAACACGAAAGCCACGAAGCTTAATCATGGTATCTTTCCTGCCGAGAAATTCAATATTGCCATCCTTTCGTTTCCTGCCCATATCACCGGTTCTGTAAACCGGATCAGGAAAATCATTGTGCAAAGGATTCTGAATGTAGCGTGCTTGTGTTTCACCGGTTTGACGATAGTAGCCCATCGTCAGGAATTTACTGCGAATATAAATTTCACCGCCCACCCCAACCGGGCATGGCTGTTGATTTTCATCGAGCAGTAATATCTCACGGCCATCAATGGCGGTGCCAATTGGAATGCCGGTCTGTTTTAAATCGACTTTTTCAACCGGGTAGTATGTGGCAAGGACCGACTCGGAAGGACCGTACAGATTCACCAACGCAGGGGGTTCGGGAAATTCATTCAGCCAGGTGTGCGCCAAAGTTGGAGGCAACTTTTCGCCTGCAAGCAACAAAAGTTCCAGGTCCGGCAATGGATGTTGGCCAGGCTCGCAATCATCTTCAATCAGTGTTTGGACAAACTGCCTGCCAAAGCTCGGAACCATTTGCAGAATTGTGATCTTTTCATTTTTGACCCACTTTTTTAACTGCTCCGGGTCATGGCGCACCGCTGACTCCGCCATGGCCAATGTGGCGCCAAAACAGAGTGCGCCAAATATTTCACAGTAAGATGCATCGTAGCCAATGGATGCCCATTGCGCAAATTTTTGGTTAAGGACAATATTGAACTGCCGACTCTGCCACGCAATGAACTGGCTGAAACTTTGGTGGGATTGCATGATGCCCTTAGGCACACCCGTTGACCCGGAAGTGTAAACGATATAAGCTGGATCAACCGGACTTAATTTTATTGCCGGGTTTTCACTCTGGCTCTGGTTTTCAGGCCCTATGCCAAAATGTCCACAAGCAAGTTTTCTTGTGGACGCAAGGCGGTCATCTGAGGCCGGAAGAACAAGATTGCAGCCAGGCTTATCAAGCCGGGGCAGCAGCTCTTCATGCTCGCTCAGGCTGATTGAATCCGTAACCAGAACCAACGGATTGTCAATCGAGATTTCCTCGAGAATGGAGAATAGTCGTTGTGACGGGTATTTATGATCAAGACAAACAAAAACACCACCCGCCTTTAGTATGCCCATAAGTGCAGCAATTTGCCGGGGACCGCTGTGCTGCAGCAAAGCCACTGGTTGATTGGCCTGCACACCTGCCTCAAGCAGAACATACGCCACTCGGTTGCTTTCAGCATTTAGCTCAGCATAGGTAGTCGCTTTTCCGGAAAAAGTAATTGCTACTGCTTCAGGATTAAGCTCGGCCTGTTGTTCAAACAGTTGGTGAATGAAATTATTCTGATACGTTTCCAGCGAATTCAATTTTCAATACACCCTACAAGAAATAATAACAAGCTGGATTCTCAAGCAAAAACATTCTCTCAAACAGCGTTGTGAAAAGAAAACCATCACTTTTAAACCCAAAACCCAATTGAATGTCAAATTCTAACTTCTTTGATACCGATAAATCAAATCATTGTTGGCGCTAAATATCACTAGTCAAGGCCAAGTTCCGTCGCCCATTCACGCCGGTTTTCTATAAAAAATAGCCGGGCCTTCTCAATCTCATCGCTCATAATTTTATCGGTCTCAAGAAAAGGAATGGACTGTCTGAACGAGTCGAAAATCCGTTTGCTGACCGGCGATAATTGCAGACCTGCATTTAGCTCGATGGCCTGTGCGGCGTTGAGTAACTCAATGGCAAAAATATAGTCACAATTTTCAATAATCTGGTGCAGTTTATAGGCCGAAGTGCCCCCCATGCTAACATGGTCCTCCTGCAACTGACAAGTCGGGATGGTATCAACACAAGCAGGGGTACAAAGCACTTTATTTTCATTTACCAGTGCGGCAGAGGTATATTGCGTTATCATGAAACCAGAATTCAGGCCGGACTCCTTAACAAGAAAGTCAGGCAGCCCACGTTCACCCGAAAGAAGCTGATACGTTCTTCTTTCTGAAATATTTCCAAGTTCACTAACCGCAATGGCCAAAAAATCCATGGCCATGGCGGAAGACTCTCCGTGGAGATTGCCGCCGAACAATATGAGGTCTTCCTCTGGGAAAAACAGCGGATTGTCACCAACCCCGTTCATATCTTTTTCAATTGTATTTTTAGCAAAATCAAAGGCCTGACGGACGGCTCCGTGCACCTGGGGTATACAGCGAAAAGAATAGGGATCTTGCATGGATTTATTGCAGCTCGGCAATGCAAAATGATTGCTGCCATCGAGCAGTTTATTCAGGTTTGCAGCCACAACATGGCGTTCGGTGTGCCAGGAAGTTGCGTGATAGACTTTATGATAAAACGTGCGTGAAGTGCTGAAAGCCTGGGAGCTTAATGCCGCCAGCACATCTGCGCATTTGATGAGATCTGCAACCCGCATCAAAGATTCGGATGCCATCGAATCCAGGTACTGAACGCCATTGGTCAGGGCCAGCCCCTCTTTGGGTTTCAACCGCAATGGTTTCCAGCCCATTTCTTCCAGGGCAACTGACGCCGCTACAATCTCGCCACGAAAATGCACCTTTCCCAGTCCGACCAGTGGCAGGGCCAAATGGGCCAGCGGTGCCAGGTCGCCACTCGCTCCGACCGTCCCTTTTTTAGGGATAGCAGGAATGACATCGTTGTTCCAAAAGTCCAGCATCCGGTTAACCACATCGAGGGAAATACCGGTGTGCCCGCTACGAAAGGTGAGCAACTTGATGAACAATGCAAGTCGCGACACTTGCACTGATACGATTTCACCAACACCGACAGAGTGGGACAAAAGCAGATTGTGCTGCAGCTTCTCCATGTCGCCAGGATTGATTCGCGTCTCACAAAGTGAGCCAAAACCAGTATTTACACCATAAATATAGCGATCTTCCGCGGCCTTTTCTTTTACATATTCTGAGCCGGCCTGAATTTTCGACACCACATCCGGATGGAGCCTTATCTGTGGACGATGCTCCAATAGTTGGCGCAATTGTTCTAAAGTATAGAATTCCAAAGTCAAATCATGTGGGGATGTCTGGTTGTTCTTCATACTATTCCTAAACAAAAAGTGAACTATATTTATCCATTCTAATATGCTACAAACCTAAGCATTCAATCCCGACGCCTGCATTGCCAATTCCTCTGATACCAGACGCAAAATAGGTTCCTGGGCCTCATTTAAATAAAAGTGGTCACCCGGAAAAATCTGCACGGAAAATGAACCCTTAGTGTGCGCCCGCCAAGCTTCCAGGTCTTCTTTATCCGCCAACTCATCATGCAAGCCGCCAATGGCAGCGATGCGGCAACTCAAGGGTTCTTCAACCGGATTTTCATAACGTTCGTAGAGCGAAAAATCCGCCCGCAGTGCAGGTAAAAGCAGTTCTAACAGTTCTGAATTTTGTAAAACCAACTCAGGTGTATATTTAAACCGGCGGAGTCCTGCCACGAATTCAGCCTCTTCAAGATGGTGAATTGGTGGCAGCTTGTTGGGACGCGGCGGCGCCTGGTAAGCGGAAACAAAAAGCGCTGTCGGTTGCGCGTGATTGTTTTTGCGCAAATACCGCGCGAATTCAAAACTGATCAGCGCACCCATGCTGTGACCAAAGAAAGCAAAAGGAACGTTCAGATATGGACTGAGGTTTTCAGCCAATATTTGCACCAGTCCGGAAAGATCTGCAATTGGTTTCTCCATTAACCTGGTTTCTCGTCCGGGTAACTGAACCGGACACACATCAATTTCAGGTGCTAATTTTTTTGGCCAATGACGAAATGTTGAAGCGCCGCCACCGGCGAAAGGAAAACAAAACAAACGCAAGCGGGCGTTCGGATCGGGCTTGGTATACGCGATCCATTTATCCAACTTATTGGTGTTGGAGTCAGTCATTCAAATAACCTCCTCATGTATTTGTTTCTGCGGTGCCCCAAATACTGCTTTGGTTATCCAGTCGTGGATTACTGTAGTCAGCCATGTTTGGTGCTCTAAAAGTGTAAAAAGATGATCCGAACCCTCAAGGAATTCAAACCGGGGATTTCCCTGAATGGTCAAGCCGCTTACTTCACTCTCTAGCAATTTGCTGTAATTGTAATGGCCGCAACCATCAGCAACATAAATAAAACAAAGGTTTAAGCCGCGCTGTAGCAGAGCACGCAGATCAGAGATAAGCTTTTCTTTAGGCGGCAATTCCCAGTTTTCGGTCAATTGCCTGGTTTCTTTGGAAGTATGATAAACAAACAAGCCCTTGATAATTCCCCACACTTCGCTTTGTCCGGTCAGCAATCGTTTCCAGCTCCTCAGTTTCAGAAAAGAGTGGCTGTAGGATTGCGCGAAGTAGCCGGTGGTTGGAAAGGAAAACGGTTCAATCATGTTGACGCCAACAACGCGTTCATCAATGCATGCAACAGAAAATGCATTATCTGCACCCGAGCAAATGCCCATTAATATAAACTTGTTAACGCCATGAACATCACTGAGGAAATCCATCGCCTCACGCGTATCACTGATAAATCTGGCATCTCCCTCACTCGCTGCCGATCCCGGCAATTGACTGTCACCAATACCGGAAAGATCAAAACGCAGAACAAGAAACCCATCGGCTGCAAGCTTTCTGGCAAGTTTGACATACACCCTGTTGGGCCCAACACGGTGCAATGTTCCGGAATTAAGTAGCACAACTGCCGGCCGCTCAACTTTTTTGCCATCCGTTTTGACTTCAGGGTTGGTGATGATACCGACAAGAGATTTCGTCTTGCCAAGTAAAACCGCTTTTTCTCTCATGCCTATTCCCCGATTGTTGCGGTTACAATGGATTGCAAAATACTATCTGGAATGGACAGTGCATCTGAGCCGCCTGATTGGCTCCAGCTTTGGGAACCCGAAACAAACTCGTAATTCACATTTGCTTTAAGTGATGCAAAGTGATCACGCAGGTCTGTGTTTTTTCTCAACTCCAAGCTATCAAAAATATGAATTTGCTCTGCCAGAGTATTTTTTATTTTCAACAAATCGATTCCCTCAAGTCCATCATGAAGTTTGGGCGAAATCGGAAATCCAATGATCTCAAGTTTGCCGGAATTTTCACTTTTGGCCTGCCCGTTGTCAGAAACTACATCCGCTGCACCCGGCAAATGATTCCGCCGCCATTCCCCATGTGACTCCCTCAGTTCGGCAATGTACTGTTTGCCATTGACAACCGGATCCCAAAGCACCAACCTGGATATGTCTGTTCGTGTAGTGCTTGCCAACGCCGCCAGGCTTGCTCCCAAGCGAAAACCTATCAGCGACACCGTTGACAAGCCACCAGCGTCTTTAATTTCGTCAATTGCAACTGAAAGATCGGACAGCCAATGTTCAACGTCAGCATCTTCAAATTCACCGGAGGAGTCGCCACAACCATAATAATCGAACCGCAGCACATGCAAACCAGATTTGGCAAGGAGCACCGATAGATGTCTGTATGCCCTGTGCATCCATAGATATTCCTGACCAAATGGATAGCAAAGGACCGTTCCCTCGGAGCGCAATGAACTTGACTGTGGAAAGTAGTAAACGCCGAATAACGGTTTTTCTGATTTACCGAAGTATATTGGATGCATAATTTATTTATTTTAAAACAGTTGGGTTCTTAAATATTTACAGCAGAATCTTTTGTTCTGCAGAACATTTCCTTGCAATCCCGTTTCTCTGAAAACTTGATTGCTATGCTGCTCGCAAAACCATTTTTAGTTTTTCCCGAAGGTGTTCATCAAGCAATAACATCACTGCGCCGTAAAACAGAACACCCACAGACAGCTTGATCAGCACACCCCAGATCGCGTCTATATTGATGAAATGCAGCAATATCAACACGGCTATCGATACGCCAATAGATCGCACCAGAGTCACAAAATCAATTCTGATAGAAAGAAATTTAGCGGAAAGAGCATTGGCGAAGGCGATCAAAAAAATGTAAGAAATCAATGTCGCTAATGCAGCTCCGATCAACCCCATGTACGGCACCATAATTATATTCAATATTACATTGAGGATACCTGCGCCCAGGGTAAAATAGAGGATATACTTGGTCTTTTTATGAATGTACAGACCGGCGGTATAAATTGTAATGCCGCCGTGCAACACAAGTGGCGCTGCAAGATAAGGCACGATAACCCGCGCTGCGTCATATTTTGAGGATGCTAACAGGATCAAAATATCACCGCCGTACACCGAAAACATAAAAATAGCTGGGATGGCGATCATTAAGTAATAATCAAGTACGGAGCTGAGGAACGCTTCAGTAGCCTTCCTGCCCTTCTCTTTCCAGATGGCCAAATACATGGGCGTTAAAGCAAACATCATCACGGTCAGCAGCGCCTTCAACTGTGTGGTAACCCCGTAGCCGGCAGAGTAAAGGCCAACAGCCTCAGACCCCATGAAGTATTGCAGCACATATCTATCGCCAATACCGGAAAGCACGTTGGCCATGGCGGCCGGCACCAAAGGCAGGCCAAAACGCAAACCATCCATGAGCAAATCTTTCGAAAATGCCGACATCATCAGTTTTTTTTGTTTTCTGAGAGTCACAATGACAAGAATACCCACGATAACCAGTACCCAAATGGCCGCAATATAAAGCTCCTTTAAGCCGGCAAAAAAAACGAACATTAGTATCAAGTTTATACTGAAGGCAATCCCCTGTCGCCCCAGACCGAGCCAGGCAAACAATTTTGCTTTTTGTTCAACCCGCAAAAATGCAAAATACATTGTAGGAATGGAACCCACAATGATCAACACGCTCGAAAGTTTATACAGATCATAGACGTATGGCCCCCCGACGCGTTCGGGCCCCAGCACAACAATGACGGCAAAAAATACAAGTCCAGCGAGGCCGCTTAGCACAACGCAACCAAGAAAAAATGTTGTGTAGAAGCGAGATAATGAAGTCTTTTTGTCGGTACCGTCAAATTCCGAAAAAAATCTGAGCGCTGAGCGGGGCAAGCCGAAACGCGTTATTGGACCGACAAAAGAAACCGTCGCTGTGACGAGGCTGAACCAGCCATATTCTTCCACACTGAAGTACCGCGTCCAGATAGGTACTCTGAGCAAAGTCAGGAGCGTGCCAAGGAAATGAACGATTAGGTACCAGGAGGATTGCCTTGCAAGCTCTCTAAGCATCTACCTCACTGCCAATATAAATTGGATGCATCCGCCTTCACGCCCTGGCTTTTTTATTTTTTAGACGATTCAGGAATCTCCGGGTTAAGCCGTTCGACGGTGCGCCTTGACCAGCGCTCATTTGTTCATCACAAAATTGAGCAAGTTGACGCAAATTTCTGAAAATAACTTCTCTAGGATTAACATACAACCCATATTCCTTTTCAATCTGATATATTACCTTCATAGAAAGTAGTGAGTGTCCGCCCAAATCGAAGAAATTGTCGTTCACACTTACGCCTTTCATGCCCAGAATTTCTTCCCAGACAGCGGCAAGATATTTTTCCATCTCCGAGTCAGGTGCTTCAAATGCTTCGCTCATTTCGGCACGCATGCCGGCAGGAACCGGTAGATTCTTACGATCGACTTTGCCATTTGGCGTGAGCGGAAATGCTTCCATCGAAACAAAAATGGAAGGAACCATGTAATCCGGCAGCCTTTCTTTCAGGAACTTGCGCAACTCGCTGATTGTCGGCTCATTAAAAGAATCATAAATGACGTAGGCAACCAGTCGAACGTCTCCCTGGGCCATTTCTTTTGGGGTAACCGTGACTTCCCGTACTGTTTCATGCTGGGCCAGCACGGCCTCGATTTCGCCCAGCTCAATCCTGAATCCGCGAATCTTTACCTGATGGTCGATGCGCCCGGAAAACTCAATACTGCTGTCGCTTCGGTAACGTACCAGATCGCCGGTGCGGTACATTCGGGCGCCTGGCTTACTGCTGAATGGGTCGGGCACAAATTTTTCAGCCGTCATCTCCGAACGATTCAGGTATCCCCGGGCCAAACCGTCGCCGGCGATGTACAATTCGCCGAAAACACCGTCCGGCACAGGCTGCTGATTTCGGTCTAAAAGATAAATCTGCGTGTTCGCGATCGGATGGCCAATGGAAATAAAATCATCGTCAGTGGCAACCTGGTGTAGCATGGACCAGATTGTTGTTTCGGTCGGACCATACATGTTCCAAAGTGCCGCACCCTTTCGTAGAAGTTCCCGGGCTAAATCAAAAGGAAGTGCTTCGCCGCCGGCAAGTATTTTTAACTGTTGGTTGCCGCTCCAGCCAAAATCCAGCAGCATGCGCCAGGTTGCCGGAGTTGCCTGCATGACAGTTGCATTGCCCTGTGTAAGTGCTTCGTTTAATCGCCGGCCATCTGATGCTTCATCGCGGCTGGCCAGCTTCACCTGCGCCCCGACTGTCAGCGGCAGATACAATTCCAACGCGGCAATATCAAATGAGAGCGTGGTGACTGCCAAAAGAACATCATTTTCCGTCAGCCCGGGTTCGTCGCCCATGGTGCTGAGAAAATTAGCCAAGGTCCGGTGCTCAATGGCAACGCCTTTTGGTTTGCCGGTGGAACCGGAAGTGTAAATGACATAAGCCAGGTTAGCCGGTGAGAGTTTGTTCGTTGGATTGTTGCTGCTTTCCCGGGCAAAAAGCTCCCGGTCCCGGTCAAGACAGACAATCTGAGCCTTGTTCTCAGGAAGTTCGGCAAGCAGTTGTTCCTGAGTTAGCAAAACAGAGACCCCGGCATCTTCAAGCATAAAAGCCCGCCGCTCCCGTGGAAAAGATGGGTCCAGGGGAACATAAGCGCCGCCTGCTTTCATAATGGCCAGGGGACCAACCAACAAATCCAATGAACGTTCAACACAAAGGCCAACCAGAACATCAGGGCCTACACCCACACTTTGCAAATACCAGGCAAGTTGATTAGCGCGGGCGTTTAGTTGTTCATAAGTGAGTTCCTCCCCCTCAAACTCAACCGCGATTGAATCCGGGCTGCGCTTCACCTGCGCTTCAAAAGTCTGAACAAAACAATCTTGGCCGTTAAAATCCCTTGCCGTATCATTGCGCGCAAAAAGCAGGTCTTGTTGCTCCGCCGTGGTCAAAAGCGGCAAATCGCCAAGACGCTGGTCCGGGTTGGCAACAATTTTTTCAAGTAAAGTCTGCAAGTGGCTTGACATACGTTCAAGCGTAGCAGCATCAAACAAATCGGTATTGTACTCGAAAGTCGCACAAAGCGTTTCTTTGCCTTCGGAAACATATAGCGTTAAATCATACTTGGAGGTCTTGGTAGCGTGCAGCAAAGGCGTCATCGTCATCTCAGAGAGCGCCACAGCCTGGTTTGGAGCATTCAGGAAGATAAACATCACCTGAAAGAGCGGTGACACACTCAGGTTGCGTTCCGGCTGTATTGCATCAACAAGCTGCTCAAATGGTAAATCCTGATGGCTGTAGGCGTCCAAAGCAGTTTGTTTCACCCGGGCCAGCAATTCACGAAAAGTCGGATTGTTGCCGGCGTCGGTGCGAAGCACCAAATTGTTGATAAAACAGCCGATGAGTCTTTCGGTTTCAAAGCGGTTGCGGCCAGAAACCGGTGTTCCGACAACAATATCTTCCTGACCCGTGTAACGGCAAAGCAGAGCTTTAAATACCGCTAACAAGGTCATAAAAAGTGTGGCATTTTCTGATTTGCTTAACTTTTGCAGTGAGCTTGTCAGAGGCGCCGGAATTGTCAGCGACAGAGTGGCACCAGGGAAGGTTTGCACCGGTGGCCGCGGATGATCTGTCGGCAATTCTAATGTTGAAGGTATGGCCGCAAGCTTGGATCGCCAGTATGCCAGTAATCGTTCAAGCGCTTCTTCGTTAGACCATTGTTTTTGCCAGGCAGCAAAATCGATATATTGAATCGGCAAGTCTGCCAGTTGAGCTGGTTTGTCCTGGGCATAAGCCTGGTAAAGTGTGGTTAATTCTTCAATCAGAATCTCCAGTGACTGACCATCGACAACGATATGGTGCATGTTTAGAAGCAAACCATGAACCTTGTCATTAAGCCGCAATATCGTCGCCCGGAACAATGGGCTGCGGCGGATGTCAAATGGTTTATGCGCTTCTTCATTAATGAGAATCGCAATTTTACGGTCAAACTCACTTTCCGGCAAATGGCTGAGATCGATAACCGGAACATCGAGTTCGACTTGGTCGGAAACAATTTGCACCGGCCGGCCTTCTTCTGCTGCAAAGGAAGTACGCAAGGCTTCGTGGCGCTGGACAATGGCATTCAAGGCATTGGTGAGAGCGGTCTGGTTTAACGGCCCGTCAAAACGGATATTGTAAGGAATATTGTAAACAGCAGTGCCCGGGTCCAGTTGTTCGAGATACCACAAGCGTTCCTGGGTATAAGAAAGCGGGAATGAACTTGTATCCCGGCTCACTTTTTCTATTTTTTCTGAAAGTGTATCGCTGCCAGCCTGTTCATCCGTCAATTGGGCCAGTTGCCGGAGATTGTTAAATATGACTTCCCGCGGATTTATGCGCACACCGAATTCTTCTTCAATGCGGTAAATGACTTTCATCGACAAAAGTGAGTGTCCGCCAAGCTCGAAGAAGCTGTCGTGCACACCGACCTGGTCAACGCCGAGAATTTTTTCCCATGTTGTTGCGAGAAATTTTTCAGTAGCCGAGTTGGGCGCGATAAATTTGGTGGCAGATACAGCCCGTTCCCCGGATGGCAGCGGTAGATTTTTCCGATCGACTTTGCCGTTTGGCGTCATCGGGTAAGCATCTAGTGTGACAAAGATAGATGGAACCATATAATCGGGCAGGGTTTCCCGCAGAAATCCTCTTAATTCGCTGATGCTTGGTTGAGTGTGTGAGTCATAAATAACATACGCCACCAAGCGAACATCTCCTGGAGCCATTTCTTTTGGGGTGACTACCGCCGAACGAATAGTCGGATGCTGCGTCAAAACAGCTTCGATTTCACCTAGTTCAATACGAAATCCACGGATCTTGACCTGATTGTCGATACGGCCCGCGAACTCGATGTTTCCATTGGCCAATAAGCGCACCAGATCACCGGTGCGATATAAGCGGTCGCCGGCGACCGTGCCAAACGGGTCAGGAATAAACCGTTCCGCCGTCAGCTCAGCTCTATTCAGATAGCCCCTGGCAAGCCCATGCCCGCCAATATAAAGCTCGCCATACACGCCTTCCGGCACAGGTTGTAAGTATCGATCAAGAACGTAAATCCTTGTATTCGCAATAGGTGCACCAATAAAAACGGCTCCTTCATCAATTTCGACCTGATCAATCAGCGACCAAATGGTTGTTTCAGTAGGACCGTACATATTCCACAGACAAGCGCCACGTTCCAATAACTGATTTGCAAGCTCTCGGGGGAGCGCTTCGCCGCCAGCTAGAATGGTCAGATTATTTTTCGCTTGCCAGCCAAACTCCAGCAGCATTCGCCACGTTGCCGGGGTAGCCTGCATGATAGTCGCATTGCTCTGCGTCAAGAGCGCGGCCAAACGCCTGCCATCGGCCGTGACCTCCTTGCTCGCCAACACAACGGTTGCGCCTACAGTTAGCGGCAGATACAACTCCAATGCAGCAATATCAAATGAGAGTGTGGTTACTGCAAGCAGGACATCCTTCTCGGATATGCCTGGCTTGTCTCGCATTGTATTTAGAAAATTGCCCAGGGCTTTGTGCGCGATGGCTACTCCTTTGGGCCTCCCGGTAGAACCGGACGTGTAAATGACATACGCGAGAGTTTCGGCCGAAACCCTGTCAGTCGGTGCAGCAGAACTCGCTTTGCTGATTTCGGGCCAGTCCCGATCGATGCAAACAACCTGCCCATTGAATTCAGGCAACTCGGCAAGTAAGGCCGCCTGCGTAATCAGCAGAGGCGCACCGGCATCATCCAGCATGTAGGCGATACGATCCTTTGGAAACGATGGATCCAGAGGCACATAAGCGCCACCCGCCTTCATGATGCCGAGCAAACCAACAAACATATCCAAAGAACGCTCGATATAAAGTCCTACCAGTACGCCTGGCTTCACTCCGCGCTCAACTAAATGGTTGGCTAACTGATTTGCGCGCGCATTCAATTCACAATAGGTTAATTGCTTTTCTGTAAAAACAACTGCAACTGCTTCCGGCGATTTAGACGCTTGTGCTTCAAACTGACGGTGGAAACATTCAGGGGAGCTAAATGCATGAGAAGTATCATTTCTGTCAAGTAGAATCCGTTGCTTTTCTTCCGTGGTTAAAATTGCAAGCACATCAATTTTCTGATCGGGATTTTCAACAATGCTTTCAAGCAGTGTTGAAAAGTGGTTCGCCATGAGCGCAATCGTAGATGCATCGAATAAATCTGTGTTATATTCGAACGTACCTACCAAATTATCAATACCCTCATCCAAATATAAAGTAAGGTCAAATTTGGAGGTCATGGTGTTGTTCAGTAATGGCGTTAAGACGATGTCGGTCAGCTCAATCGCCTTGTTGGGTGCGTTAAGCATAATGAACATTACCTGAAAAAGCGGTGACGCGCTCAAATTCCGCTCAGGTTGAACCTCCTCGACCAATTGCTCAAAAGGCAAATCCTGGTGGCTGTATGCCGCGAGACTAACCTGCTTTACCCGAGTCAGGAGTTGGCGAAAGCTCGGATTCCCACTCAGATCAGACCGCAAGACCAGATTATTGATAAAACATCCGATCAGTCCCTCTGTTTCAGAGCGTGTTCGCCCTGCCACGGGAGTGCCCACGACAATATCGATCTGCCCGGTATAGCGTTGCAGCAATATTTTAAACACCGTCAGGACAGTCATGAACGGTGTGGCGCCGGATTCTTTTGCCAGTGCTTTGATTTTGTCTGACAAACCCGGTGCCAATCTGAAAATTTCATAAGCGCCTGAAAAAGTCTGAACCGCAGGGCGCGGGCGATCTGTTGGTAGTTCCAGCGTAGCGGGTGCTCCTGAAAGCTGCGGCTTCCAATAGGACAACAACTTCTCCAAAACATCCCCTTGCAGACAGTTTCGTTGCCAGGCAGCATAATCGACATACTGAATCTGTAATTCCGGTAGCTGATGCGGCTTGTCATGGGCAAACGCCTCATAGAGCACTATCAATTCATGTACGAGAATCTCCAGAGAACTCCCATCAGAAATGATGTGGTGCATGGTCAGCAACAATCCGTGCACTTCCTCGTGCAATCTGACCAGTGTGGCCCGGAACAAAGGACCGGTTTGAATATCAAAAGGCTTCTGCGCTTCTTCATCGACCAGTCTGATTACTGTATCTTCGAGATCAGCAGTAGATAAATCACTGATGTCCAAAAAAACAAGCTCACTTAACGGTTCGGCAGAAACAGCCTGGACAGGCTGACCTTCCACGGCTCTAAACGTTGTTCGTAGAATATCGTGACGCTTGATGACAGTTTGTAGTGCCTTTTTTAAAGCATCTACATTAAATGGGCCATCAAAGCGAAAATTATATGGAACGTTGTAAACAGACGTTCCCGGGTCCAATTGCTCCAGAAACCACAACCGTTCCTGGGCATAGCTGAGCAGGAATTTGCCAGATGACCTATCTACAGGACTGATTTTGGAATGCACCTGCCAATTCTTTTCTTTTTTGAGCTTCTGCAGAAGGCGGTTGCGCTTTTCCGGAGATAGTTCAGCAATTTTCCTGGTGAGATTACTCATGCTTAAGCCTGACGGTTACTTTCCTTTAATCCGTGCATTAGACGCCTTTGACGATCTAGAGCATCTTTTTGTTTTGTTACTAAATTCTGAAGTTTTACAAAATCAACAATCTCTTCTCGCCCGTGAGTAAGGTAAGTCGTAAGCGCGTGGACACTGGGGTATTTGAACAAGTCAATTATCGACAATTCCTTTTTCAACAGCGCATTTATCTTGTTTTGCACCTGCACAAGCAACAAGGAATGCCCACCAAGATCGAAAAAATTATCATTGATTCCCACCTTGTCTACATGGAGAACATCCTGCCAAATATCTGTAATTACACGCTCCATCTCATTTGTGGGCGGAACATAGGAACCCTCTAATTCCGGCCGGCCGCATTCCGGTGAAGGCAGCGAATTTCGATCGGTCTTGCCATTGGGCATTAAGGGAATTTCCTGCATAAACACAAATGCCGACGGAATCATATAAGCGGGCAGTGTTCCCTGTAAAAAATGTCGGAGTTCATCCACAGCAAGGGTCTTTTGTTTCTTTGCCACAACATAGGCGACCAGGCGCTGGTCGTTCTTGGCATCTTCCCGAACCACTGCCACAGCAGCAGTCACACCCGGATGCTCAAGCAGCACGGATTCAATTTCACCCAACTCGATGCGAAATCCGCGAACTTTGACTTGATGGTCGATGCGACCAGAAAATTCGATATTGCCGTCGGGTTGGTAGCGCACCAGGTCACCGGTGCAGTACAACCGGCTTCCCGGATCACTGCTGAAAGGATTTGGAATAAATTTCAGCGCAGTCATTTCAGGCTGGTTCAGGTAGCCGCGGGCGAGGCCATTTCCGGCGATGAACAATTCTCCAAAAACTCCAACGGGCATTGGATACAGGTGCTTGTCCAGTATGAACATCTGCGTATTCGAAATCGGTCTGCCAATCAAAATTGTTTTGCAGTTGGGCTGCACTTGCCACACTGAAGACCAAATAGTAGTTTCTGTCGGCCCATACATATTCCATAAAGAATCACAGCGCTGAAGCAACTCCGCTGCCAAATCGGCGGACAACCGCTCTCCCCCCACCAGTATCTTTAATTTTTTATTTCCGCGCCAACCACTCTGAACGAGCAATTGCCAGGTCGCGGGTGTCGCCTGCATCATGTCGGCGCCGGAGTCGGACAGAAATGCACTGAGCAACCTGCCATCAGATGCTGTTTCATGGCCGACAATCGCGACTTTGGCCCCTGCCAGCAAAGGCAGGTAAAGCTCAAGTCCTGCGATATCAAAGGAAGTCGTTGTCACGGCAGCAAAGACTGTTTCAGGTTCAATACCTGGGCTAATCATCATGCCGGAGAGGAAATTCGCCAGGTCTTTATGCGTGACTGCAACGCCTTTTGGATTTCCGGTCGAGCCTGATGTATATATGACATAGGCAAGATTGGCGTCGCGAAAGTTGCACGAAAGATTTTCGCAGCTCTCCTCCCTCACACTCTGCCAATCACGGTCAATACAAAAAATCGTTGCATCGTACTTTGGCAATTTCGCCAGAAAAGTCTCATTTGTTAGCAAAATGCCAACTTGAGCATCCTTAAGCATGAATTGCAAACGCCGCTCTGGATAGCTTGGATCGAGTGGCACATACGCGCCGCCGGCTTTCATGATAGCAAGCAGCGTCAAGAGTAATTCCGTGGACCGCTCTACACAAATCCCCACAAGTACCTCAGGGCCAACCCCGAGTTTCTGCAGGTGCCGGGCCAAACGATTTGCGCGAACGTTAAGCTCCTGGTAAGTCAGGCTCCGGCCATCGCAGACGACCGCAACCGACTCAGGTGTTCGCGCAACCTGTGCTTCAAACATGGAGGGGAAGCAGGTGTCCTGCTGATAACCGTTGCCGGTGTCATTCCACCGTAGAAAGATTTCTTGTTTTTCCCTGTCGGTTAGAAGCGACAAAGCGGACAGACGTTGCTCCGGCTGCGCAACGGCAGCTTTTAACAGCATCTGAAAATGTGTTACCATACGCTCGACGGTGGCGCGCTCAAACAAGTCTGTATTATATTCAAAAGCGCCGGTAATGCCATCCTCAGCATCAAGCAAACCAAGGGTCAGATCAAACTTGGCAGTGCCGCTATGGACATCCAACAAACTGAGGTTCAAATCCGGCAGCACCAGGGACTCAGCCGTCGTTTGTAACATAAACATAACCTGAAACAATGGCGAATGACTCAGATCTCTTTGTGGCTGCAATTCCTCAACTAATTTTTCAAAGGGCAGATCCTGGTGTTCGTAGGCGCCAACAGTCACCTCTCTGACACGCTCAAAAAAACTTAAAAAAGTTGGATCTCCGCTGGTGTCAGTACAAAGTACAAGCGCATTTACAAAAAGGCCAATTAAGCCTTCTATCTCAGCCCGATTGCGATTCGCGCTCGGGATACCAACCACGATTTTGTCAACGCCAGTGTATTTGGACAGCAGAACTTTAAAAGCGGCCAACAATGTCATAAACAGAGTGCCGCCCCATTGCCGGCTTAACTGTTTCAAGGCAAGCTCCAGCTTTCTGTCGATCCGGACAACTACATAATCGCCACGAAAGGTTTGCACAGCCGGCCGTGGATGATCGGTCGGCAGCGAGAGTACAGGTGGTGCCTCCGCCAGCTCCCGGCGCCAGTACTGCAGGAGTTTTTCCAAAGTATCATCTTTTAGCCAATCTCGTTGCCAAATGGCGAAATCACCATAATGTACCGGAAGCTTTGCAAGCGGTGACGGTGCGCCACTACTGAAAGCCTTGTAAAGGCTCGCAACCTCTCTGATTAAAATATCCATGGACCAGCCGTCAGACACAATATGATGCATGGTCAAAAGCAGCACATGTTCCTCTTCAGTCAGCCGAAGCAACGTGGCGCGAAAAAGCGGCCCCTTCTCTATATCAAAGGGACTTTGTGCCTCTTCGACTGCATAACGTCGTGTTTCAAGTTTCTTATCCGCCTCAGACAATGCGCTGAGGTCTATGGTTGCAAGCACGGAACCGGCAACATCCGCAACAACCTGAACCGGGCCGGCATCAAGCCGCTTGAATGTCGTTCTGAGGATTTCGTGGCGCTGCTGAATCTCGTACAGGACGTCCGGCAAGACCGGCGCAAGCGGCCCGGCAATTCTGAGCGCGATCGGCATATTATATGCAGGGCTACCCGGATCCAGAAGCTCAAGAAACCATAATCTTTCCTGAGAAAAAGAAAGCGGCAGAGACACAGTGCTCGTGCGCGGCGCTATGGTCGCACACGACCGGGCGTTGCCATTGGCCTTTTTCAGCTTTTGCATCAGAAGGGCGCGCTTCTCGGGTGAAAGCTCGGCGAAACGGGCAGAAAGTTCTTTTGAAGAGATGGCCATTCTGGTTATAGACTCTGCTGGGTAAATGTAAAAGTATGTGGCAACACGGCAGGCATTGCGTTATCCAGGTAAAAACAGATGCTCAGTCGAATCCGCTTCATTTCTCACCCTCAAGCAATGCGCTTGCATCTTCATTAGATAAATTCTCCAGATCGTCCAGGAGATCCGCGATCTCTTGTTTGTCCTCCAGCGCCAGCCGGCTTTGCCCGACTGCAACCGCAAGACGCTCAATAGTTGGGCCGTCAAACAATGTTCGCAAAGGCAGTTCAACCTCAAATGCGCTGCGCAAGCGTGACTGCAGTTGAATTGCCAAAAGTGAATGGCCGCCTAACTCGAAAAAATTATCGAATATACCTATTTTATCATTTTTAAGTAATTCACTCCAAATATCGGCAATCTGCATCTCAATTGAAGTTCGCGGCGCCACAAAACCGGTGTTCAATGTTGGACGCTCACGATCCGGCGCGGGCAGTGCGCCTGTATTTATTTTGCCGCTTGGCGTGCGTGGCAGGGCATCGAGAAAAACAAAAGACTGCGGTAGCATATAATGTGGCAGTTTTTCAATGAGCCATGTGCGCAAATCACTCATCGAAATGCCTGCATCCGCGCGGGTGACCACATAGGCAACAATCTGCTCCTCATCAGGCGCAATCACGACAGCATCCGCAATCCCGTTATGCTGCCTGAGGCTCGCTTCTACCTCACCCAGTTCAATGCGAAATCCGCGAATCTTTACCTGATGATCTGTACGGCCAAGGAATTCCAGATTGCCATCCGGACGATACCGTACGAGATCACCGGTTTTGTATAGCCGGTTTCCGGGCATATCTGAGAACGGGTCCGGCATGAATTTTTCCGCTGTCAGGTCCGGACGCCTCAGGTAACCACGCGTCACAGCAGCGCCGCCGATAAATAGTTCACCGGTAAGACCAACCGGAACCGGCTGCAGCTTCCGGTCCAGAACATAAGTGCTCGTATTAGGAATTGCCTGCCCAATCGGTACCAGGACTGCATCCCGGTTACCGGCGCCACTTAGCTCAGCCGTTGTGGCGACGATGGTTGTCTCTGTTGGGCCATAGGTATTCAACAAGCGGGGCTTTTCACCGGAATATTGATGCCATTTGGCAACCATTTCAGGCAATGCACGTTCGCCACCAACGATGACAAGCCGTAAGCACGCAGGCAGTGCCAGTTGTTCTGCAGCCACTCGATTAATCAACTCGTGCCAGTAGGCAGTTGGTAAATCGAGTACGCTAATCTGCCAGGCATCACATTTCTGCAAGAACGTAGAGATTGAGTCAAGCATTTCCTCATTACGCAAAACCAGGGTCGCTCCGCTAAGGAGAGCCGGGAAAATTTCTTCTGCAGCGGTGTCGAAACTGATGGACGCAAACTGCAGAAAACGATCGGCAGGCTGCACTTCAAATTTCGAGATTGCCGCTTCGACATAATTGACAAGAGAACGGTGCGGAACGACAACGCCTTTGGGTTGGCCGGTAGAACCGGAAGTATAGATAACATAAGCCATATTCAAGGGCTGAACGCCGGTCTCTATATTGCCTGTTTCTTCAACGCCGACATCCTGGAGATCGCTGTCCAGGCACAATGTCGTGGGCACAATCGCAGGAAGTCTTTCCAAAAGACTGCTTTCAGTCAAAAGCATCTCGATTTGAGAATCTTGAATCATGAACTCGATTCTGGCAGGTGGATACTCCGGATCCAAGGGTACATAGGCGCCACCTGCTTTTAAAATCCCCAGCAGTCCGACGACCATGGCCGTATTTCGATTGATGCAGAGACCAACCGCTACATCTGGCCCCACACCTGCCTTCTTGAGCCTGTGGGCCAGTCGATTGGCCCTTAAGTTCAATTCAGCATACGTCAGTTGTTCCTTTTCGTGAACAAGCGCAACCACATCCGGATTGGCTAGAACACGCGCTTCAAAAAGTTGATGAATACATGAATCCTCAGAGTAGCCGCGCGGTGTTTCATTCCATTCCTGCAATAAGCGCTTTTGCTCACCCGCCGTCAGAAGCGACAGATCACCAACTTTCTGATTTTCAGCCGCGACGAAATTCAGCAGAATTTTCTCAAAGTGCTGCAAAGTCCTCTGAATATTTTCTTCCGTGAACCTTTGGCGGTCATAAGTTATCGAAATATTAAGCCGGGTTCCCGGCTCCACGACAACTGCAAGGGCATATCCCGGGGCGCCATTGTAGCCGACAACATCTTTGACTTGCAAACCGTCAGCCAGATCGTGCAAAGAAACTTCACCTAACCAGTTCTCAAAAATAACAATACTATCAAATAACGGCGTGCCAGGTTGTACCTCGCTCCAGCCCTTTACATTGACCAGCGGACTGTGTTCGTATTTGCGCGCTTCAACCTGAGAATTCTGCACAATTTTCAGCCAGGCGAGCAGGTCCGTATTGTCAGAGAGCTGCACGCGCATCGGCAAAATATTGATGAACAAACCAACCATGGCTTCAACACCATCAAGGTCGATTGAGCGCCCTGAAACGATTGTGCCAAACAACACATCCTGCTCGCGGCTATAAGCTGAAAGCAGAAAAGCCCAGCCGGCTTGCACCAAAGTATTCATGGTCAAATGATGCTTCCGTGCAAACGAATTCAAACGTGCGGTGGCATCTGCAGAAAGAGTGATCTGTCGGGCATCATAGTCAGCGACCGGGGCAAGTGTGCCGGAAGCGGCACCCCCCATTCCCAATGGCGTCGGTGACATGAAATCAGCAAGCCGACTACGCCAAAAAATTTCGGCCTGGGTCTGATCCTGACTGTGTAACCACGAAATATATTCACGATATTGTTTGGATGGATTCAGTCGCAAGGTTTCATTTTTAAGAGTAGCACGATAAAAAGCAAAAACCTCTTGCAGAAGCAAGGATGCAGACCACCCCTCAAACAAAATATGATGAAACGTCCAGATAAAATGCAAAGCACTCCCGCCCATCCGAATGAGAGTAAATCCCAGCAAAGGTGCTTGCGTGAAAATGACACCTCGGGTTTGATTCTCCTGGTGCAAGGCAGTTAGTTTCTCTTGCTGCTCTTCCGGCGAACTTGCGCTCCAATCCAGGCTTTCAATCGAAAAATTTGTCTTGCGATGCACCACTTGCACCGGTTTCTCAAGACCTTCCCAGTGAAAGGAGGTGCGCAACACATCATGGCGCGCAATAACATTTTGCCAGGCACCCGCAAACGCATCCATATTCAACTCACCCTCAAGAGCGTAGCTGAGCTGAATCAAATACATTCCTGCGTCTTTTGCGGCAAGACTATCTGAAAGCATGCCTTGCTGAATCGGAGAAAGTTCGTATATATCCTGAATGTCAGACATTTATCACTATTAATAAGACTGGTTGTGAAAATAATTTAAAATCAGACTAAAACTCATAAATTTGTATTCATTTCGAACCCATTGTCCAGGGTAAAAATCTGGAGCAAGAATATTTATCCAAAGTGACAAAGACGCCAGTTCTCTGGCAAACACCTAGCTAATTATCCCACTCTAGTTTTCTATCCAACAACGCATATAGTTTTTCGTTGTAAGGTTTAAAATATTTGACCAGGCGCTCGCGCGTCTCACCCGACATATCCGGATACGGAAAGGCATTGAGCCGCTTAAAGGTCTTAGGCGAAAAAGTTGGCAAGTTAAGAAATTCGAGAACTTTCGCAAATGTTTTTTCCGGCGCAGTACTGAGTTCTTCATTTCCTATAACCAGAAGCTGTTCCTTTGGAAATACTTTTAGCCATCTCTCCAGTTGCTCGGCGTACTGGCAACCGGCAAGATAAGAATGGTTCTGGTCGAAATAACCGGGATCCTTTTTCAAATTCTCAATTTCCCGGTCAATGGCCTCCTCAAAGGTCAACGTCTCGAAGCCGACCCGCAATTGATGCTGGTAGTAGGAATAGGCTTTATCCACCGGATTACGCAAAATGGCAATCAATTTAACCGCGGGAATCGTTTCGAAAACACGGGCGGGCGTGTTCGGATCCAGGATATATTCAGGACTTGCCTCCCCGGAAATCAAATTCGCTTTCTTTATCTTTTTCTGATAAAACCGCTGCATACGCGTCGGAAAGAAGGCACGATACCACGAAGAACCGTGGCGATAGTAGCCGTCAAAATAATAAATCTCTTTGCGAAAAGCGCTGGCAACATGTGGGTGTTGCGTCAGATATGCGTACAACGATGTGGTACCACATTTCTTGGCACCGATAATGAGAAAGTCGGGCAAAATTCTAACGGCGTTAGTAATCCGAACAAACTTCCATTTCAGCCACAGCCGTTTCGACGGAGCCGGGTTTAAGCTGGAAGTGAGCATTTGATGAGCGCCTTCGACGAAACTGCTTGTGCCTTCCGGACCGGTAATATGCAACCAAACAGAACCGTTATCCGATTCAGATACAATCTCGAATGTGAAGTAGGGACAGCTCTTGCGCCAAACTTCGGCGAACCGTTGCAACCGCGTATTCCACTCCGGACTTTTTGGATAGCTGAGCGCCGAGCCATCCGCCAACGTTTTCATCTGTTGAAATTTCGTAAAAACGTCAACCGTAGTTTGGTAGCGCTGTGCGAGTTCATTATTTGAAGTCATTTGCTTCCTTATTTTTCAACTTGTCTTTTGTAGTCGAACCTCTTCGAAGGCTCATTTACAAGGGTCACTATATTCTTCCATGAGTCCCTAACATCGTAATTTCCTGTGTTTGCAATGAACTATTGGTGCTTACGAATTCCCGCTTCCCAGCAGAATATCCAGGTCTTTTTGACTCAACTTTGCGCCAGGAAAATCCGAAGGTGTAAACGTCGCTTCATCGAACGATTGACAATGCTCGATCAGCCGGTTAAGCATCTCGATATACGAATGCGATAATGCCTTCACGGTCGCACTTTTGTGTATTTTATTGCAGTACATCCACTCTATGCGAAGCTGCCTGTCAGAAATAACTGCAACGATGTCAAAAAGGTGGCTGCGCTTTGTCTGTGGGCTTGCTGCTTGCCCGGTCTCGCCGCTTACGGTCTTGAGCAAAGCGTCGGCCGGTAAAATTTTATCAAACTGCCCCATGTACAAAAAACTAATCTCCGGTGCTGGTAAACTACGCATGCGTTTGGCCAGAGCATCATCCTTATGCAAATAACGGAGAACACCATATCCGATTCCTTTGCCGGGGATAGCGCGAAGCTGTTCTTTGACCGATTTGAGCAGATGCCCGAGATCTTCACTTTCATCAACGGCAAGCAGCACAGGGTACAGGCTGGTAAACCAACCGACAGTTCGCGACAAATCAAGTTGGTCGGCAATATTTTCCCGGCCATGGCCTTCCAAGTCAAAGAGCAACGCCGTTTCACCGCTCCACTGTTTAAATGTAAGCAGTAAAGCTGTCAACAAGATATCATTAATTTGCGTGTTGTACGTCTTTGGAACTTCGGTCAATAATGCCCGTGTGGCCTCAGGAGCCAGTGCAACAGGTTCGCTCTGCATCGAAGCAAGAAGATTTGCCCCCTGACTATCGACAGGCATGCTTTGCACACGCTCCCAGGGCCGGGACAACCAGAAGTCCTGCTCTTTTTTCAATAGGTCAGATTCTGCAAGATGCAATAAGGCATCCGACCATTGCTTAAAAGAGGTCGTTTTGGCAGGAAGCTGAACCGCATCGCTATTGAAAAGCTGCTGCAAAACCGTTTGCAAATCCTGCATCAGAATACGCCATGAGACAACATCGATTACAAGATGGTGCACGACCAAAAGCAGCGTTCCCGACTTATCCTTTCCATAATCGAAATAAGCCGCATGCGCCAGAGGGCCTTCTTGCAGATTCAGCCCGGTCTGTTGTTGTATGGCAACCTCTGCAATCTTTCTTTCACATTCAGGCTGGGGAATTTCCGCCAATTCGACATATTCGAAAGCAAGCGTTTCACCCGAGTCAGAATAATATTGTTCGATAACAGAACTGTTCGGCCGAAAACGCAGGCGGAAAACATCGTGATGCGCGAAAACATGCTGCAGTGCTTCGCGCACAAGATCTCTGCTGATGCCTGCACGAACTTCAAACAACGCCGGCAAATTGAAGTGAGCTGGTTCGACAAAATCTTGTTCAAAAAACCAATGCTGGATTGGCGTCAACGCAACAGAACCGCTGATTGACCCTTGCTCAGCCTCTACCTGCGTTGCCTTGCCGGCAACCTTTGCCAATTCAGCCACGGTCTGATGCTCAAACAACTGATTGGCATTGAGCCGCAACCCTGACTGGCTGGCCTTTGCGATCATCTGGATGCTCAAAACCGAGTCGCCGCCAAGCTCGAAATAATTGTCATGAATGCCTACCTGCTCAATACCCAAGGCTTCCGCCCATAACTGGGCGAGGGTTTCTTCGGCAAAATTTCGCGGCGCCGCATACGCATTGCCCAGCTCTGGGCGAGCGTGCAGAACGATGTCTGAAGCGCGACTCTTCTCGGTTTGATCCTGCGACGGACTCGTTTCAACCCACCTTTGCAGGCGTGAATTCAGATCGCCGGTCGAAACAGCCAATTGAGGGATATGGTGATTGTGGAAAACCTGATTCAGAGCTGCGGCACCCTCATCCGGTGTCATGTAGAAATCAGCGTCGCTGGCAGACAACATTTCCGCTTCTTTCCAGTTCAGCCAGTTGTCCCAGTTTACACTTTGCCATTGCTGCGAGTGGGTGCAATTGTGCTTAAGAACAAATGCATCCAAAAAAAGGTGCGCTGCAGTGTAAGCGACAAAACCAAGCGCACCCAAAACAGACGACAGGGAGGACTGTAGCAAACAAAAATCAAGCTCCCTGTGCAGCAAAACTTTCTCCAGAACCAGCAAGCCAGTGAGCTTTGGGGCAAAATGTTGTTCACACTCTGCACGGGTGATATTTTGAATAATTGGCGCTGATTTCTCGGCGCCGGCGGCGTGCACCACGCCCTGGATGTCACCGAAGATATGCCTTGTTTTATCAAAAACCAGAGACATATCATCTTCATTTGTCACATCAGCTCGCAGGTAAAGTATCCGGGCACCCAGGGTTTCAAGATCTTGCAAATGGCGTATTTTAGTGGATATGCCATCCAGCTCGTCATGATCTGCCAGCCATTTCTTCCAGTCGCCCGGCTCCGGCAATTGGGACCGCCCGGTTAAGACAAGGTGTGCCTGCATATTTTTGGCAAAATAACGCGCTACCTCCAGACCAACGCCACCAAGACCGCCTGTAATCAAATAAACACCGTTTTTACGCAGAATAGCAGGTTTGTCCACATTTGCTGCCAGTTGCAGCGGCTCATGCGCTTGCACCCAACGATGAGAGCTCCGGTAGGCAACGACCGGTTCAGTCGAGTCTGACAGTGCTTCGGTTAACAAACGTTCCGCGGATGTCTGAAGCATTTGTTTAGAGTCTGCGAAAACGATGTCAACAGCATGGCATTGGATGTGCGGATATTCCTGATGTATTACTTTAGCGGCACCCAGTACGGTTGTCTTTTCAGGTGCGAGATTTTCCTCCCCGGTAACCTGATGTGTGTCGCTGGTCACGATGGTTACACGCAAAGGGTCAACAACAGCCTGCTTGCCGAACGCCTGAGCCAGGAAAACAAGACTGTAGAAGCCAAGGTCATTGGCGCGTGCTATGCGGGCTTGTTCCGAAACGGTTTCGTCGTGTTGCCGCCAGCCCCAGGCATGAATAACTCGCAACGCTCTTTTATCTTTATCATACAAATGCGTGATCAACTTCCGGTAGCTTGCTGCATCATGCGGATTGACCGTGAAATCGCCTTCAGAGGAGACAGAGAAGTCTAAACCGATCTTCACGGAGAATACCCTGTGCCCCATCTGCAGCAGTCTGGGTGCAATATGCTTGCACAGGCCGATATCATCATCAAAGACAAGCCAATCATATTTACTGTCTGCAGATGGCTTTAGTACCGGTGGCGCTGAGCGTTTCCAGGAAGGCAGGTAGAACCAATCTGTAATATTGGCTGTTTTCTTCAGCGATGTTTTCTGAGCTGCAGCTTGAATATTATTCTTCGACTCAATCCAAAATCGCTGCCGCTGAAACGGATAGGTTGGCAGGGATACTCGCTGTCGTTTTTCATTGGCGTAAAATCCGGGCCAGTCGATTGCAACGCCGGCCAGCCAAAGTTGCCCGATTGCGCTTATGATTGATTTACACTCTGATTGCTGCTTTTTGGCATGATGCAGTGAAGCCACTGGCGGCAGATCCCGCGATCTGTTCCGAACCCGCTCGATAATGCCGGTTAATGTGACACCCGGACCAACTTCCAGTAACAAACGTCCACGCGTGTCAAGCAAGGTCTTGATGCCATCAGCAAATCTCACTGTTTCGCGAAGATGCCTGGCCCAATAAGCAGGCTCTGTTGCTTCTTCGGCGGTAATCCAATCACCGCTGACATTAGAAATATAAGGAATTCGCGGAGGATTCAGTGCAATTTTTCTAACTTCCTCAGTGTACTCCTCAAGAATATTATCCATCATTCCTGAATGAAATGCATGCGATGTGTGCAAACGTCGACAGCCCTTTTCAGCAAGCCGGATTTCCAATTCCGAAATCGCCGCATCCGGGCCGGATACAACACACAACTCAGGCTCGTTTACCACCGCGAGAGATAGATCACCATTCAGCAGGTTTTCTACTTTATGTGCGGCCATGGGCACTGCAAGCATGGCGCCCGGCGGCTGACTATGCATCAGTCGTCCCCGTTTTGCGACCAAAGTGAGCGCATCTTCCAAAGAGAAAACACCGCTGAGACAGGCTGCGACATACTCCCCGATACTGTGGCCAATCATTGCCTCGGGCCGAAGGCCCCAGGACATCCACAAACGAGCCAACGCGTACTCGATTACAAATAGCGCGGGCTGCGTAATATCTGTTTGTTTAAGTTTGTCTGCGGCAACATTTCGTTGGGCTTTATCCGGGTAAAGCAAATCGACCAGGTTAACATTGAGGTGCGGCTGCAGCAACTCGCTGCATTGCGTCACATGTTTTCTAAATGTCGGCTCAATTCGGTATAAATCCAGACCCATATTGACATACTGAGCGCCCTGTCCGGGAAACATGAAAGCAATCCTCGGTTCAATCTCGCCAATGCCACGGGTTGCCACGCCTGGCAAAGTAGCTGTCCCCAATGCCTGTCGGGCATCCTTCACAGTCTCGCAAACCAGCATGCGCCGTTTGCCGAATTGCTTGCGCCCGGTTTGTAGCGTAAATCCAATATCAGCCAGATTAGTCCCGGGGTACTCGTCCATATACCTGGTAATATTGGCAGTAGCCGCGTCAAGTGCCGCATCGTTCCTTGCGGAAAGTAGCAGCAGTTGCCAGGGACGCGATTTTGACGACGGTTGTGCCGGCGGCGCTTCTTCCATAACCACATGCGCATTGGTACCCCCCATACCGAAAGAACTGACCCCGGCTCGAAGTGGCTTGCCACTCGTCTGCCAGGAGTTCAGAGCGGCATTTACGTAAAAAGGGCTGTTAATAAAATCGATTTTCGGATTCGGTTTTTCGAAATTCAGGCTGGCGGGCAACTCACGGTGATAAAGCGCTAACGCGGTTTTGATGAGGCCCGTGACACCGGCAGCAGCATCCAGATGGCCGATATTAGTCTTAACAGTACCAATTGCACAAAATTGTTTCTTGTCGGTGCTGGTGCGAAAAGCTTGGGTCAGAGCCTCAATTTCAATCGGATCGCCAAGCGGTGTACCAGTCCCGTGCGCCTCAATATAGCTAATGGTCTCCGGCTCGACATCTGCGACAGCCAGGGCTTCAGTTATCACCCTCGCCTGTCCTTCGACGCTGGGCGCTGTATAACCTACCTTGTCGCAGCCATCATTGTTGATGGCAGAGCCACGTATCACAGCATAAATATGATCGCCGTCAGCCTGCGCGTCCTCGAAACGTTTGAGAACCACGACCCCTGCGCCCCTGCCACCGGTCGTTCCCTGAGCCCGCGCATCAAATGCGCGACAATGCCCATCCGGAGAGTAAATACCTTGCTCCTGATAGAGATAGCCTGTATTTTGCGGTAAAACAATAGAAACGCCGCCCGCAAGCGCCATGTCACATTCCCCATTGAGAAGGCTCTGGCAGGCCAAATGTACCGCCACCAGTGAAGTGGAGCAACTCGTTTGGACATCCAGGCTAGGCCCTTTCAGATCCAATTTGTACGATACGCGGGTAGTCAGGAAATCGTGATTATTGCCAATAACTGTTTGCAGACCGCGTACGGAATCGATGGCATCACTGGCATAAAGATTAAACAGGAGATAACTGTTCATACTCACACCGGCATAAACGCCGATGGGGCCGGCGTAATTATCCGGACAAACGCCGCTATCTTCCAACGCCTCCCAGGCACACTCAAGAAAAAAGCGATGTTGAGGATCCATAATGGCTGCTTCCCGTGGCGTATACCCAAAAAAACCGGCGTCAAACATCTCAACATTGTCGAGCACAGCACCGGCCTTGACATAATTGGGATCCTTGAGCAGTGCCGGATCTACGTCGGCGGCTTTGAGTTCCTCATCCGAAAAAAATGTAATCGATTCGATGCTGCTGCGCAGGTTTTGCCAAAATTCCGAGATGTTTCTTGCGCCCGGAAAGCGCCCGGCCATACCCGTGATTGCAATGCTATCGAAAAGATCTGGTTTATCGGAGCTATTCATGTACTCTAATTGTTTAGTTTATTTGCCGGCGGCGTCTGGTAGACGCCCGGCGTTGTTGGGCCCGACTCTGGCTCTCCCGCAAAGCCGAGGACTCATTATCCGCACGTTCGACGAATTCCGCCAAAGCTGCGACGGTTGGAAATCTGAACAAATCGACCATCTTAAGTGCTTTAGCGAATTTATCGTTAAGTTTATTGTGAACTTGCATCAAATGCAGCGAGTGGCCGCCCAATTCAAAAAAATTGTCATGCAGCCCCACTTTCTCCAAATTAAGTACTTCACGCCAGGCAGTTGAAATGGCCAACTCCACTGATGAGGTCGGTGCCACAAATTCCACCAATAAATCCGGACGCACGCCATCAGGAGTCGGCAGAGCATCTCTGTCTACCTTATCATTTGGCGTCAGTGGAAAACTCACCATAGCCACAAAGGCTGAGGGCACCATATAATCCGGTAGCAATTCGCTTAAGAAACGCCGCAGCTCCGTGGTTGTCGGTACAGGGCTATTTGTTGAAGTAGTATAGGCCACCAGGGTTTTGTCTCCCGGAGAATCTTCTCTCACCACCACAACCGTATCCTCAATCGCGGGATGCCCGCCAAGGTGCGCTTGTATTTCCCCAAGTTCAATACGATATCCACGAATCTTGACCTGGTTGTCATCTCGTCCGAGAAACTCAATATTATCATCGTTTCTGTAACGCACGCGGTCACCCGTTCGATACAAACGCGCTCCAGGCAATCTGCTGAAAGGATTGGGCACAAACCGTTCTGCGGTTAATTTGGGCCGGTTCAGGTAGTCACGCGCCAGCCCGTCTCCCCCGATATACAATTCGCCACTGATTCCAACGGGCACCGGCCGCATACTGCGATCCAGGATATAGACTGTTGTATTCGCAACAGGACGGCCGATTGGCACTGAGGAGTCGATGTTACCATCTGGTTGGACCCGATAACAGCAGGCAAATGTGGTGTTCTCGGTCGGACCATAGCCGTTGATAATACGCCGGTCAGCCTGTTTCGCCGCATTTTTAACGTGCGCCACCGACAGCACATCTCCTCCGGCCAAAAGTTGACGCACAGAAGTCAGACCATCGGGGTGTCTCTCCATCATTTCATGGAATAAGCCGGCCGTAAGCCAAAGTGTCGTAATGCCCAGCCGGTCTATCGATTGTACGAGTTCATCCAGCGACGGTCGGGCAGCCTGAAAAATGACCAACTTCGCACCATTGAGAAGGCTTCCCCAAATTTCAAAAGTGGAGGCATCAAATGAGATGGGTGCCAATTGCAGAAAAACTTCATCCCGGCCCAATTTGACGTAATTTGTATTCCTGACCAATCTCACAACACCGCGATGCGGGATCGAGACGCCTTTGGGCATGCCGGTCGAACCTGATGTGTACATAACATAGGCGATATTCTCTGCCTTGGTCTCGACCGGGAGGTTTTCAACGCGGGCCGCTTGAATCTCTTGCCAATCAGAATCGAGACAAACAACTCTGGGCGTACCTTGAGGTAGTTTATCCAATAACTTTTGCAGCGTCAGCAATATTGTAATGCCGGTGTCCTCCAGCATGAAAGCAATCCGGTCAATTGGATAGTGTGGATCCAGCGGAACGTAAACGCCACCGGCCTTGAGAATACCAAGGATACCGGCAATCATCTCAAACGAGCGTTCCACGCATATTCCAACTTTTGTCTCGAGGCCGACACCTTTATCTTGCAGAAAATGTGCGATCTGATTAGCCTGGGCATTCAGCTCACCATAGGTCATTTCCTGGTCGTTGAAGACCAGGGCAATCGCATCAGGTGTTGCTTTAACTTGCTCTTCAAAAAGAACATTGATGCATTGTTCCCGAGGATAGTCATTAGACGCTTCATTCAACTCGACCAGCAGGTGTTGTTTTTCTGCTTTTGTGAGTAGAGGCAGGTCCGATAACGGCTGCTCAGGCGCAGCAACCATCGCTTCAAGCAAGATCCGCCAGTGCCCGAGCATGCGTTCCACAGAGCCGGTTTCAAAGCGATTGTGATGACTGACAATCCGAAGTTGCAACGCCTCAGCCGGTTCAACCAGCGCCACCAACGGATAATTGACCCGTTCAAACCAGCGCACATTACTGATTTGCAATGCACCCCCCATCTCCTCAAGCGGGCTTTCTTTGTGGTAGTTTTCGAACATCAAAATGCTGTCGAAAAGAGATGTGCCGCGCGCTACGTCACTCCATTGCTGAATATCAATCAAAGGACTGTATTCGTACTCGAGTACCTCTGCCTGCTCACCCTGGAGTTGGTTTAACCAATGCTTCACGGCTCGCTGTTCATCTATCCGGGCACGCACCGGCAACGTATTAATGAAAAGTCCGACCATCGATTCTACGCCGGCAAGCGACGCCGGCCGGCCCGAAACCACTGTTCCGAACAGTACGTCATCGTCGCCGGTGTAGCGACTGAGCAACAAGGCCCATGCGCCCTGCACAAGTGTACTCAGCGTGATTCGCTGCTTGCGGCAGAACGCCTGCAAATCCGATGTTTCCTTCTGGGAAAACCGGATAAGATGCGTGTCAAATTCATAGGTTCCAGCAAGAGACTTGTTCTTGTCATCCTTACAGCCCACCAACTCGGTCGGTGCAGTAAAGCCAGCGAGGCGTTGACGCCAAAAGGATTCCGCCCTGGCAAGATCCTGGCGCTTCAACCAGGCAATATAATCACGGTAAGGACGGCGCTGTTCCATCTCCAGCGATTGCCCCTTACACAAAGCTGTATACGAATCGAAGACTTCCTTCAGGACGTGGAACATAGCCCAGCCGTCCATCAAAATATGATGAAAACTCCAAAGAAATTCATGGCGATCGTCCGCGGTTTGAAACAGGCATAATCTCATCAAAGGCGCCTGTGCCAACTCAAAACCTCGCTCCAGATCTTCAGTTTGTGCGGACAGCAAGCGCTGTTCCTGTTCCGCGCCTGAAAGGCCTCTCAGATCCTGTTTTTCATATGGCAGGTCAACAGTCCGTTCAACCACTTGCACTGGCGCCTTAACCTCATTCCAGACAAAGAATGTGCGTAGAATTGCGTGCCGCTCAACAGTACCCTGCCATGCCGCCTTGAAGGCAGATTCATCCAGGTTGCCTCCCAGAGTTGCAAGCATCTGGTTAAAGTAGACATGCGAATGCGGTTCGGCCAGGCTATGAAAAAGCAGACCTTCCTGCAACGGCGTCAGCGGATAGAGATCTTCTACATTCTCAAGCCGCATTTTATGCCTCACTCTTTGATTTAAGTATCGCCGCTGCAATCTCGTCCAGTTCGGCCCGGTCCCAATCGAAGTCACTGAAATCTGAGGCGGTAAAACCAACACTCTGTTCAGTTTGACAATGTGAAATCAGGCTTTTCAAAGCTGAGATAAAATCGTTAGCCACAGCAGCAATGGTCTCACGTTTATGCAAATTTCGGCTGTAAACCCATTCTATTTGGAACCGTCCGTCAATCACACTGCCAACTATCTCCAAAATGTGACTGCGAATTGTTGATGGGCAAAAGTCAGAATGGCTAACATCTTCCGAAAAACTCAAGACCGAGTCATTGCTCAAAATCTGATCATATTGACCAAGATAATTAAAATTGATTTGCGGCCGTGGCAAAGCGCTCACCTTTGTGGCGATGTTCTTGTCGGTGTTTAAATAGCGAAGCAAACCATAGTTAAAGCCCCGGTTCGGCACGCGGCGCAATTGTTCTTTAATTGCAGTCAGCATGTCGCCCGCTGCAGCATTCTTTTCCACAGAAAGCAAAATGGGATAAAATGTCGTAAACCAGCCGACAGTCCTGGTCAGGTCAACATCGGCGCAAACATCTTCTCTGCCATGACTTTCGAGATCGACCAGATGGCTTGAATTGCCTGTCCATTTCAACAATGCTTGTGCCAAAGCGGTTAGCAAAATATCGTTAATTTGAGTATTATAAACTTTCGGTATTTCGTGCAGGAGAGACTGGGTTTCTTCGGCCTGCAACTGCAACGAAATCTTTTCAGCACTATCCTCGACATTGTTATCGACACCTTCAGGCATATCCAGGGGTAAATGTGACATGTCTTGCGGCAGAGCTGATTGCCAGTAATCCAATTCGCCGGCAACAGACTCAGATTGGGCGTGTTCGGTTAATCGCATTACCCAATGTTTAAACGAGGTGGTTTTGGGTTGCAACTGCAAGGAACCACCCTGAGCAAGCTGCGCCACAACCGCCTCGAAATCATCGAGGAAAATCCGCCATGAGACACCATCCATCACCAGATGATGCACAACCCAAAGCAGACGATGCGGCTGCTCCGAGCCAAAATCAAACCGGACAAGCCGCATTACCGGTCCCCTGGTGATATCCAGCGTGCTCTGGAATTCAACGACTTTTGCACGCAAAACCGTCATTTGTTGAGCAATCGGCACGTCTGACAAATCGATTCTGTCAAACGGAATCACATCGCCCGCATCAACAATGGCTTGCTGCCAGGCGTTTTCCGGATTGTACCGCAGCCGCAGCCCATCATGATGTACCGCCAGTCGTTGCATTACCGCCTGGAGAAGCTCATCAGAAATATCATCGTTCATCACAAAAAGCAGCGACATATTAAAATGGTGCGGGTTTTCCAACTGCCTTTGAAAAAACCAACTTTGAATTGGCGATAGCGGCAGTATGCCGGTGACGGCAGCCTGTTCGGCTGTCACTTTGTGCCTCTCACCTGCCACCGCAGCAAGTTCTGCAATGGTTTGATGCTGAAAAACCTGTGCTGGTGTCAATCCCAAACCTGCTCGATTTGCTCTGGCAATTATCTGAATGCTCAGAATTGAATCGCCTCCAAGCTCGAAAAAATTATCATGTACCCCAACATCTACAATGCCGAGGACATCACCCCATATTCGCGCCAACTTGTTTTCTATTTCAGTCCTCGGCTCGACTGCTTGAGCCGCAAGATTTTCTCCGCCCGCGGGTGGCTCAGGAAGCGCCTGACGATCAATTTTGCCATTAGGATTTTTTGGCAATGTCGGCAGCACAACAAAGATGGCCGGCACCATGTAGTCGGGCAACCGTTCTGCCAGGAAATTACGCAGCTCGGTTGAACCAGGGTTTTGTTCTCCACTTACTGCAACGTAGGCCACCAGGCGTTTGCCGGATGCAGCATCATTCGCTACCACGGCCACTTCACGCAGCAATGGATGCAATGCCAGAACCGCCTCAATTTCCTCCATTTCAACCCGGAAACCACGAATTTTCACCTGGTTATCTACCCGACCGAGAAACTCAATATCGCCATTCGGCAGATGCCGTGCCAAATCACCGGAGCGATAAAGCCGCTCCCCTGCTTTTTCGCTGAAGGGATTCGGTATGAACCGTTCAGCCGTGAGTTCAGAACGATTGAGATAGCCCGTAGCAAGGGCATCGCCACCAAAATAAACTTCACCGGGTACGCCCACGGGTGTTGGTTGACAGTGAGCATCCAGTACATACATTTGGGCATTGTTGATCGGCGAACCAACCGGAGCGATTTTAAGTACCTGTTGCAGACAATCATAAACACTACTAAAAACAGTGGTTTCCGTAGCACCGTATTCGCTGAAGAGCGCGGTGGCTGGGATGACCGATTTGTGCAGTTGCACCATCTTCAAAGGGCAAGCTTCGCCGGCAACAATCACAGTTCGAAGCGCCTCTAGTTGTCCCGGTTCCGCGTACTCCAAAATTACCGAGTAAAATGATGGCAGTGTCAGCAGGTGCGAAATGTTGTGTTGAGAAATAATTGCAGATAACTTAGTCACATCTTGCTGGGTTTCTTCAGGCACCAAAAACAAAGCGCCGCCTGTGCACAAAGTCCAGAAAATGCCCACAACCGAGCTGTCAAACGACAGGGACGAAAGCAACAAAAATTTATCAATATTTTCTTTGAAATAACTAATGCGGGCAGAATTCGAAATAACAAGATCCTGATGGCTGATTACAACACCCTTGGGCTTGCCAGTGGAGCCGGAGGTATAAATTACATAAACCAGGTTGCCCGGCTTGACTTGTATGTGCAAATTTTCCGTACTCTCATCAGCCAGGGATTGCCAATCCGTGTCCATGCAAAAGATCTGTCGGCCTTGCAGCGGTAGTTGGCCTACGAAGCGCTGCTTGGTCAGTAAGACCGGTGCTGCTGTTTCCTCAAGCATGTATTCCAGTCGTTCCTTCGGATAAGCGGGATCCAGAGGCACGTAAGCGCCGCCCGCTTTTAGAATGGCGAGCACGGCAACCACCATTTCCAAAGACCGTTCAAGCGAAATTCCAACCAAAACATCCGGCCCGACACCCATGCAGCGCAAACGACGCGCTAACTGATTTGCTTGCTCATTTAACGCCGCATAGATGAGTTCCTCACCTTCAAAAGCAGCAGCGATCTTGTTTGGGGTCTTTGCCACCTGGTCTTCAATAACATGGTGAATACACTTATCCGTTGGGAAGTCCGCTTTTGTGTTATTGAAATCATGTATAAGGTACTGTTTTTCCGGAGCCGAAAGCAAATTGAGCCTGTCGATGGCAGTAGCAGGGGCCGCTAAAACACTTTCCACCAAGGTAAGAAACTCGGCAGATAAACGCTGCATGTCATCGGCATGGTAATACGTTTCGTCAAAATGAAATTGCAGCTTTGCCGAATCCTGCGTAATCTCGCTAACAAGCCTTAACTTGCAGCGGTCAACACATGCCTGTTGCTTCTGCACGGTGAAGGAAACGCCACCCGCTGTGCATGAAAACGCCTTTGCAAAATCAAAACAAAAAGGAAAATAAGCTGTATCAGATGCTTCAGCAAAAGAACCATTCAGATTGTCAGGGTTGAAAAAGTCTTGCCACTCAGCCATTTCAGAAAGACTGCCTTCAATTCGGCTGAGCAATTCCGGGAAATTCATGCCGACGGTCGGCTGGCATGTCAATGGCAAATATCTGGAAAAAAGTCCGAGCGTTTCTTTTAGCTCGTCAAATTTTCGACCATCAAAACCTGCGCCAATAGTGACAGTGTCTTCGCCTGACAGCCGCCAGAGCAAAACCACAAAGCACGCCAGAAAGAACGATTCCAGAGAGGCACCGAATTTCTCAACATTTTTTTTGACTTCATTGAACTGTTGGACCGAAAGCTCCTGTGTAGTTGCTCCGGGGGTAAATGCATTGGTGTTTGCAGATGTTCTTTCGAGAGGAAGGCGAAGTGCTTTCGTTTTCCCGAGCATCCGGTCGCGCCAAAAGGTTCTACCTAACTCGCCATCCTCCCCTGCCAATAAATCGAATTGCCATTCGGCAACATCGGCATACTGCATCATCTCCGCAATGCGCTGTTGTCCGTCCACGCGTGCGGAATAATTCAATGCGATTTCTTGAATCAGGTTTTGCATTCCAACAAGATCTCCGCACAATGCCGGCAAGGCAATGAGTAAAGCCTGCTTGGCCGGGGAAAGAATAACGATTGACACACGCAATAAAGAGCTGCTTAAAGGCGCATAATTGAACTCTCCGGCTTGCTGAAACAGATCGTTAATGCGGTGTTGTTGTTCCTCCGCTGCGACATCACAAAAATTAAGCTCAGTGAAGTCCGGCGCGCTGCTCGCGTGGATAACCTGTATCGGCTCACTGCCGTTTGGCGCGGTCTGGAATGTGGTTCGCAGAATTTCATGGTTGCTTACGACATCGCTAATCGCTGCCTTAAGCAAATCCGCGTTAATTTTACCTTCCACCGAGACTAACGAGCGGGTTACGAATGGCGTGCTAGCCTCTTTTACTTTCAGCCAGAGATTTGTTTGCAGCGGAGAAAGCCGGAACCCTTGTGTTGGGGCAATGTTGTTCTGCATTTTATCGTTTATATGCTTATTTTTTTTGTTTTTTCTGCAATGATTAGCGAAGATCAAAAATCGAGCTAAAAGGAATGTCCAAATCGCGTCGACCCACGCAATTCCACCCCGCATCCTCGAACAATGCAGCCCACTCAGAAACAGATGGGATATACTGTCCCATAACCGCGTGTGTCAATTCAAAACCAAGCGTAAAGATAGGAGTTTGCCGCGAAGGCGGTAGATCTGACCGGTATGTATCACTTAGGAGGAAGCGCTTGGCGTTAGGAAATGCAGCGCGAATCTGCCTTAGAGCCATAAGACAGTTTTCACGAGGCCACAGGTCGTGAGCCATGAAAAAACAAAATAAAACCTCCACATCCTTAAATACTTCTAATGGGGTTAATTTGCTGACATCGGCATGCAAAATGGTTACTCTATTCTCCAGGCCGGCAGCCGTAACAGATTCCTGTGCCAGGCTCACCGCATCTCTATTTAGATCCATGCCGACACAGCGCAAATCATCTCGCTGCCTGGCCAAATTTATCAAACGTTCGCCGCTACCACAACCAAGGTCCGCAACAACTTTGAACGGCATTTGCTCGAGCACCTCGGTAAAGTGCCTGTCCACAAACTGCGCACCATAATCACGGCCGGCCATTGCAATACTTTTGCCATCCCGGGAGATGACAGTACCGTTTCGCTTTTCCAATCTGATGGAGCCGGTAAGATTCTGCAACATTTTTCCGTAGCCACCTACCAGCCACAGAAAGTATCCCTTGTTCCTGAAAATATCACCAAAATTGACTCCAGCCTGCACAGTGTCTTTTTCAGCGCCCGGCAGAACGATGTCATAGCATTGCAGCGCATACAAGCAGCTTTTAACCGAGGCAATATGTAAGCCATGGGCCTGACAAAACGAACCTACTGAAATACTGCCCTGCTCTGCAATGGCATTGAGCAAGCCGATTTCAAAAGCAAGGGAAATTGCTGCAGCAGTGATTGTAGAATTGAAAAGCGTTGCGGCTTCACCCGTAACATGCTCGCCCTGCCACTCCATTGCTAAATTATTCAAATTTGAAGATTTACCTTCGATTTTTTCTCGCCCCGCCTCCTGGTTTCGTAGCATGTTTCCTCCTCAGGAAATAAAAATCTCATTCGTTATTTACCAAAACTTCGCTCAATACACTGGAAAAATGTTCTACTACCGGCATCGGCGGTACTGTGATTCGGATATAATTTGCAGTGAGAGCATCCGGGAATCGCCGCACTGCTATCTGTCTTTGCATGAGACGGTGTTGAATGATCTCGGCGTGACAATCCGGATGTGTTGCCAGGACGAAATTGCCGCCAGGCTTGTGCACCCTGAACCCCAGCGCTTGCAGCCGCGTGACCAGTTCCAGCCTGCATGCCAAGACTTGTTCACGCAGACCACTAAATTCAGACTTCCTGCGCAAGGCTTCGACTGCCATTACCTGGGCAAATCCATTGACATTAAATGCATCTTTGCGTGCTAGCATTTCTGCGATCAATGCCGAGTCGGCAATACAATAGCCGACTCGAAGACCGGCCAGGGCATAAAATTTGGAAAAAGACCTGACAACGACAACATTCTTTTTAATTAATTTTGGTACGCCATCACCGGCAAATTCGCCATAGGCGTTATCCCATATTAGAAAAGAATTATTTTTGCCGGCTATCTTGTTCAAACTTGCCTGACTTATGCAACTACTGGTAATGGCGTTGGGCGAATCGACCACTGCCAGCCCTTTCCATCCGTCAACATTCACCTCTCCTGTTTTGAAAGTATTCCCGGGCAAAGTCCTAACATTAAAGCCGTATCGTTCTGCGAGCAGATAGTAAATTTTAAAACAAGCATCCAGCAAATACATGTCGGCATAAGAGTGCCTGAGCAAATCTAACAGGTCGGCGAGCACTTCGTCTGAGCCGTTTCCGACAAAGATATTTTCTGGACTGACATCATACATCTCTGCCAGGCCATTGCGTAAATTGTCGCTGGCGGGACCGGGATAGTTGGCAATTTCCGCTTTTGCCACCAACTCTCTGGCAGCATCCACAGTCCAATCCGGGCCGACAAAGAGATTTTCATTACGATGCAGACTGAGCCAACCATTCCCGTTGATTTCAGTGCCGGGGTCATATTTCGCGGCGGTTTTATTCATTTTAGTCTTTGTTTAGTAATTGGTTTCCAGAATTAGCCTCAGCTTGGTGCAGGCTGTTACCCATATGTGCCCCCAATGCGTCATCAGAATACGTCTTGACGACATTCCGTGTCGCAATTCAACTTTGTCTATCACCGACACTCAGTCATTTGATTTTTAGTTGCATGTCTTTATGTTGTTGTTTATTAAAACTTAAGCAATGCTATTTGACTAATTCTTTCCCATTCACAGCACATGGCATATAAATTGCCAAGCATTGCACATATTTATAACAATTAATGCCTGACCGGCCTCCGCCTTATGTTCTTTAACTTATTATGGATTGTATTCTGATAATCACCATCCAGAGCCGCAGACCGCTGTTTGTTTGCCTGCTGCAAAAACTCACTCAGCGCATCCAGGCGGATTTCCGGCTTCTTTATAACCAAACTCAGAATGGCACTGAAATTCTCAATCATGTTTACAATCGTTGACGAGTCGAATAAGTCGGTGCTATACTCAAACGTTCCTGCCAACCCGTCCGGCTGATCCCAAATAAAGACGGCGATATCAAAGCGGGCAATCCCGCCCTCAACATCCATGGGCGTCACTTGCAAATCCGGCAGGCTCAATGTTTCCCTGACAGTAGAAGACAAGCCGTATCCGAAAAGCGCAGGATTATGGTCAGGCGTGAGTATATCAAAGACTACTTGATACATGGGGTTTCTGCCGAGATCACGGTCCGACTGTATTTCGTTCACCAGCTTGGCCAGTGGTAGTTCCTGATGCGCCGAAGCACCCAAAGTTACATGGCGTACTCTGCCTAGAAGATCCTTAAAAGTCGGATTGCCTTTGAGATCTGTGCGCAGGGGTAATGTGTTGACAAAAAAACCGATAAGCTTTTCAAGTTCCGGATAGTTACGATTAGCGAATGTGGAGCCAACGACAATGTCTTCCTGCTTGCTCAAATGGTGAAGAAGCACATTGAAGACCGCCATCAGCGTCATGTAAAGCGTGGCCCCTGCTTTTCGCGTAAAGCCACGAACGGCTTCGCTCAGGTCTTGGTCGATTGCTACGGAGGCATGTTTGCCCCGGTAAGATTGCACTTCAGGCCTTGGTCGATCTGTGGGTAGCCGCAGCAATGGCAGATCCTGCAATTGGCGGCGCCAATAAACTAACGCATTCTTCAGCACATCGCCTTGCCATTTTTCACGTTGCCAAATGGCAAAATCTGAAAATTGAATTGGTAATTCAGCAAGACCGGGTGGCTTCCCGCTGACAAATGCCGTATATAACTTAACCAATTCGTCTGCAAAAATGCCCATAGACCAACCATCGGCTGCAATATGGTGAAAATTGACCAGTAGAACGTGTTCATTTTGGTCAAGCCGCATCAGTTTTGTGCGAAAAGGTTGTTGGGAAGATAAATCAAATGCCTGGATTGCTTCGTTGAGCGCATGGCGTTTTGCTTCGGCTTCCCTCTGTGCCGACGGTAAATTGGATAAATCAATCAGGGGCAATTTAAGCGGTGTTATCGGTTCAATCTTCTGGAATGGTTTGCCCAGCGCATCCATCTTAAAGGTAGTGCGCAAAGTCTCATGGCGTTGAACAATGGCAGATAGGCTTTTTTCAAGCGCGCTTACATCCAACCTGCCGGTCAGGCGAACGGTGCCCGGGATGTTATGGTTGCCCTTTCCAGGCTCTAACTGTTCAATAAACCACAGACCTTCCTGATTCAAGGCAAGCGGGATGCGTCCGTTTTGGGTGGTTCTGCGGATAGCCTGCTCCGGTACTATTGCAGTTTCTGCAATGCCACGTTCTTTCAACAACCGGGCCAGGAGCTCGCGCCGTTCTGATGACAAAGAAACGTCTTTTTTAGAAGTCACACTCATTCAAGCCAAAACTAGTAAATAATAAACTCAGGAAAATCATACTCCCTTCCCCTCACCCGGCGCAGCAAAGCACGCGACACCCTCACCGCTCTAACCAACAGCCATTCCAGCCCCTGCTGCAGCCTGACTGTTGTCGGCAGGGCATGCAAAGGCAGCCCAACTTTTTCATACCCAAATTCCTGCATAAGGTCTTGAGCGACGTATTCGATGATTCTAATATCCGAGTCCGTCAGATCTTGGCGCCAACTCTCTTTAACCCCTTTTCGAAAAAAGCCAGTGGGCATTTTGACTTTGGTGCGTACCTTGTCAATTTTGCATTCATCCAGCGCGTTTTGACATAATTCACGGTCCGACGATAAATCAAGCCATTGGTAGATTTGCTGCAACGTTTCAGGCCCAGATTCATGCAAGGCTTCGTAGCGCACCTCGAGGTATCGTTCTGTAACGTCGCCAATCTTTCTACCTGCATTGACAGCATTAAGCCAGAAATTCGCACCATCGACCGCCCTGGTTGGAAATTCCCAACGATCAGTCCAACTGCCCGCGCTGCGCAATGAACTAAAAACACTGCGTGGATCTCGAATGACATGAATAAAATATGCATCAGGAAAGATATTAATAATTAAATCAGAGAACCTAACATTTTCAGGCGTCTTATCGACAACAACTTGAACTGCAGATTCACGCGCTGCCACCTTATTAAAAACATCCACGGCAAAATTGCGGCACAACATATAAAACTCATCTTCCAGCAAAATCGGTACTGGCCGTTGTTGCGCATTTTCTTTAAACTTCCACCACTTTTCCAGGCCGCTAAGGTAGTGAAAAAACTTCGAATGTTGAAATGCAGTTACGACCGGGTGCTGCGCCAACAGGAGAGTCATCCAGGTGGTACCGCTTCTTTGGCAGCCAACCACAAAAACCCGCTTTATTTTGACTTCTGAATTTTTAACCTGTGTTTGCTTTTTCATTTCAATAAAAAATTCTTTGTAGATGGTAGTGAGGTTACTCACCGGCACTATTACTCGTCAATGCTTTTCAGTATGCGGGACCTGAGGTTTTGTCAAGTTCCTATAAATAAAAAAGACCATATCCTGCCACCAGGGTTGTCCGGCTTTCGGGGTAGGGTATCTCTTGACCAACTTATAATTTTCGACAAATGTTGGATGACTTAAAATGGCGGTCACTGCCGGTTGTGCTGCCCGAATCTCCCCGTCCGGTTTCACAAGAACCCACAAGGCAAGCCAATCGGGTTGGCGCGATAAAACATAATCAGCGTCTCCCTTGTCCCAGTGCAAAAGATTTTTCGTTTTCCTGGCGATGTGCTTATCATTCAGCCCCCAAATATCCACATAGCTGAGATGCATCGTTTCATACGGAATAATACCTGCTTCCTGGACAGCCACGAGATCACCATCCTTTGCATTCCTCTGCAGATAGTCCACTACTTGATATTGAGGCCGGTCTCTTTTTTCACTCATTCCGGCAAAGAATCTTTGTTTCAACCAGGGAGTGCGGGTGATATTCGCTTGCACAGAATTCACATAAATTGTCGGCAGCAGAACCATGAAAAATAACCCTAAGATGAGTTTGCCGTTTTTTGAATTGGCCATCAACTCCCATAACCAGGAAGTTGTTTCCTGAATGAGGAGAAAAAAGAGCGGCAGAACCGGAACCAGGAATCTGAATCCCGGCATCCAGTCACCTCCGGAGTAAATTGAAAATGCAACCAGTGCAGAGAAGCATAAGGAAAGAAGAAACAAAACGTTCGTTCTTTTTACTAAAACAACACCAACAGCGAGAATTGCAAATACCCAAAACAAACTACCATGGGAATTGAAGAATGCGATTAAATACTTTACGCCTGCTATGATCCGGTCAGTACCGCCGGTTATTTTGACATAATATGTATTGGGAACAAAATCGCCGTAGTAGAACAATCGCCACAAGAGATAGCCTCCATAAAGCAGCGAGTACAACGGCAACCAAAAGAGCGAAGACCACTCCCGTAGTTTCATTTTTTCGATGTTAACCAGCACCACTGTAAAAGCAACAGCTACAAACATAGGCCCCTCCGGCCGGGTTATCGACAGGAAAAACAGAATAAGCGCAAGTAAAATGTGCCGCCGCCAACCGGCAAGACTCAGCAAAACAAAACACAAGAGTAATAGCAAAAAGCCAAACAATGTGGTTTCGAGGCCACCAACTGACCAGAGAGAAAAATGTGCGCTTGTTGCCAGTAGTAAAGGTGCTATAAAGTAAAAAAAAATCGATTGATATTCAAGGTGTCTTTTTGAAAAACGATAAGTCAAAACAATGGCACCCAGGCCAAACAGCATAGATAAAATCTTCGATACATAGTACAAATCACAGTTTAACCAGGCAAATGGTGCTAATAAAACGAGGAACGAAAAGTTCGAATATCCCTCAACATATTCATTCTGGTTCCAGACGATGCCGTCGCCATTTGCCCAATTTTCCGCATAGCGAAAGGTGATGAAAGGGTCATCCAGCATAAATGGGAAAACGATGAGACACAAAAATACAAAAATGCCGCATACAGCAAGAAGCAAAAGAAGTTCTATTCTAGGGAAAGCAGCCATCTTTATTTGCCTTTTGTTGACCCACGCCACATTTTTCTCAATGAAGTCGGCACCTGTTTTGTCAGAGCGGTTTGCCATGCTCAACTCTCTTCCCCAAGTTCGAGTTTTTGACAGAAGTTCTCGAAGCCAATTCGAACCAGTACCGGCCAGTAACCATTTTCATGTATTTTAATAATGCAGACCCTGTAACCGTAGTTCTGGTTAGCCAAAGACGCATAAAAACCATAATTGTAAATACTGTTCTTTCTGTTTATCGATTCTACCGGGGTTTTATCAACGCTCAAGTGCGCCTCTTCCGAAGAATTAAATATTCTGGCACACGGAATGATCACATCCGGTTTTCTGCTCGCCAGGTAGTCCTTTGTGATCCACCGCCCAAATACAGAGCCGGGGAAATCCTGCCTGGTGATTTCACTGTCCGTCAGGCCAAATGTATCTAAAACAGGCTGCTCCATATAAAATGGTAAAATGCCACCCCATTCGATGGCCACTGCTGCGTCTTCAGGTAACGCACTATCCAGGTACTCTCCGATAGCGCGGGCGTCCCCGGTGATAAACCAGGGAGCTGAAAATCCTCTGAACTCTCGGTTCTGGTAGAGCGGCGACAAATTAAAAGTGAACAGTAGCAGAAAAAATAAAATTGCAAATTGCCGGCAGGAACCAAGCTGTTGAATTTTCGGCTTTAGCAGGCTATAAATAGCCAAAAGACCTTCTTGCATCAGCCAAAAAAGAAGGGGCAGCACCGGCAAAACAAATCTAAAGTGCGGCATCCAGTCGCCGCCAACAAGGACAATGTACGACAGATGAGCGACGACAACCCAGGCAATCATCTTCGTCGTCCTGGATGTGTGCCCTGCAACAAAAGGAATAAGCGCGAAAATCAAGGCATGCTGCCCGTTCTCGACCGCAAACCGATAAACGTATTTAAGTCCGCCAACTAATTGGCTCACTGAAAAACCGACTTTTGCATAAAACGTGTTGGGCAAAAGAGTGGGATAGTAGAAGAATCGCCAAATATGATATCCACCAACACCAACCGCAAGAACCAGCAACACCGGCAGCATGTTTTTAAACTCGCGGTCCAGCAGTATTTTAAATACTAATATGGCTGCAACAATTCCCAAGCCATCAAATCTCGTTAATGAAATGCTCAGGAGGACAATACCCGTAACAATCGCACCCCCTCGGCTTTTATAAAACTGTCGATGAATGAGCAGCACTGCCAAGGTGATTAACATGGTGAAAAAACTTGTCTCCATGCCGGTCATCGGATACAGCAGGAATGAGACGTTGCAAGCGAGAAATGCCGGCGCAATCAACGCTTGAACTCGTGGACGGGAAGAGGCAATTCCAAGAAGATAAAGCATGTACAACGTCAGCATTTGCGCTGCAACGCTGACAGCCTGAGCAAAGTATATTGGCTGAAATCGTAACAGCATGCCGAAATAAGCAATTATTGTCCAGAGAAAATTTGTGTAGCCTTCAACGCGCTCACCGGCATTGTAAACCAGGCCAAGTCCATTAAAAAGATTTTTGGCGTAGCGGAATGAAATAAATGCGTCGTCATCCCAATAATTTTGCGACACGACAAACGCACTAAACAGCGCAGATGCGGTGGCAAGAAGAGTGAGAATTATCAGCGGTGATTTATTTTCAATTAGTTTTGTCATATCAATTCTTACTAAATTTCTCAAGAACAATCAGGCAAAGCCTCAATTCCAGTAGCCAAATTTGTTATTTTATGTAACCGAGTGACCGCAACCGTTTCTCAAGCTCTTCCCGGTCTTTGAGGCTGGTTTGATCTGTCCCCTGGATGGGAGAGAAACTGTTTTGCCAGCGTTGCAACCGTGTGAGCATTGTGTCTGCCTGAGACTGCCGCTCGACAATAATGTTGTTCAACTCCTTCGGATCCGTTTCGAGATTGAAAAGCTCCGACCCTTGAGTCGAAGACCAGATATGTTTTAATGAGTCTCCATCAACGGTCGAAATGATGGTTTTCAGGTCTCTATTGTACCTTTTAGGATTACGCTGTGACTTTAAGCCATACTTATATTCAAATATCTCTGCTACAATATCATGGTCAATCTCTTTAAATGGCTGACCTTGCACGTCATTCGGGATATTCAGCCCAATATATGAGAGTATTTCCGGCATAATGTCAACTGTCTGGACAAGCCTGTTAGAACGTCCTGTTTTTTCTGCCTCCGGATACTTGACCAGCATCGGGATGTGAATAAGCTCTTTGTACAGATCCGTTTGGTGCCCGAATGAATGGTGCTCGCCAAAGAGTTCTCCATGGTCTGCATTGATGATAATCATAGTATCATCAAACAGGTTCATTGCTTTTAACTGATCAAACAATTGGCCCAAGTGCACATCCAGATATCGCAGTTTACGTTGAACTGACGCTGTCCAGAAGGCATGCTGCGCCATCGATACATTATCTCGGAAATGCACAACTTCTTTTGGCTTCAAATCGCGAAACACTTCTCTACGTCTTTCGCGGTCAAAACCGTACATGGAGTCATACGGATCGGGCAAATAAGCAATGCCGTTGTGGGCTTCCATATAATTAATAAAGAGGAAAAAGGGCTGATTGGGCGTACACCCATCTAACCACCCAAAAACAGTCTCATTAATGTCGGAGGCCAAGCGAACAACGTTTACCCACAATTTATAAACCAGAAATTCCACTTTGAACGATTGCAACAACTTTCCCCAGAAAAGCCGGTTGACAAAAGGCGGTGAATCAAAATAATATTGAAAGCCTTGAGCAAACCCATTGATGCGTGACAATCCTCCGTAGTTTGATACAACGGCTCCGGTTTGATATCCTTTTGCAGTTAGAATTTCAGCAAGAGTTAGATTGCCTGACACCAGGGGTTGAGCAACCAAGGCACCGGGTTTGTAAGTGGCGCCGTGCTTTGAAGAGTACATACCGGTGAACATGGAAGCATGGGACGGGATTGTCCAAGGTGCAGTCGAAATAGCACGGTCGAAAACCAAAGCCTCCTGTGAGAACTTCCTTAAGTTCGGCATCGCATCCCGTTCGCCGCCATAAACCGAAACATGATCGCGGCGGGCCGTGTCCATGACGATCCATATAA
>JAJDAG010000087.1 GCA_029262005.1 Candidatus Zhuqueibacterota bacterium | reverse complement strand
TATTTTTGGCCTCCAGCTCATTCCGAATCAACGAAACAGTATCCGTGATTATGCTTGTGACATCAATGATTTCGCGCGCATGAAAAGATTGGCGGGAGAATGCCAGCAGGTCGTTGATAATTTTTGAAGAGCGCTGCACATTCTTTCGAATAATATTGAGTTTTGAACTGATGTCGGCATCCTTGTTAGACATAAACTCATCAATATAGTAACGGGCGGTCTCAATAACATTCAGCGGATTTCGAAGTTCATGGGCGATACCAGAGGCCAACATTCCAATCGAAGCCAGTTTTTCTGACTGCACCAGTGTCTTCTCCAACTTTTTCTTCTCTGTTATATTTTTTGTATAAATTGCCACAGACTCAAGCTTACCGGCATCATCGAATATCGGATAACTCCATATTTCATAGACCAGGCCATTTTTATTTTTTTCAATTGAAGCGGGCTTCATGGTTTTAAGGGTTCTGGCTGCCGGGCAGTCGTCACAAGGTGTACCTCTGGCACAAAGAATTTCGTGATAGGGTCTGCCGATAACTTGACCCGGCTCAAGGTTGACGAGCTGTGCAAAAGTTTTGTTGGCAATGATAATTTCCAACTCCGGACTCACTTGACAAATGGTGTCGGTGATACCGTCAAAGGTGCTTTGTAAGCGCCGCTTACTGTTGAGTATAAGGCCCTGCAATTCATGCTTCTCAGCAATGTTTCGAACATTACAAAGGATAAAAGGAGAGCCGAGGTCTACCACCTTCGCAGTTAATTCAACTGGTACCGTCTTGCCATCAGAGGCAACAACTGCCAGATTTCTGTTATCAGATTCACCCTCAGACTGTGCTTGTTTTAAAACAGAAGCCACTTTATTTCTGTGAGCGTCAGCAAAAAGTTCGAGAAAGCAGCGCCCAACAAGTTGCTCTATTTTACTGTCGAATATTTCACGGCTCTTTTCGTTGACTTCGGTTAACACAAATGTCTTAGGCTCAATAATCACAATGGCATCACCAGCGCTTTCGAAAATATTCAGGTATTTTCTCTCAGATTCGCGCAGCTTCACCACGAGATGATGTTTATCAATTGCCTGCTGGATGACCTTCGGCAGAATGGAAAAGAAGCTCCCATCTTTTACGATATAATCATCTGCACCCTGCTTTATTGCCTCCACCGCAATTTTCTCATTGCCGTTTCCGGAAACCACAACTACAGGTGTATCATATCCTTTTACTGCTATTTCATGCAACACCTCAAGTCCTGTACAATCACCAAGCTGATAGTCCAAAACAACCACCTCATACTGTTGCTGTGACAGCTTTTCAATACAACCCTTTCCAGATTCGATGGTTTCAACATCAAATTCGGTATCCGACTTGTACAGACACTTTTGTACCAGAGTCGCCTGCTCGCTGTCATCTTCAACCACCAATACCTTGAGCGGAGCTTTCATTGCAGTTTTCCAGATTATTTATAAAGAGTAGTGCGGCAAGTTTGGAATATTTTTGGGTAATGTAAAAAAAAACGTCGCGCCACGGTTTAGCCTGGATTCAACCCAAACTTCCCCTCCGTGACCCGCAATGATCTGCTTGACAATGCATAATCCAAGACCAGTACCAGATACATCCTTCTTGTTCCGCAATCGCCTGAACAGATGGAAAATTTTGACCCGATCCTGCGACTTGAAACCAACGCCATCATCCTTAACAAAGAATTTGTGGAAAATTTCATCGTTTAAATAACCGATTTCAATTTGGCCACCTCCCTGGCGCCGAGAATATTTGATGGCATTTCCAATCAAGTTCGAGAAGACCAAAATTAATGAATCGGAGTCACAATAAAGGTCCGGCATATCGGGCTGAACGCGCAAAGTCAGGCCCTTCCTTTGTAACTGGATCTCATGTGATTCCAGAGCCGTACAAACAATTTCTTCGATAGAAACTCGCCGAAAATTCGCTTCGTTGATGGCAACTTTAGCCAGTTTGTTAATAGCAGCAAGCAGAGATTCCGCACGATTAAGATTAGATTCGATTCGGGTCAAATACTCCTGCCCTTCCTGAGGCAATGAGTTACCAAATTGTTCGCGCAGGAGATTGGCGTATCCCTGAATCGCAACCAACGGACTACGAATCTCGTGAGCAATTATGTGGAGATAGAGATTAAGCGTCTCATGATGCTTCGACGTGAATAGAGGCTTTTGTTCTGCAATCATGATTCTTCCTGCACTTACAGCATGAGTTTAGGCAATGTGAAGTAGACCACGGTACCGGCGTTTGGCCTGGATACAAACCGAACGCATCCACCATGCCGCTCGACAATTCTCCTGACGATGGCTAGTCCGACTCCCGTACCTTCAATGTTCTTGGGCGCCGCTGCACGCTCAAACAAATCAAAGATTTTTTCGTGATATTTCTCATTGACGCCAGGGCAGTTATCTTTGACCCAAAACAAGATGAACCGGTGTTTTTCTTCCCAGCCGATCTCAACAACAGGTTCCTGAGTGCCCCCCACATATTTGATGGAATTTTCAATCAGATTATAGAAAACAGTGAAAATACCATCGAAATCAGCAGAAATGACTGGTAGATGCCGGGGTATACGAAAGTCAATTCCCTTCTCCTTGATCATAAAAAAGCACTCCGCCCGAATGCTCTCCAACACTTCCGGCAGCGGTACTTTGTTCTTGCCAAGACCATTTCTTGAAAACTTGGCAAAAGCCACCAGATCTTGTAACATCACGTTCATCCGTTCCGCATTCTTGCCGATGCGTTGCAGATAGCGACGAATTTCTGATGCTGAAACGCTACTGCCTTCTTCAAGCAGCAGCTTCACAAAACCCTGAATGGACACTGCCGGGGACTTCAAATTATGTAAAATCAAATAAAACAGATTCTCCAAATCATCCGCACGGTGTTTTAACTCAGCATGCGCGTGCTTACTTTCCGAAAGCTCACGAATGGTGAGTGCAAACCCGCAAAAACCGTCAACACGGCTTAAAGAGAGACATATATCGTGTACTGCATTTTCTGCGTCAACCAGGCATGTCTCCATTTGAGCCATTTGCTTTGTCTCTGTAAGGGCCGCAGTGAGCAATTCGGAAACTTTTTTGTGCGCTTTGGGAACTAAAAAGTCGAAAAGTGAAAAAGATGAAGTTAGCAGATTACAATGTGATTGAGTCAGCGAATAGAAGGCACGGTTCGCCTGTAAAATATCTCCATCGCTGTTCACAAGGACGATAGCAATATCCAGGCATTCAAAAATGGATCGAAACAACTCCTCTTCACTGGAAAAAGTCAACGAAGATAGTTTTGAAGCGGAAGGTGTACTTTCAGAAACGGTGTATTTCACGGCAATTTCAAGTCAATTGAATACCCTAAATGTTCATCTTGAACTTGATAAAAAACTAACCTAATTGTGGGCTAATTGCAAGTAAAAAAAGGATGTTGCGGCTTTTTAATATCCGTAAAACAGACCGTGAGGAGCTTAACCAGTACCAAGTAAAATGGTTAGCAAAACCTTTAATAAAGGAGAAATGCCGCTTTCGACAATCGCATGTAAATCCATGTTAGTTAAAGCGCCATTCCCATTATGAGAAAAGGATTTGTTGAAAAGGAAAGAGCCTGGGAGTTTTCTTAAGTAGTGAGAAAAATCGGTGTGATTCTGGTTTAGATGCTGGATTGAAGCAATGCGCCCATTGCCAAGGGCCGAAGAAGCTGCTGAAGTTATGATACCATTGAGCCTTTGATCCGCTAGCAGCGCCGGCGAATTCTGTTTCAGTTGAAATTCAAATTGCACATCAAGGGCGCGCTCAAGACCAGCCAAAGTGGACTGAGTTTTTGCCAACAAACCGTCAAGCGACTTCCTGGTGACTGCCAGTATTTCACCTCGCAGTTGAATTGACGCCTCTGCCGAATCTGCCTGAATTACTTGTCCATTGGGCTGAAAGACAATCCGGGTTGGTTTGGCAGGATCAAGTTTTCGTGTTGTGAGCTGACTTAGCCAGGTAGCAGCGTGTGCGCCTGCTGACTGCAATGACGCGTGTGCCGAATCGCTATCATGAGCCGACTTGCGCAAAGTGATGACAAAGGTCTGCCGCATTGGATAGATCGTTCCTGACTTGACCGCAACATTTCCTCCCGAAACAAGCGGATTGCCTGCAATGCTCAAAACGGCCATTGCCCCGCCAATACAGTCGTTTTCAACCAAATCACTGGCACTACCCGGGGCGCTGGACTCAAATATCAACCGTGGCTTCAAAACTGGCTCTTCCGGAAACTTCTGCAAAAAAGTCAACAGACCCAATCCGGTCGCAGCGGCAATAAGCTGATCAATATCAGGCGATGTGTCATGCGAAACGACAAAGCGTAAAGCCAGCACTCTATCACCCGGCGAAACCGGGTACCGCCCACACACGACACCTGTACCTTCGTTTACACAAATATTTGAACCTTGCGATTCACAAATATTCTGTAAATAGTCAAAATGACTGATTTCCGCATCTTTAAGCGCCCGCGTAGAACTGATTAACTCCGTTCCGAACGCATCAAAAAAATTGTCAAATTGGCTCTGGCTCAATACAAAATTCTGTGTTGGTGAATATTGACTGCCTGTCTTAACTTTTTGAGTTCAAAACTTTTGCTAACTCCTTCAAGACCGAATTAACATGATCTTGCAGTTTTCCTTCCATCAAAATTCCTGATGCAAACGGGTGACCGCCGCCACCAAATTTTTGCGCCACGCCGTTGATAGGAATATTCCCCTTGGACCTAAGACTTATTTTGACGCGCTCACCCTCCATTTCATGGAACATCGCAGTCATTTCTACGCCATTAATGACTCTTGGATAATCGGCAAATCCCTCGGTGTCACTGGGCTTGGCTCCCATACTCGCGACCAAACCCTTGGGCAGAGTAATCCAGGCGATACGGCCTTTTTCTTCAAAATTCAGATGCTCGATCACATAACCCAGCAATTTCGTTTTTGCCCGGGATTGCCGCTCGTAGATACGTTGATACAAACGGTGTGTCTCCACACCGCACTCAACAAGATTAGCAGCAATTTGCAAGCAACGAGCAGTGGTGTTTGAAAATCTGAATGAGCCGGTGTCGGTAAGAATGCAAGTGTATAATGCTTCTCCCATAGACTTGGTTATTTTTGCACCACAAAAAGTCAAAAGTTCAAACACGATTTCACCAGTTGAAGAGGCGTCGGTGTTAATGAGTCTCACATCGCCGAATTTTCCTTGCGGCGGGTGATGATCAATACACACCTTGGGAATATCAGTATCCTTGATATCGACGCCCAATGAGCGAAGCCGATGCCAATCACTAATATCAACAATGATAAAGTAATCAGCAGTGAGAATAGTCTCACGATGCCTCTCGGATTGATAGACGACCATCCTCTTGTCCGGGTTTAGAAAGTCGTAATTCGGGGGCACTTCGCTGCTGTTGAATATATAAACATCCTTTCCCATTTCCGTTAGGTAGGCGGCAATTGCTGCCTCGGAACCAAGTCCGTCACCATCCGGGTTTACGTGGGTCGTGATAACAAATCTTTGTCCTTTGTTAAGACAGTTTCTAACTTTCTCAAATGCTGAACGGTTGTCCATTAGCAGGTTTCATTCCTTTCCTGTCACTTGACATTTATTATTGTGTTGCCGAATCCAATATTGCCCAGTTCGTCTTGCACTTTTATCACGATTGCAGTTTCACCAACAAGGCTAACATCTAGCATGAGCTTGAATTTTTCGCTGCGTGAATCACAAATACCATCAATCGGGTAAAGCAAATTCCACTGGTCGGCATTGACGCCGTAGTCAACTCTCTTGATATTCGACCAATTGTCCCTTGCGGAAAAAGTGATTGTGGTCTTACCATTTTCAACCTGAACCTGAAATCCATTCACATCGGGCCCACTATTATCTACAACGAATTCCCGGCTGATCTTTTCAGAACTCAAAACTCTTGCCGGCGGATTCGACGGGCCATCACTGGCTTCCAGCTTGATTACATAACGCCCGTCCGGAATCAATTCACTATCCCAGGAGTAAACATTTCCTGAATAATCGACCACGAGTTCCTTCCACGATTTGTCCTGTACCCTTTTGTAATACAGATCGAACGACAGATCGTCGCCGTTATTGTCCTGTGTTAGCCAGCTCACGGAACGATAGCCTTTTCTGGTAGACTTACGCCCCAAAGATTGGTTTTGAAAACCATTTTTTCTCTCTTGCTCTCCGTTTATCAGATGCGAATTATGCTGTGAATTTCCCATGGACACCGGATAGTATTCACCCGGCGTATGAATTCGAATTTGATTAATCTTAGGGGCGACATTTTTTTGTAAATGTGAGAAAGAAACTTTCTTTAGCGATGGAAGGTTCCGCCCATCATTTGAGGTGAGAGTTGCCCGCAACTGTAAATAGCGAGCGGACGGGCTTTGGATTACAGTGCCGGCCGCAGAGGTATAGTTTTTCGACCAATCACTCCAGGTTTTATCCGGCTCTTCGGCGTTGCCACTCCGTGTTTGAATAACGACTTTGGTGTCCGAAGCCAAGGCCGCTTCCCAACTGACCTCACCCCACTGCGAAACCACACCCGCATCATAAGCCTTGGTGGTGAATTCTCCTTGCTTTCGATACTGCTTACCGAGGGTGTAAAGCTTGGCGGAATTAGACGTCGCTACATAAGTTTTCCCATGTTTGTCGGTGAGCAATTTCGTCACCTGCACTTCTTCAAGATCCGCAAGCAGCGTATAATCTCCTGCAGGGCTCATTCGATAGATTTTACCATCTTCGCCGGTACCCAAAAGCAGGTTGCCCTGGCCATCGGACGCGATGCAATAAATCCGCTCAGATTGCGGCGACTGGTAAGTAGAAACAGTGCCATCCACTTCGATGCGATAAAGCGCACCGCCCTGCTGTCCGCCTCTTCTCGCAGCCTGAAGCGGTGCGGCGTTCTGGTGAAAATCCAGTTCCTCATCTTCAGCAGGCGTAGAACCTCCATCTTTACCAGCATCCCCGTTTTGTGGAGAAGCCGGCCTGGGTGGGGCCCTGCGAGAAAGCCGGGAGCCGCCTGTAGCTGCCGCATAAATCACCCCATTTACATCTTCGTACAAATCGGTTATTTCAACCAGAGGGGCGTCGTACAACACAAACGCTTTTCCCGCATCATCTATGCGCAAAACAATGCCTTTATCCGCGGTGCCCGCGATTAATCCTCCAGCGCGGCCAGGCACAATCCTGACGATCTGTTTATCATCAAATTCGTAAAAAACCGCTCCGCTCCCAGCGCGATTTACCTTGAAAATTTTGCCATTCTCTCCGGTGGCCACAAGCAACTCCCCCTGCTTATCGATGACCATGGACCAGATATAAAGTTCCCCGGGCTCAAAAAACACAGACTCATCAGCCTGACCAGCCTTGCCACCGGACAATTTATACACCTTGCCCTCAGGTGAACTTCCAATAAAAAGATTATCTTTTTTATCGATGGCCAGAGCATAAATTTGTGGCTCCGGTGCCTTGAAAACGCGCTCCTTTTTACCCTTTGGGCCAATTCTATAAACTTCACCATCATTGCCGCCTGCCACAAAAATATTGCCGTGCGAATCCATCACAGCAGACCAAATAAAGGCAAGTGGCGTGTCGTAAACTTCATCGAGTTTTGGTGCGAGTGAAATCTCACCCTGGTGGCTGATTGACACGCCGCTAGCCTCGCCACTCTGAAAATCTTGTTGCGTTCGATAAGTCTTTGTCTTCGGAGTGGAACCAAATAAATTGCCAACCACCAAAGTAACCAATAACATAACGAACGGAGAACGTTCCTTGTTTGACATAATCTTTCTCATCTATTTTTGTTCAACAGAAAGCCACAGGTTTCTGCCACCAGAAACTGCATATTCGGTTTGCACGCTCTCTTCCAGTAACACACGATCCCGGAGGTTAATCAAGTTGCCGGAAGACTTCTGAGCCCTGACCACTGACAACACCGACGGTGGCAAACCAGGCGATTCCTTGCCTTCAACAAGAACGCCTTGATCGGGTTGCCGAATTTGAAAAAAAACAAAATTGTTTTTTCTTCGCTCATTCAGCATCTTCACCAGTTGACTGAAATTTTTGGGGCGGAAGCGATGCGGAGAAGTCCTTGCTTCAAGACGTGTCAGCGTAACGCCACTGCCGGCGAAAATACCAATTCTCCTTGCCTTTACATGGTCTGGGATGATCACGTTATGCGTGACTTTGTGCTCTTTTCCCTGAAACTCACGAATGTGGACTGTTACGCGAACCGACTCTCCCGGTTTGACAACCGTTTTATTCACTTCAACCCTTTCGATGTGGGCCAACTGTTTTTTTGGCAGTGCCTCAAGCGTGAGTTTTACGGATTTAATTTCCGGGCATTCAAAATCATTTGCAAGGAGCGTGCCTATTGTTGCCGCCAATTCGCCGGCCGCTTGTACGCCATCTGTTAGAAAACCGCCGGGGGTGCCGCCTGCAAAATAATTCTGAAGAGGAATGGGCGCGTGCCCTTGCAGCTCGATGCTACCTTCAAGCTGCAAAGTTCGATTGCCAACTGACATGCGAGCTGATTCCAGAGCGTTGGTCATCACAATGCTAAAAATTATCGGTGTAAGCGAATGCAAACTCCGATCCTCGGCCACACGAAAACTATACTGGTTTATTTCACCCAACGCGGATTCCACACTCAAGTCAAACGGAATCATGCTTGGCACCTCGCCTTCAACACCCATCACGCCCGAACTTCTATCCTGATGCACAATCCCGGTAACACCGGTAAGGGTCGACAACTTCGTGGAGGCCATCAGGCTGGAAAGCGTGGCCACGATTTTGGCTGTGCCCATTGGCAGGCTAACCGCACCATAATTAAAGAACGGGTGGCCCATACCAATAACCTGTCCTTCATTTACGTAGGTGACTGTTCCGGTTGCCTGCAACCCCATATCCCCATCAACCAGAACAATGGCGTAAGCAGAACCCGGCTCCAAGGGCGCTACTTTCGAATTTTCAGTTTCAACAGCGCTACCGCCGTTTATCATCTGCGCACCGGATCCTTCAAGAAGGCTGGAAGCAAGTCGCAAGGCCCCAGACTCGAAGCCGGTAAAATACAAAGGCGTTCGCAAAGCCACAACTTCACCCATGGCACGGCCTGCGGTCAAGCGTGGTGGCACAAGCGCCAATAGTGACACCTCTTTTGCTCCCAAAGCCATGTTCACAAAGTCAGTGTTGTAACCCCGATTCAAGGCCAGCTCAGCGTTTCTTGTCCGCTCACGCTCAAGAATGTCGAGCATTTGGGCAATGGGCGTCACCCCGGCGATGGGATCTTTGGGAAAAAGTGGACCGACTTGATATGCAAGTGCACCGATGAGCTTGCCATCGATATACATGGGACTGCCACTCATACCGGCCACCACACTGGTGTGCTCTACCTTTTCGCCAAGGAGCTTAACTAGAATCAAGTCTCGTTTCGACTTGAAGTTAGGCAGGATATCGAGGACTTCAAAGTCGAAGTCTTCGATCGTGCTACCGGCGAAAACAGTTTTTCCAATTCCGCGCATGCCTGTTTTGATTTCCGCAACCGGCATGGTACCGTCGCCTGTTCCGGCCAAAACCGTTCCGCAGAGCAATAGGAGTGCTAACAACGCCTTTTTCATGCTAACCCACTTAGATTTAAATAAGCGATAAACTTAATGGTTCAGGAGCAAAATTCCAACAGAATAATAAATTCGTGCTTAAACAAAAATTACTAAAAATCATGCACAATTAATAGAATGTCCTGCACTAAAATCCGAAAACTATGCTACCAAAAAATCGCTGTCTTCAAACTTAACCGCAGGATATTCACGTAACTTCGCTTTGAAAATATCCATAATTTCATGAAGTCTATTCATGCTCTTTGCTTCAAATCGTAAAACCAAAACAGGCTGTGTATTTGAGGCGCGGACAAGTCCCCAGCCATCACCAAATAACACTCGGGCACCATCGATATCGATGGTGTCGTACGATTGCTTGAAATACGCTGCCAGATCTTCAACAATGTTAAACTTATCTTCATCAGTTGCTTCAATTCTGATTTCCGGTGTGGACTCAAACCCAGGCACTTCATCGGCCATTTCAGAAAGTGTTTTACTTGAATTAGAAAGGATTTGCAACAAACGTCCTGAGACGTAAACGGCATCATCAAACCCATAAAAGTCATCGGCATAAAAAATATGACCCGACATCTCACCCGCCAGCGGCGCTTTGATTTCCTTCATTTTGGCTTTAAGAAGAGAGTGACCTGTTTTCCACATGAGCGGGTTGCCACCGTGCTTCTTAATTTCTTCCGGTAATGCTTGTGAGCACTTCACATCAAAAACGATGTCTGAGCCCGGGTGGCGCTCAAGCACTTCTTTGCTCAAAATAGCAAGAAGCCGGTCAGCAAAAACCATGCGGCCCTTCTCATCGATAACGCCCACGCGATCCGTGTCGCCATCATAGCCGACACCTAAGTCGGCGCCGACCTCCAACACTAGTTTCTGCAAATCTACGACATACTTGGGTATCGTGGGATCCGGAAGATGGTTTGGAAATGTGCCATCCGGCTCACAATAAAGTTGCACAACTTCACACCCCATATCTTCCCAGAGTTTGGGCGCCAGCAGTCCAGCGGTGCCATTGCCGGCATCGATGACCATTTTCAGTTTTTTGCTAAATTTCAGCTTCGATTTAATCATATCGACATATTCAGGAATAATGTCCTTTTTCTGAACCTCGCCAACGCCGGTCTCAAAGTCCGCACTTTCAATAATCTTCCAAATCTCTTGAATTTGTTCACCAAAAATCGGTGCAACTCCTTTACTGGAAATTTTCAAACCGTTATATTCGATGGGGTTGTGACTGCCGGTAATCATCACGCCTCCGTCTGCTTCAAACTTGATGATGCCAAAATACTGAACCGGTGTCAAACAGACGCCAACATCAATTACGTCAAGCCCGGTTGCAACAAAACCGGCAACAAGAGCGTCGCGAATGCGCTCGGAAGAGAGACGAACATCGCGGCCAACAACAAGTTGTTTCGCCCCCTGACGGGCCAAAAAGGTAGCGATGCCTTTACCGATAAGTGTCACATTTTCATCGACAAGGTCTTCGTCAGCAATTCCTCTGATGTCATATTCGCGAAAAATTGTCCCCTTCAACATTTCATTCCTCCAAAAATTATTGATCAACAGACTTTAGATTTGTCTATACCAGCAGTCATAAAATAACACTCTCTTTCAACAACCACACTGGAGACGATGTTCAAAATTTGCATGCACGTCTTCAGCAACAATGACGCGATCCAGCCCATTCAAATCCTGCAAGCATTCCACTCGCTGGAAAACAGCAGCCAGAATGCCTTGAACCGCACTGGCCTGTGCTGCGCCAATCTCAACTGCAAGCATTCCATTTGAGGTCAAAGAATCAGGTACGGTAGCAGCCAAGCGGCGATAATACAACAAACCATCGCCCTGGTCGCACAATGCAATGACAGGTTCAAAATTCTTAACCTCTAAAGGGAGATTCAGGTACTCATCCTTTGAGACATAGGGTGGATTTGAAACAATCACGTCAAACCTTTCCTGGAACGACTCTGTAATCGTACTACTCAAAATATCTAGTTTTGCAAACGCGACGCGGGTATCTGCCTGCAGTTGTTGGGCATTTACTTGCGCCGTTGCCAAAGCGCTAGCGCTAACATCGACCGCTGTAACATGGCATTCCGGCAAATAATGTGCAAGGCTAATGGCGATGCACCCGGAGCCAGTGCCAATATCCAAAATGGAAATCCGCTGTCCGGCAAATTTCCCCCTGCACTTTTCAAGAACGGTTTCCACGAGCAATTCTGTCTCCGGCCTGGGAATGAGCACACTCGAATCAACCACAAACTCCAAAGACATAAACTCGGTTTTTTTAAGAATATATTGAAGCGGTTCTCCGTTTCCCCGGCGCGCCAAAAGTGATTTAATTTCTTTGAGTTCCGCTGCCTGCAGCGGTCTGTCGAAATTGAGATAAAGCGCAACACGGTCAATATCTAACACCTTGCCAATAATTCTCTCGGCATTGAGTCGTGCGTTCTCAACTCCTTTTTCAGAAAGGTAATGGCTCGCGGTCTGGATTATCTCGGTCGTGCGCCAAACCTTCGGGCTAGGTGCCATGCGGGGTTCTAAACTGCACTCTTCAACTGTTCAGCCTGTTCGGCAAGTCGCAACTGCTCGATAACCTCAACGAGATCGCCCTGCAGCACCTCCTCAAGCCGGTAAAGAGTTAAACCAATTCGGTGGTCGGTAAGTCGGCCTTGCGGAAAATTGTAAGTTCGAATCTTTGCGCTTCGATCACCTGTGCTCACCATCGAGCGACGGCTTTCTGCAAGTTTGGCCTGCTCCTCTCTTTGTTTTTGTTCAAAAAGGCGTGCGGTCAACACTTTCAACGCTTTCGCTCTGTTCTTGTGCTGAGATTTCTCATCCTGGCACGTTACCACCATGCCAGTGGGCAAGTACGTTATTCGTACTGCTGAGTCAGTTGTATTTACACTTTGTCCGCCAGGGCCGGATGACCGGTAAACATCGATTTTCAAGTCATTCTGGTCTATTTGAATTTCAACACTCGCAACTTCGGGCAAGACAACCACTGAAGCAGCCGAAGTGTGAATTCGACCACTCGTCTCGGTTTTGGGAACACGCTGGACCCTGTGAACACCGCTTTCATATTTCATAATACCGTAAGCCTCGACCCCGTTGAGCATGAAGATGATCTCCTTAAAACCACCGACACCCTGGGGGTTGGAGTTCATGATATCCACGTTCCACTTTCGGCTCTCGGCAAAGCGCGTGTACATTCTGAATAGATCGCCGGCAAAAAGTCCCGCTTCATCGCCACCTGTGCCGGCCCTTATTTCAACAATCGCATTTTTTGAGTCTTTTGGATCTTTCGGTATCAATAATAACTTGAGTTCATCTTCAAGCGTGGGCTTCTTTTCCTGAAGTTCAGCGAGTTCAAGTTCAGCCAGCTCACGAAGCTCCGCATCCTGCTCTTCATTCAGCATCGCTTCATCTTCAGCGATGGCAGTGAGCGTAGACAGATACTCATGATACTTCTCAATGGTTTGATCGAGGTCGCTTTTTTCTTTGGCGAGCTGACTATATCTCTTCGGATCCTGCGCTATCTCAGGCTGCATCATTGATTGACACAAGCCATCGTAGTGTTTTTCAATTTTTTCGAGTTGTTCCAGCATAATTAGATTGTGGAAACCGTTTGTACGTCTGCGGTTGTTTGTGCTTCAAACACAACGCCTTCATGTTCACTCATATCCAGACCCAAAGATGCCTTTAACGCGACAATAGCAACTTCGAGTTGCTCCAGGTCCGGCTCTTTGGTCGTAAGCTTCTGCAGCCACAATCCAGGCTTAATGAAAGGCTGCAAAAACCGACTGTTGGCTTTTGCGCCGGAGAAACGAATCAATTCGTAGGAAATGCCACCAATCACTGGAATAAAAGCCAGCCGAAGTAAACGCTCAGAAAGGGTATCCGGCTTTCCTAAAAACATGAAAACGAAAATGCTAACCAACATAACAATCAGCAAAAAGCTCGTGCCGCATCGAGGATGAAACCTGGAAAACTCCTGAGCGACAGCCGGTTTCAAACCAGCGCCGTTCTCAAAGGTAAAAATACTCTTGTGTTCAGCACCATGATACTCGAACACCCTGCGAATATCCTTCATCATGGTAATGAGCCCTAAATAAAGCAAGAAAAATGCGAGGCGGAGGGCGCCATCAACCAGATTAAACGAGAGCCCGGATTCCGCCCCAAGCCACTCGGTCAACAAAAGCGGCACATAGAAAAAGATAAACAAGCCAAGTACAAATGAAAAAGCAACGGTTATACCAAGCCACAAATTGGCCCAAATGCTCTTTTTTTCTACTGTGTTTCCAGGCAGATCTTCATTTGAGTTTTCATCATGGGCGGCGATATCTCCAGAAAAAGTCAAGGCTTGAACACCAAGAACCAGAGACTCGATCAAAACGAACCCTCCGCGCATAATTGGAAGTGAGAAAATTTTGTATTTTCGAACAAATGAAGTAAACGGTCTTACACGCACAAAAATACTGCCATTTTTCCGCCTGACCGCAACGGAATAATTGTCTTTTGAGCGCATCATCACGCCTTCAATTACTGCCTGTCCACCAATCTGGATACCGGGTTCCTTCATGTTTATTTCGCCTGAGAGTTCTGGTAAAACAAAAAAACGGAATGGGCCACCCAATGGTACCCACCCCGCTTACAATTATTTATTACAGCCACTAAGAATCTGCGATAGCTGAATCTTTTGTTTCCTTCTTTGCACCTGATTTCTTCTCAACTGTATCCTTCTCGGCATTTTTCATACCGTATTTCTTCATAAATTTCTCAACCCGACCGGCAGAGTCGATCAATTGCTGCTTACCTGTATAGAACGGGTGCGATGCACTGGTTATTTCAAGAATCACCAGAGGATATTCCTTACCATCTTCCCACTTGATCGTTTCTTTTGAATGCTTGGTAGAACGTGTCAAAAAAGAAAAATCTGAAGAACTGTCTTTGAAGACGACAAGGTCATAGTTTGGGTGAATACCGTCTTTCACAATTATCTCCTATGAATTGAAACCGAAAGAATAATCATACCATGTGTAACCATAAATATCGAACAGTAAATATAAGCTAAAACACCATTCAACGCAAGCAAATAATGCACGGTCGTTAATCAAGTATTCATTGAGTTCAAAAAATCCTTGTTCGTCTTGGTTCCACGCATCCGCTGCAACAGAAAATCCATGGCCTCAACCGATGTGAGGTCAGCAAGAAATTTGCGCAAAATCCAAAGACGGTTCAGCTCATAATCTTCAAGGAGAAGTTCCTCTTTTCTCGTACCTGAGCGGTTCACATCGATAGAAGGATAAACACGACGATCAGAAAGTCTGCGATCCAACTGCAACTCCATGTTACCTGTACCTTTAAACTCTTCAAAAATGACTTCGTCCATTCGGCTGCCTGTGTCGATCAGGGCAGTGGCGATAATCGTTAAACTTCCGCCCTCTTCTATATTACGGGCTGACCCAAAAAACCTCTTCGGTTTTTCCAAAGCGGTGGCATCCAAACCACCAGACAAAATTTTCCCGCTGTGCGGTACAACGGCATTATGAGCACGGGCAAGCCGTGTTATACTGTCCAGAAGCACAACCACATTCTGCCCATATTCAACCAACCTTTTTGACTTTTCCAAAACCATGTTGGCAACTTGAACGTGGCGATCCGGTGGCTCATCAAATGTTGAACTGATCACCTCAGCATTTACAGAGCGTTCCATGTCGGTCACTTCTTCCGGCCTCTCATCGATAAGGAGGACAATCATTTTGACCTCAGGATGATTGGCCGTTACAGCATTGGCAATCTTCTGCAAAAGGATTGTTTTACCAGTTTTAGGCTGTGCAACGATCAGCCCCCTTTGCCCCATGCCAATCGGTGTCAGAAGATTCATGATGCGCGAAGAAAAGTCACTGGCCTTGTGCTCAAGGTTAATTTTCGTCTCAGGATAAAGCGGTGTGAGGTTATCAAAGAAAATTTTCTTCTTTGCCTCTTCCGGGTTTTCAAAATTAACAGCCTCAACCTTTAGCAGAGCAAAGAACCGTTCGCTTTCTTTCGGCGGTCTGATTTGACCGGAAACCGTATCGCCGGTCCGCAAACCAAACCGCTTTATCTGCGATGGCGACACATAGATATCATCCGGGCCAGGCAAATAATTATAATCCGGTGACCGCAAAAAGCCATAGCCGTCCGGCAACACTTCCAAGACGCCCTCGGCAAAAATCAGCCCTTCTTTTTTTGTCTGTTCTTCCAGGATGCGGAAAATCAGTTCTTGTTTCTTCAACCCGGTAATACCCGTGACCTGAAGCTCTTGTGCCATTTTTGAGAGCTCTGCTATTTTGAGCGATTTAAGTTCAACTATTTCCATAAAACCAGTCCTTGAATTATATTTTATTGTATGTGTTTGTTAAAGAAAGAATCGCAACGCCAACTCCATATATCGTAGCGACTCAATATTCTCATATATAGTAATTCTTCTGAAATACTCAGACTTTGATTGATTTAGAGGTAATCTAATGAAGTTTTCACATAAACAAGCAGGGTTTGTTCAAACGTAACATGCCTGTGCATGGATTCCCTAAATTTTTCCCCGAAATTTAGAAGCGCTTGGATTGCGTAGGGTATTTACAAAGTTGTCTATCCAATTATGTTGGGTTTCTGCCGAGTCGCTCTATCTATTTAGCGGATCATCACGAAAAGGAATTTTAGGGAAATCTGTATTGTGACGTGTACTAAATATTGGAAGAAATGGCCGGGTTAAGAAAAATACGCAAGAATATAAATAATTCGATCCTTTTTGTCAAGTCCTTTTGAGAAATTCTTTTTCATATAAATCGAGAAACTCACCTACCAGGTAATGTGAACCCAAAATACAAATCAAATCATGGCTCCCGGCCGTCGGCACAATCTCAGTGAAACATTTTTCTTTAAAATCATCTATAAACTCAACGTCGTCAGAGAATTGTGCAAAATGCCTCGCCAGGGTCTGGCCGGAAAGCGCCCTTTGCGACATGGGACTAACTACGAAGATTGCATCGGCAACCTTAGCAATAGATTTAGAAATTTCCTGATAATTTTTATCGCTTAACAAGCCAATCACAACAATAAGCCGATCATAGTCATATAAGCTGGTTAAACCCTCTATAGCCGCATTTATCGAACCCGGATTATGCGCCACATCAACTACAACTCTCGGGCTCTCCTGAATGCTTTGCAACCGCCCAGGCCAACGTACACCCGCCAGGCCATCCCGAATATCATCATTGGAAACTGAAACTCCAGCTTTGCATAACACCTTGGCCGCTGCAGCAGCCAAAGCAGCATTTCGGACCTGTACATGTCCCGGCAAACTGACAAATATATTTTCAAACCGCTCTGACAGCAGCGTCATGTTATAGAACGTCCCTGAAGCGGTTGGTCGAATATTATCAATTTCGCAAATATCTTCAAAACTATAAAACGGGGCGGCAAGAACTGTAGTTGCCTCACGAAAAACACGAGTAACAATAGAATCAGTTGATAGAGAGACGCAGGGAACACCCGCCTTTATGATGCCTGACTTCTCTTTTGCTATGTCCTTTCGTTGCTTCCCTAAAAATTCCTCATGATCAAAATCGATCTCGGTAATGACGCTGCACAGAGGGTGAATTACGTTGGTCGCATCAAATCGCCCCCCCATTCCAGTTTCAACGATGGCTATGTCAACCGCATGCGCAGCAAAGCACTGAAAAGCAAGGGCTGTAAGCGCTTCAAAGTATGAGCTTCCGGCATCCTCAAGAACTGAGCGCAAATCAAGCAGTTGCGTTGAAAACTCTTCCCGCGGAAGTGGACGCCCATTTATTCTTATTCTCTCTTCAACGCGAATAAGGTGGGGGGAAGTAAAAAGCCCGGTCTTGTGCCCAGCCTGCCGTAAAATACGCTCCAACATGGCGCAAGTTGAGCCTTTGCCATTGGTTCCAGCCACATGAACTGATTGAAACTTCCGGTGCGGCTGCCCCATGGATTTGAGGAGGCTCTGAATTGAATCCAGATCAAGATTCCAACCTTTGCCAGCGAGTTGCCCCAAAAAATTATCTGATTCATTTTCGGACATAGTGGTAAACTTCTTTTCGGTATAGTGTGCAATAATTTACCGCGCAGAATGAAATATCTTGCACGTTGTCAATTTCAATACCCGCCTGGCATCCTGGCACGTCAACAGAGTAGAAAGATTCGGCGCGTTTAAATTTTACCATAATTGTCGTCTTTACAGAAGTTTATGTCAGTAATTTTTCTAAATTAAACTCCATGCTGTCAAGTACCTTAACAGTTCAGTTAAGACTCAACATTCGGACTCATTAATATGGCATATAATTTGCTAATCACGCAGCAATTCATCAGCAAAAAAAATCTCGCTTTTAAAAGGAATCTACACTTGCTGGCCCATTTTTGCAAAACCTTATTTTTTGTAGGTTTTTTAACGCTTACAACTTCCTGCATTGCGGGCATCACCGGAACCCTGTCCGGCACTGTCATTGACAAGGATGCAGGTACGGTTTTGCCAGGTGCAGCCATTCTGGTCAAAGGGACAACTATCGGCACCATGGCCGACAAAAATGGCCGGTATATAATTTACAATCTGCCCGCCGGCAGTTATGATGTCAGCATAAGCATGATAGGTTACTCCAAACTAACAATTAAAAATGTAACTATCAATGTTGACCTGATCACATCTCTTGACTTTCGGTTGTCCGCAAAAGTTCTTCCCTTGAACGAAGTCGTTATTACCGACAATAAAAAACTCATCCAGAGTGACATCACGTCGTCAGCATATTTTATTTCAGGCGAAGAAATAAATGAGCAACTTCCCATCGATTCCTATCGCGAGGCGATTGCCTTACTGCCAGGTGTCTCCGGCGATCACATTCGCGGCGGCAGGGAAACTGCTGTTCTCTACCTTTTGGATGGCCTGCCTGTTCAGAGTGGCCTGTCACGACAAATCGCCAGCTACTTCCCCAACAGCACCATCGCAGAAATGATGGTACAAACCGGCGGCTTTTCTTCAGAGTACGGCAACGCTACCTCTGGTATCGTTAACATCATTTCAAAAGACGGCCGCAACAAAGTCAAAGGGAATCTTAGATTTTATTCCGACTCTGTGGAATCACCCATCGCCGACACTGACAATACACGTCGGGTTGACTTTAGTCTGGGTGGCCCCTTGACAATAGGCCTGGGCGGTCCGCTCATCAAAGCAAACTATTTTATAGCCGCTGATTTGAATATGAGCGATGCGTCACATCGCCGTGAACTACGCAGCGCATTTGACGCACCCATTTTCACAAACTACAACATCAACTCAAAGCTTTCTTTTGATATCGCCCGCAACACAATCCTGACTTTACACGGATTGATTTCAAACTGGAACTGGCATCAATTGGAGCCGCAATGGGAGCTGAATCCGGCCGGCGTGGCTGAAAACAAACACTACAGCCACCGTTTGAGCGCATCGCTAACGCACACATTTTCGCCAAAATTTTTCGCTTCTGTTCGTTATGGTTTTTATTCCACCAAACGACTCATTCTCGGAAACACGGAAAACAATCCGCCACAACTGGTATTTCAGGATGCCAAGGATGCGACGAGCCCAATCCTGTTGGGCGACCAACCGCGGGACGAGCAACTCCGGGAAAAAGTGCACATCACAAAGTTTAATATAGTCGGCCAACTCGCGAAACACCACATTATTAAAACAGGCGTTGAATTTCAAAAATACATGCTGCAAAACCAGTCTGTCATCTTTGAATCACTTACAAAAAAAGGGCCGACAAACGAACTCAATTCGATCGTATTTAACCAAATTAATGATAATTACTCCCAATCACCCGGTTTCTATTCATTCTATATTCAAGACCAAATAACCCTGAAAGGGGTGAATGCCAACATTGGGTTGCGGTATGACGCGCTGGCCCCCAACATTAAAATAGACTCGGTGTCGAGTGAATTCCGGCAGCTCCAAACCCGGTTGCGCGCTCCTGTTCGAAATTCAAAATCAGAAAAACACACGCCGGTTTCCCCCAGACTGGGACTTTCGTTGCCACTTTCGGACAAGGAACGAATTCACGTCAATTACGGCTGGTATTATCAGATGCCGCCGCTTTATTACTACTACACCAACTCTACACAGGCCCCGGATACGTACTTACCTCTGATTGGCAACACAGAACTGGAGCCGACAAAAACAATTTCCACAGAATTTAGCTACAAGCGGATCATTGCCGATGAGTTCCTGCTTGTTTTTACAGGCTTCACAAAACGCTTTGAAAATCTGATAGATACACGCCTGTTTATCCTGCCAGACAGTCTATTGGATGGCACCGAATCAAACATTGGCTACACACAGTACGTTAATCAAGGTTCTGCAAAGGCATCAGGGTTTGAGGTAACAATGCAGAAACGAATTACTTCTGCGCTTTCGGCTCGACTGAGCTATACCTATATGAAAGCCAGGGGCAACAGTTCGATGGCTGAAGCGGGTCACAAAAGGGCCCTGGCAGGAAGACCCCTGCGGCAGGGAACGCGATTCCCTTTGAGCTGGGATCAGCGCCATTCTCTTATTCTTAACGCTGATTACCAGAGCGCAAAAATGAGCATTAACCTGCTATACCGCATCCTGAGCCCATTGCCGGCAACAACAGAACTTAGCCAGATACCAAACGATACGCGAGCAGATTGGCGGCACTTGATTGATTTTCGCATATACCTGAAAAATGCACAACGATGGAACAGTCACATCAGACCCTTCCTGGAAATCAGAAACCTGCTGGACCAAAACAACATCGCTGGTCAAGAAAACGTCTCACAAGGAGTGAGTGCCTACCGTCTTTTTGATCCTATCAATTCCAATCGGGGACGGAGACTTAGATTAGGCGTTGTGTTCGACTTTTAGTGCTCTACGGATTGATGAGAATTGTACTCACATAGAAAAACCCCTTTAGACTTACAGCACGCGACTCAATAAAACAACTCGCAAAAACAAAAAAGCCTGCCATCCCTAAAAAAGTGGCAGGCTTTCTTGTCAGCACAGTAAACGATCCTACTTCACTTACTTCTTGTAGCGCGCCTCAATTCTTGCCAAACGCCTTCTTAGGGCGTCAGGCTCGACACGATACTTAAATGCTTTGCGTCCGTTTATAAAAATAACAGGGATTTTCTCCTTGAATTCCTCAAACAAAGCCCGATCTTCAGTGATGTCAATTTCTTCGATTGCAAATGAGATGGTTTTTTGAACATCCAGAAGAACAGCCTTGGCAACATCACAAAGGTGACAATCCGGCTTGGATAAAATTTTAATTTTTATTGCGTTTTGTCTGCTTCTTCTCAAATTCATCGAATTTCATTTTTTCGTACCAATTCTCTGCAAGATATTCAAGAATGATACGAAATTTTTCCGGTGGGATAAAACTGGATATAGTGGTTAGCAACTCGCCTTTGGCACTCATGAAGGCGGTTGTTGGAAAGCCGGTTACACCAAAAAGCCGGGACAATTCTTCTCCGGAATACTCAGCGCCTTTAAACTTATATTTTTGAGGCTTTTCAGGATTCAGTTTCGCGAAAATGGCATGCTTTTGCATGTACTCGCGCACATCCTTGTTGCCATAAGTATCCTTGTCCATAACCTTGCACCAATGGCACCAATCTGTATAAATATCAATGACAAGCATTTTTTTTTCTTTTGCTGAAAGAGCGACGCCCTCTTCAAAGTCCTTCCAGGCGATTTCAGAGTCCGCCTGCTCGTCTTTGCTCACAGAGCTGCTGACTCTGAAAGAAAATGCGAGTAGCGGTATCAACAAACATAAGGCAAGAAGTAGTGTTTTTCTGTTCATCGCTGCGGTTCCTAACTTTTATTTGTGACTATTTGAAGTCAAACTACTTTTGGAGCATAGCCCCTATTGGTGGCATTCGGAGATGATGAGCTTCAGGCATTTCATCGTGGCCAAAGTTATCGAATAATAGCCAACCGGCCTAATGTCTCACTCTGAATCGGCCCATCTGAGCTCAGGCTTTTGGCAATGAGTTTATACAAATAAACCCCATTGGCAGGAAAATCTCCCTGCTCATCCAGCCCGTTCCACTCTACCATATTGAACCCGTTGCCGGCATTGTGATATTCCAGAGTTTTTATCAACTGGCCGGAGACGGTATAAATTTTAATGACAACCTCTGAATCCTGGTTGGTAAAAAATGTAAAGGTTGTTTTGTTAGTGAAAGGATTGGGATAGTTCATTACTTCACGCAAGATCAGGCCTTCGCCATGCGCAATGCGGACTTCCACCGAAGCAGTCGACGAATTATTGGAATTATCCCAGGTTTTTATCACCAAGTTATGTTTTTGCTCCCCATCAGACGGTAAACACGAAGCCACGATTCCACCGATTTCGACTTCCTCAGGAAATTCGATTGGAAACTCGATGCTACCACGCAAATGGTCACCTTCGTTAAAACGAAATAAGTCCGTCAGGTCAATCGCGCCAATTCCTTTGAATTGATTCAATTGAGATAAGCACGTTTCTTCATCAGGATCAATTGTCAGGGTTAAACGGTGGCCAATTTCGCCAGCGATATTTATCCCACTGACCGTATCGGCAAGCTCAACGACCATCGTGACTTTTTCCCCGATAATGTCGCCGGTTGTGAAGTTTAGGCTTTCCTTGAAAAACACTTTAATTTCAGGCCCTTCGGTATCCACAATATTTAATGAAGAACTGCTGACAGGAATATGATCTTTGTAACCGATGCCATCGCTGGCCTCATTCCAGAAATAGCTGCTAATCTTGGCCAGCTTGCCGCCGTAGGACACGTCTTTGGGAACAACAAAGCGGGCCTTAAACTTACCATTCTGAACTTGCACAGTGCCGCGATAAATAGAATTACCGGGAAGCATATATGTTTGAGTCGAGCCAACCTCAGTCAGATGCTCTACCTTCCTCTTTGAATCATAGGCCGTTACGAGTGCAGTGCCGTTGAAATCGCTCGAAATCTGCCCGTTTTGTCCCACCTCGCCTTCAATCTCCATGGTAGAGAGGGCCAAAATAGAGTCTGGTGTGACCGAAGTAATTTCTGCGCGCAATTCCGGGGCAGCCAGGCGCAAGGTCGGATCACCATAAACATGGTATTTCTCATCATTGACGCGCGCCATATTGGCCAGACGGGCTTGCACAAAAGCATCGCCGATGCGGTTGGTCTGGCCCGTTTCGTTGAAAAGTTGTCGATAATATGCTCTGCTGAAGGCAAAATTTGTCGACGAAAAAACGAGGCGAGCGGATGAAATTATGCCGATAGCGCCGCGCTCTTTAAATAGCAACAACTCTTCAGCCTGGCTTTGTCCCTTAGGGCTATCAGACAGGGCCCAATCGCAAGTCGCGGCCACAAAAAAACTAAGTTTGTTTTGATTTTGAACTCTGATATTATCGGTCTGATGAAAGACTTCTTCATGTGCCCAAACAGTGGAATTGCCATGGCCGATATAAATTACAATTAGCGAGCCCTGGTTTATTTGCCCAATAAGGGCTTCTTTAGCCGCTGGTTTTTTCACACCACCCGAAGATGCGCTCACAACTTTCGGGAACTCTGAAAGATAAATTTTTCGAATGTCGTAAGAGTCGGGAATGATGGTTTCGGCAATCGTTTCTGTTTGGTTAATGTGAACAACATCAACCGCGCTGGCCTTCCCGCCACCAATAAGCTCATCGTCTCCTACCATGGTGATGATATTGCGCCAATTGCCGCCGAAAGGCTGCGATTCGTAGGCAATTATTTTATCGATAACATCTTGCGCTTCTTCGACAGTTTGAACTGTTAAGCGACCGATTGCCAAATCCATTATTGGCCGCGGACTCCGGTTTTGCTCGGTACGGTAATCATCTGGTGTCAAATAGGCGAACCAACTATCGGTGGTGCGGCTCACCAACTCGACGATGCTGGTACTCCCGTCATCGACCAACTCGTCGCTCTGAAAAGTCGGAATCCAATTCAAATCTGAACGGACAATCCTGTTCTTGAAGTCGTAATCTCCGTCACCCAACAAAAGAACGTACAGGGGTGTTTCCGTCCCGTTATCATATGCATGCTTGAGAAAATCCCGAATAGCCAAGGGATCAACCATACCTGCCGAAAAATTATTATAAACATCTGATATTTTTACAGTGACGGTTGATAAACGATTGTTCGGACTACCGTTTTCACGATAACTCTCCAGACGGTTTGCCTCGGATTCAAAATCGTCATGAGTAATAATGATAAACTCTGCCGCAATATCCGGGGCCCGCAGATCAACCAACGCCACGCGCTCCAAGCTAGAAATTGACTTGTAGCTCGAAGTGCCAACGGCCGCAAACCGGTGAGGCGCGCCATCGCTATCAGTGCGTGTAAAGCTCGCTGCACCGCTGGTAAAATCAACGCCGGTAAATTCAACAACATTGGCATAGTCGGTTACATCAAAAACAGAAACTTGGCTGTCGCTGAATTCGGCTATCTGGTAGGATTCTAGTCCGCCTTTGGGCAAAACAGAGAAACAGAGCGCGTTCTCCACGGCGTTCAAACCGGCTTCATACTGAATTTCAAACCAATCCAGGAATGCCTGGCCAAAATCAGCAGTATGAGAATAAGTCAACTTAATGGTGTTAGTCCCGGGAATGAGCACACTCCTATTTTGATACGAAAAGTCCCGGACATTCATAATCTTATAAATGCCTCGGTTAGCAGCCGTTCCCGTTAACTGACTTGTCCCCAACGTTGTGTCATTTACATTAATGGTAAAACGGTGGATCCGCTCATTAAGAGTCACAAAACGAAAACGAAAATCGCTGCTACCCGTGGATATGGCGTTGGGTAAGTCAACTTTCCAGGTGCCGGTGCGGCCAAGGTCATTGTTGGCAAAATTTCTCCCAAACCAGTTGAGGCCTGAGTTAATGGGATTGTTGTCTTCTTCTTCTATAAAAAAAAGGCCCTGATAAGTCTGAGTCACCGAAGTTTGCGTTGGGGCCGAGGCGATGTTGTTCATACGCTTTCCTTCCTGCGAACCGTCCAAAGACAACCAATAGTGGTTGTCAAAACCGTAGTGATTTATATAATGACTAAATTCGCCCGTGACGGAATCGTACTCCCAACCCTCAACACCTTTGCCGTAAAACAGAATAAAGTCATCGCGGTCAAAACGACCATCACCACCATCATTTACAACGATGGCATTCTCGACCAAACCATCCGGCCGGTTATCCTGGATATTTCGAGGCAGCTCACGTCCGCCATTATTATAGAGGCGAATCATCTTTGGATCAATGCTGCTTAAATCCAAACCCGAAATAGAGGATTCCAGAAAACGGCCATCCAGCTTATAAACACCTTCTTCGCGAATCTTCATAACATAGAATATGGACTCCTGTGCCGTCCGTTTTGCCAATGCAGCGGTCCGTGTTTTTTCTTTCCGCCAAGACTTTGCCTGCTCGTAGTTCAAAATGATGTTTTTGTAAAATGACTCTTCAGAAACAGAGCGATTCTGACTAACTGTGGAAGCGGCAACGCCACCGGCAAAATCAAGACGTACGACAATCCTGTTGAATTTTATAAGTCGTTTTTCCCCTGGGAGGTATCGCGCTGCGGCAAGCGCCAGACGTACAATCTGCTGAGAACGAAGCCAGCCAGGCTTACCAAGGTCAGCCCGCTCTGCCGGGTAGATGTTTGTACTCTGATAAACGTCCTTAGCAGGGGCGTACTCCTCGACTGTTTCCCCATCTATTTTGCTGTATTCCGGGAAAGGCAAGAGCACAACATCGGTCGCAACAACGGGTACTTCTTCAATAATCCGGTAACGCACTACTGCACCAACAGGCACAGCAATCACCGCCACGTGATAAGGTATCTGCGGCTGTCCTATTTTCTCAATGAAAACAGCGTCAGCAAAATCCAATCGTTGCATCGGCTTATTTTTTGTAGAAATGGTATCAGCTAGCCAATGCTCAACGGTAAAAGCAATGGTAATTCCACGATTATCCGAGGCTATAATCTGCTGCGAAACAGCTTGCCCGGCTTGCGCCCTGACTGGTAACCAAAGCCAGAAAAAAGCAAGAAAAGTAGCAAGGCAGCAGAGTTGACAGAATGAGCGATTGGACATTACAGAACTCAACAATTAGTTAGCATTTTTGTGTAATTCAGGTGAGATTTTTCTCTTTTTCGTCAACAAAAAAAATGAGAATTGCGCCCAGCACCATTACAGCGCTGTACATAAAAACAAGAAACAGACCGGGAGATTCCACAAACAGCAGTTCATACGTTAAAAGCGCAGCGCTGGTACCAGCGAAAATCAGCCCTCGTACTGTAA
>JAJDAG010000086.1 GCA_029262005.1 Candidatus Zhuqueibacterota bacterium | reverse complement strand
CTCATTAAAGCTGGCGCGATCAAAGTTGATGTCCTTCAAATATTTGACTTTTGCTATTCTATAGGGCTTTTCCTGAATGAATTTTTCTATCTTTACTCTTGCCAGGCCGTACAGCATAATGTTGTATTTGCCGTCATAGAGTTTTTCGGTTTGTTGAATTTTGCCAATGCCTGCTATTCCGTGCACTTCCGGTTGTTCAAAATATGTTTTTTCCCAACCCTCTTTTAAGAGCCCGACACAAATTAAATTATTGCCTGCTGTGGCATCCTGTATCATCCGGCGATACCGCTTTTCGAAGATATGTAACGGCAACAACGTCTTCGGAAAGAGAACCATGTTTGGTAAAGGAAAAACAGGAACTTCCTTGATAATAGCTGTTTTGTTTTTTTGCAAAATTTACCTGTTTGTGATTTCTATTTTGTTAATTGCCCATACAGCATGTTCCGTGATAAGCGGTTCATCGCTTTTGGCCATTTGTCGCAAAACAGGTAAAAACAACTGTTTACCTGAGTTGCCCATGGCCACGGCTACATTTCTCATCAGGCCACGGAATTTTGTTCTTTTTATGGGGTTCCTGCGAAGGTACAGACGAAAATCTTCCATTGTCCAGGAACCGACTTCGGTCAAATCCGGATTAAACAAGCCCTGCCGCGGCATAAAATACGCCTCTGTTGTTTGTTCGGCTTTCTTGTTCCAGGGGCAGACATCCTGACAAATGTCGCAACCATAAATGTGGTTGCCAATCCCGTCGCGCATGGATTCCGGAATGGCGCCTTTTAGCTCGATTGTTAGGTATGAAATGCATCGCCTTGCATCCAGGAGATAGGGCTCCAAAAGTGCATCTGTGGGGCAAGCATCTATGCATCGCTGACAACTGCCGCATCTGTCCGGAGCGGGCTCATCATACTCAAGTTCGAGGTTGGTGATAATTTCTCCGAGGAAAAACCAGGAGCCTTTTTCCTGATTGATGATACAGGTGTTTTTTCCATACCAGCCAATGCCTGCATATTTGGCATAAACCCTGTCTATGATCGGACCGGTGTCGGTGTAGACACGGCCGAGCGTTTGTTCCCCTGTCTCTGACTTTAAAAAATCGACTAAATCAAAGAGCTTTTTAGTGAGAATGTCGTGATAGTCATCGCCCCAGCCATATCGGGAAATCCAACCGCGTGTGACATCCCCGCACGCCACTGAAAGTGGCTTGTCCGTGTGGTATATTTTTCCGCAAACGAGCACGGATTTAGCCTCAGGAACAACGAGTTTAATGTCGAGTTTTTTTTCTGCGTTGCGCTGCAGGTAGGTCATTTCACCGGCATGACCGTCCTCTATCCACTTTTTGTAGAAATTCAACTCCGGAACAGGGCCAACAGGAGCCACGCCAACCAACTCAAATCCCAGTTTCTGCGCTTGCTGTTTAATTGCTTGCGTAAGTGACATGGGTCCGTTTATGCGGGAAACCCTGCTATTCGTTACCTGCAAAGACGATTTGATTTCCCTGAGAAAGCGTTGCAGCGCTTAATAAAATTAACTGAAAAATTGCCGATTCACTATTTGATTTGTGAATATAAATATAGCCAACGCCCGTGTAAAGTTCAAGGCCAAATTGACTTTAGACTGGTCTGGCCGCCGGTTTTGTTTCAAGGGTTTGCTTAGCTTTTTTTAGTCAACAATGTTTTTTGCTGCATGCGGAGGTCACGCCTGATTTCTGCATCCTTCCAACGTCTGATTTCGTCTTCAGTTTCTGGAGTGATGCACTCCACAGCGGTTGGTTTTTTGTTTTCATTCAAAGCGACAAAGGTTAAATAGGCAGTGCTGGTGTGCTTTTGTTCGCCGGTGGTCAGGTTTTCTGAGAATACTTTGGCGCCACATTCCATAGACGTTCGAAATGCCCGGTTTACCGATGCTTTGATAATGATTAATTCACCGACTTTTATGGGGTGGCGAAAATCCAGGGAATCCATGGAAGCTGTGACAACTGGTTTGCGGCAGTGGCGATGCGCTGCTACTGCGCAGGCAATATCGATCATGTGCATCACTTTGCCACCAAGAATGTTGCCAAGTGTATTGGCATCGTTTGGTAAGACAATTTCAGACATGTGCGTGCACGTGGCACTCACCGTCTTGATCTCGGGTGTGCTTGGTTTTTCTGCCATGGGAGCCTTTCAAGTATTGGTTGTAAAGCTGGGTCGCCCTTTGCCCGGAGCGTTGTGGTTTTTTTGGGGTTAGAAGTCGAAGCCCAGTCCTTCAGCTCCCATGATAGCATTGGGGAAAATCTTTTTTGCTTTGGCCTCCATGGCAGCCAGTTGCTCGTCATCGTGGTTGGGATCATGGTGAAAAAGGACGAGGTTTTCAACATTGGCTGCCTTTGCTACTTGTGCAGCCATTTCGTAGGTGCTGTGTCCGAAACCTTGTGTTTTCAAATACTCGTCAGGAGTGTATTGCGCGTCATGAATGAGCACGCTGGCATTTTTGGCGAATTGCGCCAGGCGTGTGTCGCCGCCTACATAACCTTCGGTGTCAGTGGCATAAACAACACTTTTTCCATTCAGTTCGACTTTAATAACAAACGTACCAATCTTGGGATGTGCATAATTTCGCATCAGCGAAACGACTGCGTTTTTCTGAGTTAAATCACCGGCCTGGCTTCGGGTGGTTATAACCGGTTCCGCTTCATCATCGCGAAAAACGAGTATGTTGTTTTCATTTATATTGGTGAAACTCAGACTGCAAGTGAGTTCGTCAAATTCGATTGGGCTGAATTGCGCTGCCATATAGAGTGACAAACTCTCGTTGATTCCTTGCGAAAATGATTTTTGCCCGAAAATATTAAGTGCGCAGTCGTCACGAAAAGTTGGCGCAAAATATGGTAACCCCTGAACGTGGTCGTGATGCGTGTGTGAAAAAAGTAGATTGATAATTTTCGTTTTGTCTGGTGGCTGGCTCTTAAAATCTTGAACCAGTTTATGACCAAGATCGATAATACCAGTGCCTGCGTCAAGAATAATAATGTGCTCGCCGGCCTGAATTTCCACGCAGGAAGTATTGCCACCATAACGCGCTGTGCCCTGGCCGGGAACGGGATAACTGCCCCTGACTCCCCAAAAATTCACACTTAGTTGTTTGCCGGCCATAGATGATTTCCTTTAGTGATGTTACCCTGGTTGCATGCTGTTTTCATCGATGTTCTTGTCAGACTACTTGATTTTGAAAACTCGTTTCAGCAGGCCGGGATCTTTTTCGTCCTTTTGCTCAAGTTGTGCGATTAGCGACTCAGTCATACTTGCGAATGCTTTTGACACAGGTGATTCTGGGCTGGATACAACAATAGGTGTGCCATTGTCACCGCCTTGTCTGGTTGCGGTTTCAAGCGGAATTTCGCCCAGAAAAGGAACAGACATGCTGTCAGCCATTTTTTTCCCGCCGCCCTGGCCGAAAATGTCGTAAGTATTGCCTGTGTCCGGTGCGATAAAATAACTCATGTTTTCAACCACACCCAGGATTGGCACTTCAACTTTCTCGAACATATTAATGCCTTTTCTGGCATCGGCCAGAGCCACTTCCTGCGGTGTGCATACGATCACTGAACCGGTTAAAGCCAAAGTCTGGGTTAATGTCAATTGAGCGTCGCCGGTTCCCGGAGGCATATCTATAATAAGATAATCCAAATCGCCCCAGTCGACATCGGTAAGAAATTGCTGAATCATGCGCCCGACCAATGGTCCACGCCAAATAATGGCTGCATCGCCCTGCGAGATAAACCCGACAGACACCATATCGACATCATACTTGCGTAAAGGTGCAATTTTGTCGTTGCGCGTGCCTAGTTTCTGGTTCACGCCCATCATAATGGGTACGTTGGGCCCGTAAATGTCGGCATCGAGCAAACCCACTTTTGCGCCTGTTTTTGCCAGGGAGACTGCCAGGTTAACCGAGACAGTTGTTTTGCCGACCCCGCCTTTGCCACTGGCTACCGCGATTGTGTATTTTGCTTTGGTCAGTTTTGGCGGCTGTGCCGGCGCCTGCGGTTGCATACCCGGCGGCGGTGCTTGTGGCACAGCCGGCTGGATAACTTTAAGTGGGTCGTTCATAATTATTCGGGCTTCGACTGAAGCCACGCCGTCAAGGGCACGGACAGCATTTTCAGCGCTCTTGGTTACCGTTTCTTTGTGCGGGAAATTGGGGTCGCGAAATTCAATGCTGAAACGGACTGAACCATTATTTAAATGTATGTCTTTTATCATTTTGTTGGCGATAAGGCTTTTGCCGGACTGTGGGTCCCGCACCTCTTCTAATACCGCCAGAATATCATTTTCTGAAAGCGTACTCATATATAAAAATGCTCCATGGCCAGGATAAACTATTTTTAAAATGTAACTGTTCGGCTTGACTGCCATGTTACCAAAAGCATTTTGAATTTCTGCAGAAAACTACCCTTGCTTGGCAAGCTGAACAGTTACAAAAAATTTGACCTAAATATATAAAAAAAATGGCAAATGTCAAATGGTTTCAGGTATGGGATAATCGACAGAATTGTCATAATTTGTCCGCGGTATGATGTGCGATTTTTACATGAATTTTCAGATTTTTCAGGAAAAATTATCCCTTCAAGGGAAGGGGAATAAATATTCCGGGATGGTATCATTTATATTAATCAGACAGGTTTATGCAATGGTGGCTGGATTGACGCGGAACTTCGGTTGTAAATGGTGGTAATTTGTGCTATTTTTAGTCACCACGAATGTAGCCTGGGTTATTTAGTGTCTGATCGAAAACGCGAATAGTTCAGTCATTAAAATTAGCTATGGCAGAGCATATTCCGACATACGGAGATACCGGGGAGAGTTACTGTGAAAAGAATACTGAAATACCTGTCAGTTGTGCTTTTTGTTTTGCTAGGTGCTGCATTTGTTGTTGCGCCGTCGCTCCTGGATCGCAGTGCAAATCGTGTTCTTGAGGGGACAATGGCTACCACAGTCTCCGACTCGGCCGGACAATTGCACGAAAAACTCTGGATCGCAGATCTGCATTGCGATGCTCTGCTCTGGAATCGTGATTTGCTGCAAAGGAATTCGTATGGCCATGTTGACCTGCCTCGCATGCTTGAAGGCAATTTTGCTTTACAAGCATTCACAATTGTTTCCAAAACACCGTATGGCCTGAACTTTGAGCAGAACGATGACTCTTCCGACATGATCACGCTGGCTGCAGTGTTGCAGAGGTGGCCTGTTAGAACCTGGTTCAGCCTGAAGGAGCGGGCCCTTTACCAGGCAGAAAAACTCAGCAGGTTTGTTGAAAAATCAAGTGGAAAGCTAGCGCTTATCACAACAAGAAGCGGGTTGGTGGAATTCAATGCCAGAAGGCGTAACAATCCGAATTTAACCGCAGCATTTCTGGGTATTGAGGGGGCACAAGTACTTGAGGGTGATTTGACAAATGTCAGCGTTTTATTTAACGCCGGTTTCAGGATGATGGCGCCAACCCATTTTTTTGATAATGAAGTGGGAGGTTCCGCACATGGTGTAATTAAAGGCGGCCTGACTGATTTTGGCCACCGGGTTGTGCAGGAAATGGAGCGGTTGGGAATGATTGTCGATTTGGCGCACGCGTCGCCTCAGACTGTGGATGATGTGCTTGCGATGGCCACCCGACCTGTGTTTGTTTCGCACACAGGTGTGAAAGGCACTTGCGACAATGTACGCAATCTCAGCGATAAACATCTGCTGGAGATTGCAGCCACCGGCGGTGTTGTTGGCATCGCGTTTTTTTCGCAGGCAACCTGTGGCAGTGACATTGCTGCTATTGTCAAGGCCATTCGTTACGCTGTTGAGCTTGTTGGAGTCGGGCATGTTGCCCTTGGCTCTGATTTTGATGGGGCGGTGCAAACACCTTTTGATGCTGCCGGCATGGTTAGTTTGACGGAAGCGCTGCTAAGCGACGGTTTTACAGCCGAAGAAATCGTCCTGATTATGGGTGGAAATGTGCGCAGAGTTCTGTTGCAAGTTTTGCCCGATGCAGCATAAGGCTTTGAGCCTGGAGCTGTCTATGCTGCGGGGATTTAGTTAAAAGATTCACTCTCACGTTGGCTTTTAGAGCGATCTTTCCATTCTCGTAGCCCATTTCTCCACTCGCGGAGTTTTTCTTTCCATCTTTCTACATCTTCAGGATCGAGGTGGAAATTGGGGTAATTTTTTGCTGCCCCAAGCTCTGCAGTTACGGTGCGTGTACGGCGTTTTCGTATTATCTCGATTCTGACCTGGTCCCCTGCATCCATGTCACGCAGGAGATCACTCAACCCTTCAGCACTTTGCATGCGGATATTGTCAATTTTGACAATCACATCGCCGGCTCTGATACCGGCATCTTCAGCCGGGCTGCCTTCAACGATAGACAGAATGAGCACGCCACCGTTGTGACCTGCATCAAAATAGCTGGCAAGATCCTCGTTCATGTTGGCGGTCTGCACCCCGAGCCAGGCATGGCCGGTGCGTTGATTGTCGGGTCGTGGCGGTTGGGGTCTCTCCGGCACTCGAGGTGAGCTGCCCCGGTCATCCCCAAATCTTGACGGCTTTTCTTCCACACGAACGGTTAGACTTTCAGTGTCGCCATCGCGATAAATTTCTATACGAACTTTTTCCCCGGGCCGGGCTCTCTGAACCAGTTTGGTCAAATCGCGTGTGTTGCGGATGACTCTGCTGTCAAATTCAACAATGATATCCTCTTCGCGCAGTCCGGCATATTTGGCCGGACTGTCTTCAACGACCTCGCTGATCAGAACGCCCCGGCGTGATTCTAATTCAAGATATCGCTGCATTTCCCGGTCAATATCCTGCGCATAAACACCAATCCAGCCTTCCTCGCGTATGTTGCGTTCGCGTTCGTATGCACGTGGCCCTGAGCGTCCACAACTCGATAACAAAAGTGCCAGAATCAATATGGAAGTCGCGCGGTTTGCTAAGCCGTTCATTTTAAACCCTCCTTGTTTGGGTATTCCTCAGAGTGGTGTTTTGCAAGTACAAATGATTTGACGCCCGACTGTCTTTGTAAGTTGCAATTATTTTACGAGATAGTCAGGAACCTCCTTTGCGGGCGTACAGTATATTCAATAAATTCATGCTGTTTTTCCCCCTCGCTGTCCGAGCGATGTGTCGTTTTAGCATATTTACCAATTATCACGGACGGAATTAATTCGGAAAATTGACTTGTTCTATATAAAAAACTGGAACCGGAGATCGAAATTGAGAAAGCAGCAGTGCCTCGTTCTACTTATTTTATTTTTTGGAACAGAGTCGTTCGTTGCGGCAGGTTCTGCAAGCAGCGCTTTTGAGCAAGCACAAGGGCGTTTTCGGAAGGGAGCTTACGACGAAGCAATTAAACTTTTTGAAACGGCTGCGAAGGATAAAACCTATTTTGTAAAAGCAAGTATTGGCCTTGGGCGTGTGTTGTTTGAAAAAGGGGAGTACAATCGCGCCAAAGTAGTTTACCAACAGGTTTTGACAAAATTACCAAATCAATTTGAAGCAATAACTTGTCTTGCCAATGTTTTCAAGGTCACGGGACAATATGATGCTGCGCGCGCGCGATATGAAAAAGTGTTGACCATGCAGCCATTTTACCTTGAAGCTCTGCTTGGTCTGGGTGAAACAGAGTGGTTGTTGGGGAAAAGAGTGACTGCTCGCAAGTTCTTCCAGGGTCTGATTTCTTATTATCAAACTCACCGCAATTTTTCTGCAAATCAATTGAGTTTTATCGCTCAGGCCTGTGTTCATCTCAACCGTATTACCGATGCCAACAATCTTTATTTCGAGGCCGGCAAGGTGGATACGTTGTTCTGGCAAGGGTTGGTGCCGTGGGGCGAATTGATGTTGGCAAAATACAATACGGCGCATGCCAGGGGTATTTTTGAAGATGCTTTACAGATAAATCCTAATTCAGTGGGAGCGCTGCTTGGCCTGGCTAAATCCTCAAGAAATACCCCTTACGAAAGGGCATCGGCTGAAAAGGCGTTGAAGGTAAACCCCAATTTTGTGCCCGCTCTCGATTATCTGGCCGAACTTGACCTGGCGCACGGGAATTATAGCGAGGTCATCACCAGGCTTGACAAAGCGCTGGTTGTGAATCCGAATTCGTTAACTTCGCTCAGCTTAAGGGCGGTGACTTTTTTCTTCCTTGGTGACACCCTCAAATTTCACAATGAAGAAAGACGGGTTTTGGCGATTAATCCAAAGTACGGAGAGCTCTATTTTCAGCTTGCAGAACTGTTGAGCAAACACTATTTGTTTGCTGAGTCAACCGGGTATTACCGCAAAGCTATTAAGTTGGATCCCGAGCATTGGCCGGCGTACGCTGGACTTGGCACCAGTTTGAGCCGTCTCGGCAGGGAAGCCGAGGCCAAAAAACAACTTGAACGTGCTTTCGCCAAAGATGCTTACAACAAATATGTTGGCAATCTGCTGACGCTTTTTGATGAACTGCCTGATTACAAAACGTATAAAACCAAGTATATTACGGTTAAATTGCACAAGGAAGAAGAGCCGATTTTGGCGCCTTATGCCACTGCTCTGGTTGATGAAAGTTTTTCTCGACTGATGAAGCTGTACCCCATTTCTACGGATGAGGAGATCATTCTTGAAGTGTTTCCCTCACACGATGATTTCGCCGTGCGGTGTTTTGGTCTCCCCGGGGCCCAGAATTTTCTCGGCATCTGCTTTGGCAATGTTGTTGCCATGGATTCACCCCGGGCCCGGGCCAAAGGCGGTTTTGTCTGGGGCGAAACGCTCTGGCACGAACTGGTTCATGTAACGCATTTGCGTCTGACCGGCAATCGCATTCCGCGCTGGCTGGCCGAGGGCATCGCGGTTTTTGAAACCACACGGGCGAAGCCGTTCTGGGCAATGCACCTTGACTGGCCATTTGTCATGGCTTTTTTGCATGACCGTCTGCTGCCGTTAAAAGATCTGGATTCAGGATTTAGTCGCCCTACCAGTCCGGGGCAAGTGTCGTTGTCTTACTTTCAGGCCTCAATCATTGTCGAGTTTATTGTCAGCAAGCATGGGCGTGAAAAACTTGTAAAAATGTTCCCACTGTTTAAAAATGGAGAAAAAACCGCAGAAGTCGTTAAGCAAGTATTTGGCAAAAACCTCGAACAATTCGATCGGGAGTTTCATAAATTCGTCAAGCAAAAATACCGGCTTGGGCAAGTCGATTATGCTTATGACCCGCAGGACTTCACCGGTAATTCTGAAGTTGTTTCAAAAAAGCTGACCAGGAAAATCAAAACCAATCCGAATAATCCATTCCTGAATTTTCGATTTGGCATGTATTGGAAAAATAAAGGCGACTTTGAGCAGGCAATCATCTATCTTCAAAAGGCGAAAACATTGTTTCCTGCTTTTGTTGATAAAGAGAATCCGTATAAGGCACTGTCTGAGATTTATATGCAGCAAGGGGCCACGGACAAGGCAATTCAAGAATTACGGCAATTGACTGCTTTGAGCGCCAAAGATGCCGGTACTCTGCACAGGCTGGCGGATTTGAGCATGCAGCACAAAGACTATAAAACCGCCATAGCGGCCTTACGCAAAATAACTTACATCAACCCGTTTGAATCGGCAGTTCACCAGAAATTGGCCAAAGCCTATCTTGCCAACAAACTGACCGCAGCAGCCATCAGCGAGTTGCAAATGAACCTTTTCACAAAGCCGCAGGATATGGCCGGTGCCTACTGCGACCTGGCTGCTGCTTATTTGTTGGCTGGGAAAAAGTCAGAAGCGAAAAAGAATGCTTTGTCTGCCCTGGAAATCGCGCCTGGTTTTGAGCGTGCCCAGGAGATTTTGCTTGCGACCATCGACTAGGTCGTTGGCAGACTTTCTAAATCATTGCATTTTTGGGGAATGAAATCGGAAGCAAAACTCAGGCTCTATATCGTTTTCTGTGGGTGAAAAATTCTTTTTTACAGGATTAACCAGACCGACAGGATACTCTAACTGCATGCTCGGACTGTGCATTATTTTCATCAAGTAAATCACAATAAGGCATTATAACTCAATTCGGATAGCTGGAACAAAAGCAAAAGGCACACGCAGAGGCATGGCGGACAGCGGCCCGGGAAATTATTCAGGCAAATCTATGTTGACGAAGCGACATCCACTATTAATTTTATTTTTAGTTCTGGGCACAAGCGGTTTGGGCCAGGCTCAGGAGTACCCCGGCGATGAGTTTGAGTTCATCCGAATTCGTTGGACGGACAACGGTCAGCGTCACGGTTATGACTTTTCAACGCCTGTTGAACTTTGGGCGCATGACTATCCTGTGGCAGAGGAAAATTTGTATGTTGCTTTGAAGGCCGGCACGAATATTAAAGTTTCTGAAAAACACCAAGTTCTCTCTTTTGCTGACGAAAAAATTTTCAGGTATCCTTTTATTTATGCTTGCGAAATTGGCTATCTGACTCTGGCGGATGCGGAGGTTGAGAATTTACGCAAATACCTGCTCAGGGGCGGGTTTCTAATGGTTGATGATTTTCGCTGGTTCATGGAATGGCGCACCTGGATGAGTGAAATCCGAAAAGTACTACCCAATGCTAAAATACGCAGGTTGCCCGAAAGTCATCCGATTTTTCATTGCTTTTTCGACTTGAATGATGTGCATGCGCCAACGCCTTTCCTGGAAGGTGTGTTGCCGCAATATTACGGTATTTTCGATGAGCAGGGCCGCATGATGGTGCTGGTAAATTTTAATAACGATGTCGGTGATGGCTGGGAAATGCCGGAAGAAGTACCGAATTTTTCAACGAGATCCTACAAACTTGGCATTAACTATTTGATCTATTCCTACAGTCATTAAGTGGTAATAATGAAGGGATTCATTGTTTTTTTTAACCTGATTTTGCTCGGAGCTTTACCTTTGGCCGAACCTGAGAGTGCTCTGGGAAACAGCGGCGATGAATTTACATTTCTGCGAGTTCGCTATAAGTCGGGCGGCGTCAATTTCCGCACACGAAATTACTTTGGCCCACGTTGGGAAAGCTGGACGGTTGACTATCCCACTGCCGAAGAAAATTTCATGCGTGGTCTGGAAAACTGGACCACGCTCAATGTTGCGGACAAAGCGGTTTCGCTGTCTTTAACGGATCTTGAATTTTATCGCTATCCATTTGCCTACATCGTTGAAGTCGGTTTTATGGAGCTGTCACAGCTTGAAGCAGACAGTCTGAAGGAGTGGCTCAACCGTGGCGGCTTCCTCATGGTGGATGATTTCCACGGTCCGTTTGAATGGCAAAATTTTATCGAACAGATGCGCAAGGTTTTTCCGGAACGCCACATCGTCGATATCCCGCTTGAGCATCCTGTTTTTCATTGTTTTTATGATTTTGAAAATTTAACGCAAATTCCAGGCTTGGGCTCCTGGCTCAACGGGCGCACTCATGAAAAAGGTGGCATCAATCAACGTTGCATGGGAATGTTTGATGATGCTGGTCGGTTGATGGTTTTAGTGATTCGGAATATGGATATGGGCGATGCCTGGGAACATACTTATGATCCGCGTTATCCGCCGGAGTATTCCGCTGAGGCTTACCGCCTGGGCATTAATTTTGTGATTTATGCTCTGACGCATTAGCCGCAGCGATTGCCCATGTTGTAGTAACTATTTTCAGCCAATAATATTGGAGTACCACACTTTCGCGTTGCGATTTTTGTCTATGCAAAGCAAAACTAAAATTTAGCACTCCAAAGCTTACCATACCTGAAAAGTGACTGTTTTACAAAAGTTCATGAATAGCCAAGGTTAATTATTTCGTCGAACCACTGCTTTATAATATTCAGATTTTACCCTTGACAAGGAGTTGAAATGTTCGAAACTATCTCTCAAAATAAAGAAACAGATGACCTGATTTACGCTGAAAAACTCAGGGAAGGCAGCCGGCGAATTCGTGATGAATTGAGAAAAGTAATTGTTGGCCAGGACAAAGTCATTGAGCATGTGCTGCTGGCGCTGTTCACCGGCGGCCATTGTTTGATAACGGGTGTGCCCGGTCTGGCAAAGACATTGCTTATTCGCACAATTGCCCAGATTCTCGATTTGAAGTTTAAGCGGATTCAGTTTACACCGGACTTGATGCCTTCGGACATTGTTGGCACGGATGTTATTGAAGAGGATAGAACAACCGGGCGACGGCAATTTCAATTTGTAAAAGGGCCGGTCTTCGCTAACATTGTTCTGGCAGATGAAATCAACCGAACGCCACCGAAAACGCAGGCGGCGCTGCTGGAAGCCATGCAGGAACACCAGGTTACGGCAGGCGGTAAAACCTATGAACTTGATGAACCGTTTTTTGTTCTTGCCACACAAAACCCAATTGAGCTGGAGGGAACCTACCCTTTGCCTGAGGCACAATTGGATCGTTTCATGTTTAATATTGTTGTTGATTATCTCAAAGAAGAGGATGAAGTCCAGGTGGTGACAGCAACTACTTCGAATTATACTCCACAACTGCGGCGCGTGGTGACCGGCCCGGAAGTCATTGCGTTTCAAGAGGTTGTGCGGAAAGTACCTCTTGCGGAACAGGTGGCACAATATGCGGTTCGGCTTGTGGCTGCGAGTAGACCGACAACGCACAACGCCCCCGACTTTGTGAAAAACTGGGTTAGCTGGGGAGCAGGTCTGCGGGCCTCACAAAATCTCATTCTGGGCGCCAAGGCACGGGCCATTATGCAAGGCCGGTACAACGTGGCAGTTGATGACATTAAAACGTTGGCGTTGCCGGTTTTGCGCCATCGAATCTTGACTAATTTTTACGCTGAATCAGAAAAAGTAACCTCAGAGGATATCGTCCGGCGCCTGCTTGAAGTGGTGCCGGAGCCCAAATCAGGTTTATAAATGCACTTGAAAATATAGATTGACAGAGATAAATCGGGAGCAAATTTTCAAACATGGGAAATAAGGCGAAACAGTGGCAAATACCTTAAGATTTCTTGAGCCAAAAATTCTTTCGAAAATATCCGGAATGGAGCTGCGCGCCCGCACAGTAGTGGAGGGCTTTATCTTTGGGTTACATCGCAGTCCATATCGCGGATTCAGTGTGGAGTTTGCCGAATATCGCGAGTACACGCCGGGTGATGATATTCGCTTCATTGACTGGAAAGTTTTCGCACGCTCGGATCGTTTTTTTCTCAAGGAATTTGAGGAGGAAACCAATCTCAATTGCCACATTCTACTCGATACCAGTGCTTCAATGAAATATGCCGGCGAGGGCATTTCCAAACTGGAATATGCCTCCTATTTGGCGGCCAGCCTCAGTTATCTTGCGGTTCGACAAAGCGATGGCATCGGCCTCTTGACTTTCGATAACGAGATCCGTGAATTTATCCCGGCTCGCAGCCGCCGCGGACATTTATTTTCTATCCTGCGTCACCTTGAAACCATTGAAGCCGTGGAGCAAACAGAGCTTTCTCTGCCGCTGCATCAAATCGGAGAGACCATTAAAAAGAAGGGCCTGATTATTTTGATTTCCGATCTGCTGGATGAACCGGAATCTGTTCTTGACGGCCTGCAGCACATTCGTTTTAAAGGACACGACCTGGTTGTTTTTCACGTCATGGATGAAACTGAGCTCAATTTTCCGTTTCAAAACGCCACACGATTCATGGATATGGAGAGTCCCGCGGAGTACCTGGCTATTCCAGCCATGGTGCGGGACACTTACATGAAACGGCTGAATGCGCATATCGATGCATTTAAAAAGGGCTGTGGGCAATTGCAGATTGATTACCACTTGCTCAATACTTCCAAACCGTTGGATTTCGCCTTGTTTAGCTATTTGACGAATCGTGCTGGCAAAGGGTAAGCGCTGATGTTCGGACTTACGTTTTTAAATTCTTTGTTTCTTTGGGGCTTGATTGCCGGATTGGTGCCGGTTATCATTCACCTGATCAAAAGAAATCGGGCGGTGAAACTGCCGTTTGCCGCCATGCGGTTTCTTCAGGTTGATCCCAATAAGAAAGTTAAAATACAAAATCTGAAGCAGTTTCTCTTGCTGCTCATGCGGATTGTTGCTCTGGCAGTGCTTGCGCTCGCTTTTGCCCGTCCTTTTCTTGAAAACCAGGAAACCGCTGCTTTTTGGGGGGATGAACCGACAGCAAAAGTGATTTTGATTGACAACTCACTGAGCATGCAAGTTGGCAACAATTTGCCGGCAGCCCTGAACAAAGCCAGTGATTTGCTGCAGGCATGCCGCAAATATGACCACGCCACGATTGTGCAATTTGCTGAAACAGCAAAAGTGGTGGCTGAAGCAGAGGTGGATTTTGCAACACTGGCCAGGCATCTACCGGAGCGAATTCTCTCAAGTTATGAGGCAACAGACTATATGCAGGCTTTGCAATTGGCCGAATCCATTTTGATGGAATCGCCTTTGACCAGGAAGCAGATCTATCTCATTTCCGATTTTCAAACCAATGGTTGGCAAAGCCTGAATCCGCACTGGGACCTCCGCACGGGCATTGATGTGGATTTCATTAGCGTAGGAAAAAATGAGCAGCCCAATGTGGCGGTGCAGGATGTTCGTATTGTCAGGGCCGGGCAGACGGCTAGAAAAGGTGATTTTCTTATCCGGGTCGAAAATTTCTCAGATAAAGCCAAGCAAACAAAAGTCGTTCTAACAGTAAACGGCAAGAAAAAATCACAGCGCCAGGTGAAAATTAATTCCGGCGATGAAATGGTGGTGACCTTTCTTCAGGTTTCGCTGCCGAGAAAGTACGTGAGAGGCTCGGTTGCGCTAGAACTAGCGGATGATGCCATGCTCCCGGACAATCGCTACTTCTTTGTGCTGCGTAATACGTCAAAATCTGAAATACTCGCCATCAATGGTGAGCCGCATCGCGACCAGCCCCGCGATGAACTATTTTTTTTCGCACAGGCTATTAATTTGCCGAAAGTCGCACGGTTTACGCTGGTTGAAGGACGCGCTTCTAATTTGCCGAAAATGGATCTGCGTGCCTATCGCGCAGTGGTCCTGGCCAATGTAAAGGAGCTCAGTCGCAGTCAGGTTGAACGTTTGTCTTATTATGTTCGCGGCGGTGGTGGTTTGATCATCGCGCTTGGCGACCAGGTCGCCCCGAACATTTTTAACAGCTTGTTTTCTAACATCTCTCCGGCACGATTAAACAATCGCGCCTTTAATTCCGTTGACCGAGACAACAGCGTTATTCTCGCTGAAGTTGACTTTCTGCACCCCATTTTCAAACCGTTTGCTGAACCTGGTCAGGGAGATCCCGGCATCGCTGAATTTTATCAGTATTTTCACGTAACACCGGGGGGCCCTGAGGCGGTTCTTGCTTCATTTGACGATGGCAGCCCGGCAATTTTGGAGAGAAAAATTGGCGCGGGCAAAGTGATTCTGCTTACTTCTTCCATTGATAGTGAGTGGAATAACTTGCCCGTCAAAGCAATGTATTTGCCTCTGCTTTACCAAACATTGAATTATGTAGCCGCTGAAACAAAAGGTCAGGACGCCTTTTTAGTCGGGCATCCGGTTGCGCTGCGCAGCTATTTCAAAAGGCCTGAGAAAGAGCGTGCCATAGTCATTCAAACACCGTCAGGTGAGCGGATTTCGGTAGAAAACGATTATTTTCAGCGCACAGACGCGCCCGGTATTTATGAAGTATTTTCTAACGCTCGCAAGAAGCCGGTTGCCTATTTTGCAGTTAATCTCAATCCGGATGAATCTGACTTACATGCAGAGACACCCGATAAATTAGAGGCAAGAGTGGCGGATGTTACCAAAGGCCCGGTGCAAGAGGCCTCTCTGGTAACCGGCCAACTGGGCGAGCAGCAGGAACGTGCTCAGAAATTGTGGCGTTTGGGGATTTTGCTGGGGATTTTGCTGCTCGTGGGTGAGACCTGGCTTGCCAACCGGACTTATCGCTGAAGGATAAAACAATGAGTCATGAGCATGAAATAATCAGAGGCCGGGTAGACCGGGCTTGCAGTCAGTGGAAACGGCTTCTCCTGCTCAAGGGGCTTGCCAAGCTATTTGTATTTACCCTGTTGGGTTTGCTGGCTGCTTTTGCTCTGGATGCTTTTCTGAATTTTGCGCCGGCTGTGCGCCAGAGTTTGCTTGGTCTTGTTGCCGTGCTGGCTGTTTTGTTGTTTTATGGCGAACTGGTGCGGCCTCTTCGCAAAATGCCAACTCGAGATCAGATGGCACGTTTTCTCGAGGAGCAACACCCGCATCTGCAAGATCGCCTCGTCACCGCCATTGAAATGCCACTTTCTGAAGGTTCACAAGAAAGTGCTTCGAAGTCACTTTTTGATAAGCTTATTGAAGACACGCGATTTCATATTGACCCGCTTAATCTGACCCGTTCTATTAAGTCCAGGAGTTCGCTGGTTTGGGGCAACATCGCCGTGCTTTTGTTTTTGGTGGCGGCAGGTGTTTTTTTTGCAAATATGCCTGCTTTTCGCTTGCGAACCAATCGTTTGATTCAGCCGTGGGATTATCCAAAAGTGACGGCCAAACCATCGTTGTTGGTGAAGCCCGGTAATGCACGGGTGCAGACAGGTTTGCCGCAGCAGATCAGCGCTGAATTGACTGGCCTCGATGCTCAATCAGTGGTTCTTTACTACTCTCCGGATGATTCGACCTGGAACAAAGTTGAGATGGATTTGACAAACAGGGCGAACATATTTGTTTTTAATCTGTTCGATTTGCAGACGGACACGCGCTATTATGTGAAAGCCGGAAACGAAATATCCGATATTTTTGAGTTCAATGTTTTTGCAGCACCGCGGATAACCCGAGTTGATTTGAGCTACAATTTCCCGGGCTATACCGGACTTTCATCCAGAAAGGAAATAGATTCAGGTGACATTTGGGCGCCGGAAGGGACAACCGTAACCATTAAAGCCTATGCAGATAAAGCGCTAAAATCGGCCGGAATTGTTGTGGCTGAAACCCATACGCTGAAAACCAGTGTGGTCGCCGATTCCGTTGTAACAGCCAGGTTGAAAGTCAACCGCGACACTTTCTACAAAATTCACATCACCGGCATCGACGGGTTGGAGAATGCTTCGCCCCCGGAGTATTACGTGCACGCACTGCCTGATCAACCGCCTTCTTTAACGATTGAGCGACCCGCACGAGATGTCCGTGCGACCATGTTAGAGGAGTTGCCCATTCGAGTTTCCATTCAGGATGATTATGGCGTGCCGGTTGCCAGACTTAAATATGTGATAAATAGTTCAGATGAAAAGGAAGTAAAACTTTCGCTGAGGGCCACCAGCCCGGGTGGCTCGGGTCTTTCCGGCAGCAGCAGAAATTTTTCTGCCCGGCACTTGTTTTATCTTGAAGATTTGCAGTTAAAACCCGGGGACTTTCTTGGCTACTACGTGGAGACCGGTGATGTCAACACCAAAAGCGAGTCCATTCGTTCAGATATATTTTTCATTGAAATACGTCCGTTTGAAGCAGAATTTACTCGTCCGCTATCTCAAGGACAAGCCGGTGGCAGTAGCCCGGGCGGACGTTTGTCACAAACACAAAAAGAAATCATTGTCGCCACCTGGAAAACGCAGCAAAAAAAATCGAAACTCGATGCCGGCAAACTGAAAGAAAATGTTGCTGTACTGGTTGAGAGCCAAAAAAATTTACAGGATGTTACGCAAAGCACTTTGATGCAAATTGAACAGCGTTCAACATTTACCCGGGATACCAACAAAAGTATGACAAGCCACTACGCAGAGGCGGTGAAGGCCATGGACAAAGCGCTTACGGAATTGAGCAGTGGCAAGCTCGGGGAAGCACAGGGACCGCAAAGGGACGCATTACAAAGGCTACTGCAGGCAGAAGCGCAAATCCGTCAGGTGCAGGTTCAACAGTCACGTGGCCAGGCAGGCGGCAGCAACTCAGCGTTGGATGAACTTTCTCAGTTGTTTGAGAAGGAAATGGACAAGCTTAAAAACAAGTACGAGACCTTGAATCAAGCCCGCCAGACTCCGGGTGAAGAAGCGGTTAACGAAGCGCTGAATAAAGTAAAAGAGCTTGCCGATCGTCAACAAAAATTCAACCGGCAGATGCAGAATTTTGCAAAAAATGACTTAAAGGAAGAAGAAAAAAAACGGAAAATTAAAGAGCTGCGGCGCGAGCAGGAACAAATTCAAAGTGAGACCCAGGCGTTATCCCGAAAAATACAACAGGCTGGTGGGGAGAACAAGCCACTACCGCGGCAAGTTCAGGATGATCTCAGGCGGGCGACTTCTGAGATGAGCAACGCCTCTCATAATTTACAAAATGATAACACGGAATTGGCAGCCACCAAGGGCACTCGCGCCTTAAACCGCTTGAACCGTCTCGAAGATTTGCTGCAGCGCAATCAGAAGGCGTCTTCGCGCCGCCAGGTAAACGAGCTCGAAGAACAGTTTCAGGAGTTGACCCGCAAGCAACGCGGGCTGACCCGGGATGTTGAAACACTCTCTGCTGCAAAAGGGCAAAATGCCGATGCGTTGACTGCGGCCGAGCGCCAACAAGAAAATTTGCGTGAGGGGCTGAAAAGGGCCGGCGAACAGGTTAAGTCGCTGCAAACTCAAGCGCAACATGAAAGCAGTGAACTCTCCAATCACATCCGGAAACTGGGACAAAAATTTGAGAAAGACGGCATTGGCGACAAGATGCAGGTCGCTCAAGAATTGCTTAAAAAGAAAAGGTTCAACTCAGCATTCCAGGCGGAAAAAGATATTTTGTCTAAACTGGAGCGGTCCAGCGAACAGCTTACCAAAATACGGGGCGCTCTGTCCGGTACTGAAGAGGAGAAACTGGGTCTTGCGCTTGAGCAAACGCGACGCTTGCGCGAACAGCTTGAATCGTTGCAGCAACAAACAAAGAAGCTGAGTGAAGCGGGAAACAAAGATGCTCTTGGAGAATCACCGTCAAACCGGGCTGGTCAGCAAAACAGAATAAATGAGGACCTGGCCCGAAGCCTGAAGGAGATCAAGCAAATTGAACAATCACTGCAAGCCGATTCCAGTTTGGCGAAAACTGCCGGCGGGCTGAATCAGAGCATGCGTGGATTGCTTAAATCGTTTGGGGGCGGTGCACCCGGCCGTATGCAGTTTCTCGAGCAACGAATACTGTTTCCTCTAAAAGGGCTTGAAGCAGAGCTGGCACAAAAACTGGAATTGCTTCGCAGCAAGGAGAAATTTTTTATAGCGCGTGAAGAAAAGGTACCACAAGGTTATGAAGAACTGGTTGAAAAATATTACGAAGCGCTTTCAAAAAATGAAAAGTAGCCATGTTTGAGTTTTTTTTCAAATACAGCCCGGTCGTATTTTCTCAAGGCACATTGGCGTCAAACTACCGGTTGTCTGTTTTCATGCTTCTGGCGGTTATGTTTGTTTTTGTTCTAAGTTTGTGGGTGATTTACAGCAAGACAACCATTGAAATAAGCAATCCTCTCAGGGTGACGCTCATCAGTCTGAAGTTCCTGGCACTTGCAGTGCTTTTGTTTTTATTGCTCGAGCCTTACGTGACAATTTCATCGGTGGTGCCGCGCAAAAGCTCGCTGATTGTTCTGGTCGATGACTCCGGAAGTATGTCCATTCAGGACAGTCGCGCTGGGAAAAAACGCAGCGATTATGCTCAGGCATTGCTTGGCAACGCTGAGTCTCCGGGCCTGTTGCATGAGTTTAGCCGGAACTTTAAGATGCAGGTGTACAAATTTTCTGCCGGGGTTGACCATCTGGAACAAACCAGTGATTTGTCCACCGATGGCAGTGCAACCGATTTGGCGGAAGGGTTAAGCTTTGCTGCGGATATTGGAAAAGCCGGGGCCGTCTCTGGTGTGGTTGTCCTCACCGATGGCGTCAATAATGGCGGAGCTGACCCGCTTGAAGTTGCTGCGCTGATGAAAAATAACAAGCTGCCGGTTTTCACAATTGGCATTGGCAGTGAAGACAGCAAAGATGTGGAGCTGTCTAAAGTAACGGCAAACCGTTCTGTGATTGAAAATTCTGTTGTGGAAGTCGCTTCATTGTTGAAAAGCCATGGTGTTGGAGAACGAGCCGTTGAATTGGAATTGCGCGAGGACGGCGCTATTTTGAGAAAACAAACGGTTCGGATGAAAGGCTCAGCTACGCGCTCAACGTTGAAGTTTTCTCCTCGAAAAAAAGGTTTTGTACAATACTCAATGAAGGTAATTGCCGGTGAGAACGAGACGATTCCGGATAACAATACCCGAAGTTTTTTGATTGATAATCGCAAGAAAAAAACACGGGTTCTTTACGTGGAGGGGCATCCGCGTGCTGAATTCAAATTTTTGCGGCGTGCACTTGATGGGGATGCCGGTATTGAACTGGTTTCACTTCTGAGAACAGGCGAGGACAAGTTTTACCGGCAGGGCATCTCGAGTCAGGATGAATTGAAAGACGGGTATCCTGCAAGCAGAGAGGCATTGTTTGAGTATGATGCAATTCTGTTTGGAAGCATTGAGCGTCGTTTTTTCACCGAGGCGCAGTTGGAACTTACGGCGGAGTTTGTTGCCCGGCGTGGCGGTGGTTTTTTAATGCTGGGCGGGGCTCAGGCATTTAGCCGCGGTGGCTATGCAGGTTCTCCAATTGACAAGATTCTGCCCGTGCAACTCCTTTCAAGCGATGAAACATCGCATAATTCTGCAAGTCAATTTCGTGATACTTACAGGCTGCTTTTGACCCCGGATGGTTACCGCAGTGCAGTTATGCGATTGGCGTCTGAGCCGGGCGAGAACCGGGCGCTCTGGGATCGTTTGCCCAACCTGGAAGGATATAATGCTCTGGGCAGGGCTAAGCCGGGCGCGACAATTCTCGCGGTACATCCGTTTAGTGAATCGGATAACCCGCGCGTTATTTTGGCCCAGCAGCGTTTTGGCCGCGGCCGTTCCATGGTTTTTGCCACATCAAGCTCCTGGTTCTGGCAAATGAGCATGCCGCACACAGATATGAGTCATGAGCGTTTCTGGCGGCAGATGTTACGTTGGCTGGCATTGCCCACACCTGAACCGGTAGAAGCAAAAGCCGATCGGGAAACTTATGTTCCGGGTCAAATGGTGACACTGCACACGGATGTACGGGACAGTACTTTTCAACCTGTTCGCGATGCTAAAGTGACGGCGCGCATCAAAAAGCCGGGGGGAGATAGCGCCGAGCTTAATTTTAAATGGGCTGCCGGCGGCAAGCTGAGTTATGAAAGCAAATTTTCTCCAGATAACGAAGGCGTGTATGTTGTTGAAGTTGAGGCCCGTACCAGGGAAAATGAGTTGCTCGGCCGAACAGAAACAGCGTTTTTGGTTGAAGAGTCAAAAGCTGAGTTTAATAATGCACAGCTACAGTCATCATTTTTAAAGCGGATTGCGGAAGTGAGCGGCGGCAAGTATTATCATCAGGACGAAGCGTTGAGTCTGCCTGCGGAAATTTCAGTCAGGAAAAGCAGTTACTCCAAGCTCATGGATCATGATTTGTGGGACATGCCGTTCTGGTTTGCGCTCGTACTCGTCATTCTTTGCGTCGAATGGTATGTGAGACGGCATTATGGGCTCTCATAACCTGAAAAATAAATCAGCGTTCGTGCTCCTGCGGAGATCTTTTGGCGCATTTAAAGCCGGTTCTTCACAATGCGACAGGTGCTTATAAATCGAGATTTAAGATAATGCCTATGAAAAATGCAACGCGGGCCTGGTTTCCCCTGGTGCTAATTGTTTCACTTCTGGTTCAAACCGAATTTGCTTCTGGAAAGCAAAATTCAACTGCAGCAGGGGGGCGGCATTTCGCCATGATTATCGCTGGTCCGGGTGGCGAAGCGGTCTTTACTGAAAAGTATCTCGCGCAAACACGCCGACTGGACGATTTGCTCATTGAACGTCTTGGGTACAACCGTGAGCAAGTCATTTGCTTGTTTGGCGCGCCTGCGCCGGATTCTCTCGACGTATTTGGCCTTGCCACGGCTGCAATTGTGCGGCGGGCATTTGCAGCCCTGCAACAGAAAATGACTTTCAGAGATCAACTTTTCATTTTCATGCTTGGCCACGGCTCATTTGATGGCGACTGGGGAAAATTCAATCTGGTTGGCCCGGACCTGACAGACCTTGACTACGCCGAACTCCTATCCGGACTGCCCACGAAAAAAATTGTTTTTGTCAACACGGCCAGCGCCAGCGGTGCGTTCATTGCGAATTTGAGCGCTGAGGCACGTGTTGTTATCACGGCCACTAAAAGCGGCGGGCAATTTTATGAAACAAATTTTGCTGATTTTTTTATCGATGCTCTGGCCACAGGTGAATCTGATTTTAACAAAGACAACAAAGTGAGCGTGCAGGAAGTGTTTCAGCATGCGCGCACGAGCCAGGACAAGTGGTTTGAAGAACAACGGCGGGTGCGGGCGGAACACCCGCTCATTGATGACAACGGCGATGGCACGGGCAGTCAGCATTTGGAAGATGCCGAAGATGGTTTGCTTGCGAGCCGGATTTACCTGGGTGTGGTCTCAAGAGAGTTGGAGGCTGCCATGCAGCGGGCGCAGGCAATTAACGCATCTGAATACGACAAGCTGTCGCTCCGGAAGCTCAAGCTTGAACAGGAAATAAATGAACTGAAGGCGATGAAGCAACAGCTTCCCAGGTCAGATTATGCCAAACAGCTTGAAAAACTACTGATTGAGTTGGCGCGCACCAGCAAGAAATTGAAAGCGCTTCAGAGCAATAGCGAGGCGGAAACAGGCAGGGACTCACTTTGACGGGACAAGTGGGAACCATTTGTTTTTTCCAAACAAAGTTTGTTCAGGATGGCGACAAGAAAAAAGCTGAACCCGGTGGTGCAACTCAGGTTCAGCTTTTTTTGTACTTCGAATACCGTCGCTTACATGGACGGCGTTAGTTCTATTTCATCGTTTATCGCCAGGCAAAATGCAGTTAGAAGCGCGATGGTGCTTTTTACATCTGTCAGAGAAATCACTTCCGTGTTGGTGTGCATGTAACGACATGGCACGGAAAGAAGACCTGTTGCCGTACCTTCTCTACTGACCTGGATAACATTGGCATCGGTTCCCGTTGGTCGCGGGTCAGCCTCAATTTGGTGTAATACTTTATTCTCCTGTGCCAGGCTTTGCAGTAAATCAAAGACTTTCGGGTTGGTGTTTGGTCCTCTGGAAATAGCCACTCCAAATCCTGCTTTTACTTCGCCTTCTTTCTTAATATCGACATCCGGTGTATCTGTCGCGTGCGTCACATCAATGGCAATGCCCACTTGCGGATCGATGCCATACGCGGCCGTGGCGGCGCCACGCAGGCCAACTTCCTCCTGCACAGTCGCAACTCCGAAAACACAGGCCTTGAGTTTACTTTTTTTCAGAGAGACATTTTTTAAAACTTCCGCAACAACAAAAGCGCCGACTTTGTTGTCAAAGGCCCGGGACACACACAGGTCATTTTGCAGGCAATCGAAATTAGGCTCGTAGGTAGCAGCATCGCCGATTGCCACCAGTTTTTCAGCCTCTTCTTTGTCTTTCGCGCCAATGTCAATATAAAGCTGGTGAAGTTTGGGTGCTTTTTCCCTATCAGCTTCCGACATGAGGTGAATGGCTTTTTTACCGAGAACGCCCAGTACTTCGCCGTCCCTGGTGTTGATACGCACTTTGCGGCCGGGGAGAATCGAGATGTCAAATCCGCCCAGCGTGTTGAAATAGATGAAGCCTTTTTCATCGATGTATTTAACCTGAAACCCAAGTTCATCCATGTGGCCTGCGAGCATTATCCGGGTGGAATTAGTTCCACCCACAGAAGCAATTACATTGCCGTGCACATCGGTTCGTATATTTTCAGCAAACGATTTCACTTCATCGTGCCACAGCTTTCGGACTTTATCTTCATAGCCTGAGGGCGATGGCGCGGTCATCAGGCTTTTGAGAAATTTTAATGATTCTTTTTTCACAGCATATTCCTTGGAGTGGGTGCGTATTTGCCCTGTATCTTTTCTTCGTGCTTATGATTGATTGATCACATAATGAGTTTCAGTTGGAAAAGCCATGTCAATGCCCGCCTCATCAAGATCGCGTTTTATCGACATGTTGACATTGTGGATGATCATTTTCCAATCGGACATTTTAGTGATCCAGTAAACAACTTCGAGGTCAAGAGAAAAGGCGCCAAAATTGATAAATCTGATCATCACATCGTTGTTGCGTGTACCATCAATGCTGTTGATGGACGCTTCGATGATTTTTATGGCTTCATCCATTTGGGCGGCTTTGGTTTCATAAGTCAAACCGATGTTGATAACAACTCTTCTGGCTTTGCGTGTTGAGTAGTTTTGCAGCATGGTGTCTGCCACCTGGCTGTTGGGGAGAACGTAAGTGGTTCCGCCGACAGATTTTAGTCGTGTGCTTCTCAAGCCAACTTCTGACACGGTACCTGCACTGCCGTTGATTTCAATATAGTCATCAATTTGAAATGGTTTATCCCAGAAAATGGTGATGCCACCGATGATATTTTTCACCGCGTCCTGTGACGCAAGCGCAAGCGCGAGGCCACCGATGCCAAGGCCGGCGATCAGTGAGAGAATATCATACCCTAGGTTTGAAAGCACAATCATGGTTGCTAAAATTGCAATCACGGCTTTCAGGAATTTTCGGATGAGTGGCAGAAGCTGGTCATCCAATTTACTTTCTGATTGTTTCGCCAGAGGGGCGGCATAAACTTTGACGAGGACATCAATAAATCGGAGCAAAAACCAGGTCAGTGAAATTGCCAGAAGAATCAAGGTGATATTATTAAAGAGTTTTTCTGCTGATGCATTGAGCGTCAGGAAAAAAGTGCCAACCCAAAAGCCGGCCGTCATAATAACCAGAACCAGGGGTTCCTCGATGATGTCAATTAAGTAGTCATCAATGTTGGTGGTGGATTGTTCAGCCAGTTTTCTTAGCCTGGTTTTACAGAGAAAATAAAACGACTTTCCTAAAATGACACCGATTAGAATACAACCAAAAAAAAGCAGGTAGTCATAAAGTGTGTTGCTGAAATAGGTTGAGTTAATGATTTCCATAAACGAATCCATGAATTCTCCTTCAAACATTTAATATTGTGTATAATTCATTTGCAGTCATTCGAAACCTGAAAAAGGCTGTCGTTTTTTCGCTAAATGAAAATACTCACTTGCGTCTTAACTTGCCGCGGTGTAGAAACCTCACCTGCATGCGATAACAGCAGGCAATTCAGGTAGGAAAATGCGTTGCTAATATAAAACAGAGAAATAACAAAGTCAATATATTCATCCTGAGTTTGGCCTGGCTGTCTCTCGCGAAATACCAGATACCGAATTTGAAAATGTGTTGACTTGGATGCAATGCAAATGCATCATATCATGATATTGCACGCGCGCCATTAGCCTGATTCACCCGGTTTATTTATGGCAAAGAAATTGCTTCTCTTAACGGCTTTTCCGACTCACTGGTGGGAAGTTTTAGTTTCCTGCGAAGTTCTGTATATTTTATCTTTGTTGGGGGTTGTGCTAAATGGTTGAAATTAAACGCATTAATTCATGCTAGTGACTGCCTTGTTTCAATCCAAGTTTGTTAATAAGTGAATGTGATTTAAAATAGTGGGGATGATTGTGATATCAACAGCGGACACTTTTTCGAAGATGAGACACTTTGCTTTATTGGTGACAGCAATTTTAGCGTTTTATCCGCAGCACTTGTCTGCGCAAAATGCGGGATTTGCCCTCGATTTCGATGGTCAGGATGACAGCATTATCATAAGTGATTCGCCGCTCTTAAGTGGTGGCACCGGCAAGAGCATTACCGTTGAGGCTTGGGTAAATATTGATACTCTAAGCGTAGACCGCCCGGTTATTCAGAAATGGTTGGACAAGTCATGGAAAGAATGGAGTCTTCTGATTGATGGCGATAATCAAAATGCAGTCGAGGTGGCCATTGAGTATAATGGCAACAATTTTGAGTATGTTGCGGGCGGAAATGTCATTCAAGCGGGCCAATGGTACCACATTGCCATGACTTATGATTGGGTCAGCAAAACCGTACGAATTTTTATTAATGGCGTTGAATACGGAACGGGTGCAGTTGCGGTTGACGGCATGCCTGATACAAATGCCCCGGTACTGATCGGCCGCCATCAGTATGTGACGACCCGGCACTATATGGGGGAGCTGGACGAAGTTCGAATTTGGAATTATGCAAAAACCGCCAGTGAGTTGCAGGCATCGATGAATCTGGCGCTTGCCGGCACTGAACTGGGACTAATTGCCTACTACAATTTTGATGAGGGCTCCGGCACAACCATTCACGATCTTTCCGGAAATGGTCTTGATGGTCAATTTGAACAAAGTGCGGCTCAGGGTGCGGGTTGGACTGTGTCCACAGCGCCGTTGAACAGCGGTGCCTTTATCACCGTGACGTCTCCAAATGGTGGTGAGAGTCTTAAACAAGGTTCCACACACACAATCGTTTGGACGTCTGGTGGCGCTGGTTCGCTTGTGAATATTGAATATTCCATCAATGGCGGTTCTAACTGGAATAGCGTCCTCGCGTCCACATTGAATGACGGCCTGCATAGTTGGGTCGTGCCGGTTGTTACAAGTACCGATGTGCTTGTGCGGGTAACAGATGCCGCAAACAGCAGTCTCGCTGATGTCAGCGATGCGGCATTTTCAATTATTGTACCGCCTCCGCCGGGCTTGAATTTTTTCGATATCACCCTGTCTGCGGGCACCGGTGGTCCGACTGCTTCCGGGCAGACGGGCGGCCACGCTGCCATATTCTCAGATGTTGATGGTGACGGTCTTACTGACCTTTACCACACCATGCTCTTTAAATCAGACATGAGTGATTTGTTTTTTCATAATACCGGTAACAATGTTTTCGCCGATGAAGGCGTTGCCCGCGGCATTAATGATTTTGATGGGGGGTCGCACGGTTCGACATTTTCTGACCTCGATAATGATGGCGATTTTGATCTTTTTAATGGTACAACCGGCAGTGATACACTGCCCGAGTCAAACAATGTGTATCGCAATGATGGCACCGGATTCTTTACGGATGTCACCAGCCAGGCAGGACTATTAGGGCGGCAGGAACCAACACGTGGAGTTCTGGCTTTTGACATGGATCGCGATGGCGATCTCGATCTGTTGGCAATCACCAACTATCTGGGGACAAACGATCCTCCGGGAGAACGAAACGAGTTTTACCGCAACGATGGCGGCTTAAAATTTACCGCAATTGAATCTGGGCCGCTTTACACGGCTCCGGCCGGCCAGGGCGCAACCGACATCGACTATGACGGTGATGGTGATATTGATATTTTTGCCGGCAATCGAACCGGTGATCTGAACATTATACAGAATGATGGCCTGGGCAATTTTACCCTTATTTCACCTGCATCAATTGGCATCACGCATCAAGGCCGTGAAGGCGCTACTTTTGGCGATGTCAACAATGACGGTCACCTCGATGTGTTGCTGTCGGATTATAATGACACGGCCAACTTCGCCATGGAGCATCTTTATGTAAACAATGGCAACGGCACCTTTACTTTCCATTCGACTTTTTCCCAAACCGATGGTTACATGGGGGCATTTGGCGACTTCGATAATGACGGTGATCTCGACATTGTCTTTTCGGGCGATCAAATTGTTTATATAAATGACGGCAGCGGAAATTTTTCCGTAGGACCAGCCGTGCCGGTTACCGGCATTGATGACCCGCGCGGCATCGGTCTGGCTGATATTGACAATGACGGTGATCTGGATTTTGCCATTGGTGCTAAACGCTCGCGTAACTATCTAATCAGGAATGATCTTAGTGGCAGCGGTAACTGGTTGAAAATTAAGCTGATTTCGCCTTTTGGACAAGCTGGTGCATTTGGCGCAAAGCTCAAAGTTTATCCTTTCGGCCAGCTTGGCGGTCAATTGTTGGCCTTTAGAGAGGCACGCTCAAATAATGGTTACCTGGGGCAAAACGAACCGGTTATGCATGTCGGGCTCGGCGGAAATACATCTGTTGATGTTGAAGTTATTTTTCTTGATGGTAGAAAAGTAACTCAAACCGGTGTACCGGTAAATCAGACCATCACAATAGATGCTTCCGGATTGCAGCCTTTGACACCCATCGTGAACTCGTTTACGCCAGGCTCGGGGCTTGCCGGGACCCTCGTCACTGTTTCCGGCACAAACTTCACCAACGCCATTGATGTTGCTTTTAATGGTTTGTCTGTCCCAAGCTTTACTGTGATTTCCGATTCTGAAATTCAAGTACAAGCACCTGTGGGTGTTACATCTGGTCCTGTTCGAGTTGCAACAAATAAAGGTTCGGGCACAAGTTCAACTTTTTTCGCTATAACCGGGCAACCGCTGGTTAATTCCTTTACCCCTGCGGGCGGTGGCGCCGGCACGAGTGTCAGTATTTCAGGCGTCGGTTTTACCGGCTCCACGGCCGTTAAATTTAATGGTGTGCAGGCAACGGCATTTACGGTCATTACCGATCAATTGCTAACCGCGGATGTGCCGGTCGGCGCTGCCACCGGTTCGATTTCAGTGACAAACAATCTCGGTATCGGCTCAAGCGTTAACGATTTTGTTGTTTCGGACTTACCTGGGATCTTGTCGTTTTCTCCTTTGAGTGGTGAAGTGGGAATTGAAGTCACTATTGCAGGATACAATTTTAATAATGCAACCTCGGTTATATTTAATGGCTTAACAGCACCGAGTTTCACGATTGACTCGAACACGCAGATTCGTGTTAATGTGCCGGCAGGCGCAACCAGCGGCAAAATAAGCGTGGTAAACAGTTTTGGTACCGGTATAACCGCCTCTGATTTTGATGTCATAATTCCTACCAGCAGTTTTTCATTTAACCCCATCGAGGATGGTCAGGTTAAGCTGACGGATAATGGGGCTAATTACGGTTCAAAAAGCACGACCAAGGTTGAGCAGAATAAGTTTTCAACCTATTATAAATTTTCTGTCACCGGTTTGGCAGGCTCGGTTCAAAGCGCCACCCTGCGCCTCAAAGTATCCGATGGCGCCAGCGATGGGGGCGATAGTGGTGGTGCGATTTACCTGGTCTCCAACAATTTTGCCGCAACAGCCATCCCATGGGTTGAATCTACACTGACTTCGGGAAATTCGCCCCTCGCGAGCGGATCGCCGCTGCAGACAATCGGCTCTGTTGCGCCGAATGCAATTGTGGATTTTGATGTTACAGCGGCTGTTAACGGCGATGCGACCTATAGTTTTTGCATTCTCGGCGTCAGTGGAAATACAGTGAAGTACTATACTAAGGAAGGTTCGACTGTACCTGAGTTGATTGTGGTAACAGGCTCTGGCTCGGGCAACCAATCGCCTTTGGCAGTTGATGATAATGCCACAACTGTACCGGGAAATTCTGTTGTCATTACGGTCACTTCTAATGATAGTGATCCGGATGGAACCATTGACCCAACCTCTGTGGCCATTGCCAGCGGCCCTGCGAATGGCACAGCGAGCGTGAACGTTAACAACGGTGTTGTGACTTACACTCCCAACAGTGGATTTTCCGGCAGTGATTCCTTCACTTATACAGTTAAGGACAATTTGGGCGCTGCTTCCAATGTTGCCACAGTGACGATTACGATTACAGGTTCCGGTGGTGGCGGCCAGACTTTAGGGTTTAGCTCCACACAAGACGCACAGGTCAAACTGACCGAGCCTGGAAGCAATTACGGCAGCAAGTCAACGATGAAGTTGGAGTCCGGTAAATTCGCCTCTTATATCAAGTTTGCAGTCAGTGGCCTGACTGGACCAGTGCAAAATGCCATCGTGCGGCTGCGGGTTGGTACAGGCAGCAGTGATGGCGGCGACAGCGGCGGTTCAATTTATTTGGTGTCCAACGATTTTGATGGAACAAGTACGCCCTGGGTTGAGAGCACGCTGACTTCCGGCAATGCACCGCCGAGCACCGGTTCTGCTTTGAGCAATCTTGGCGCTGTTACCTCTGGAGAAATCGTTGACTTTGATGTTACAAGCGCGGTTACGGGTAATGGCACAATCAGTTTTCGGCTGACGCCAAGCTCTGGAAATCAAGTGAAGTATTATACAAAGGAGGGTTCTACACCTCCTGAACTGCTGGTTACATTTGGTTCCGGTGGGGGCAGCAATGTTCCGCCGGTTGCAAATGATGACAGTGGCACAACGGGCCAGGGTATTTCTCTACCAATTACCGTGACTGCCAATGACACCGATTCAGATGGCAGCATTGATATAACAACGGTCAGCGTTGTTTCCGCACCGGCAAACGGCGTGACAACGGTTAATGCTGTCAGTGGTGTGATTACGTATGCACCCAACAGTGGGTATTCCGGGGTTGACACATTTACTTATACTGTCAAAGATGATCAGGGCGCGGTGTCCAACACAGCCACTGTGACGGTAACGGTCTCGGCTGGGAATCTACCCCCCGTTGCTGTTGATGACAATGCCGGCACATCGACAGGCGCAGCCATTCCGATCGATGTTTTGACCAACGACACGGATGCGGATGGCAGCATCGACCCGACTACGGTTGCCATTGCAGCCAACCCGGCAAATGGCGCAGTGGGCGTGAATCCGTTTTCCGGCGTCGTTACATACACGCCCAATACAGGTTTTTCAGGAACAGATATTTTTACATACACCGTCAAAGATAATGCCGGGGCAAGTTCCAACATTGCAACAGTGACAGTCACAGTTGCCGGTAGTGGCGGTGGTCAATCGCTGAGTTTTCAGCCGATTCATGACGGCCAGGTAAAAATAACAGATGGCAGTTCGAATTATGGTAGTAAAAGTTCAATGAAAGTCGAGGCTGGCAAATTTGCCAGCTACTTGAAGTTTCTGGTGACCGGTCTGAGCGGCACTGTGCAAAGCGCAGTTGTTCGTTTGCTAGTTGCCGACGGCAGTAGCGATGGCGGTGACAACGGCGGTTCCATTTTTGTGACCTCAAATGATTTCTCCGGTAGCAACACACCCTGGGTTGAGTCAACTCTGACTGCCGGTAATGCGCCCGATCTCTCGGGCTCAGCATTGAGCACACTGGGCGCTATTTCTCCTGGAGAAACGGTTGAATTTGATGTTACGTCTGCCGTTACTGCAGATGGAACGTTTAGCTTTAGCATTCAGCCGAACTCCGGAAATCAGATTAAATATTACACAAAAGAAGGCTCAACGCCGCCGGAACTCGTTGTTGTTACCGGTGGAGCTGGCGGTCAGAATGTGCCTCCGGTTGCGCAGAATGATAGCGCAGCCACCAGCGATGGCATTTCCGTGGTGATTAATGTCACGCAGAATGACAGCGATTCTGATGGTACACTTGTTCTTTCAAGTGTGACGGCTGTGACACCGCCTGCCCAAGGCACCACGTTCGTGAATAACGCCACTGGCGCCATCACCTATTCACCGACAAACGGGTTTCAAGGAACGGACACGTTTACTTACACGATTGAAGATAATTTGGGCGCGGTCTCAAATGTGGCAACCGTGACTGTTCAGGTGGCCGGCACCAATATCCCACCCGTCGCAGTTAATGACACTGTGACAACCGATGAAGATGTGGCCATCACTATTGATGTGACGTCAAATGATTCTGACCCGGATGGCGCCATAAATATTGGCACGGTTACCATTACAACGCCACAGACACACGGAAGCGCCGCAGTGAATGCGTCTACCGGTGAAATTACATTCACGCCTGAACAGGATTTTTTCGGCTCGGACAGTTTGAAATACACGGTTCAGGATGATGGCGGCGCAGTTTCGAATGCAGCGCTTGTTTTAATTGCCGTTGATCCAGTGAATGATGCACCGCTGGCCATCGCCGACCAGGGTGAAACTGATGGCGCGACAAATGTTGTTCTGAATGTTATGCAGAATGATTCGGACGTGGACGGCACACTTAATCCTGCAACAGTCAATATTATTAATGCGCCAGCGCAAGGCAGTGTCGGCGTCAATCCTTTTTCCGGTATTGTTACTTACAGCCCAGACAGCGGTTTTTCCGGTTCAGACAGTTTTACTTATAGTGTAAAGGACAACGACGGCGCAACTTCAAATATTGCTACGGTGACAATTGATGAAGCGGGTGGGCAAACCACTACCTACACATTTTCATCGGTTGAGGATAATCAGATAAAAGTCATTGAGCCGGCAAGAAATTATGGCTCAAAAAGCACCATGAAAGTCGAAGTGGGTAGATATCGTTCTTATCTAAAATTTGATGTTAACGGATTAACCGGTGCTGTACAAAGCGCCACTTTGCGTTTGTATGTGGTCGGTTCCAGTGATGACGGAGGCTCGGTTTATCAGGTTGGCAATGACTATGCTGGTACCAACACACCCTGGTTGGATGAAGGACTAAATGCTGGAAACGCGCCCGTGATCAACGGTGTTGCGTTGGGTAATTTAGGGATTGTTACAGGGGGCACAATCGTTGATCTGGATGTAACATCCGCTGTCAATGGTAACGGCACTTACAGCTTTGCTCTAAAAAGTGGTTCCGATAATCAAGCGGAATTTTCTACGCTGAATGGTTCGAATCCAGTACCGGAATTGGTGATAACGGCTGGTGGCACGCCGCCGCCAGAGCAACTGACACTTACGTCGCCAAACGGCGGTGAAGTCTGGACGGTTAGTAATTCGCAAACGGTTTCCTGGACATCCTCCGGCGCCATAAACACTGTCAAGGTTGAGCTGTCCACAGATGGTGGCAGCAATTGGAATGTGCTGGAAAACGCAACTGCAAACGATGGTAGCCAGAGCGTTCCGGCAGGCAGCAATGCTTCAAGTGACTGTTTCGTGCGTATCTCCGATGCGGCAGATGGCGTGCCCTCAGATGTTAGTGCCGCATCGTTTACAATTGCAGCGGATCTCGGTACGATGGACATTGTTGTAAACGCCGATGATGAATATGAACTTTACGTAAATGGCGCCCTCGTGGGCAGCGACAATCAGTGGAACCTTGCCCAAAGTTTTTCCGCCCCGGTTGTTTCCGGAGAGAATGTTGTGGCGGCAAAAGGCATTAATGGCGGTGGTGTGGCCGGCCTCATTCTCGAAGTTCGCGTGAATGGTGATTTGGCGTTGCGAACTGATGACTCCTGGCGGATGACCTTAAACAATGAAAGTGGCTGGCAAACGCCTGGCTTTAACGATTCCGCCTGGAATGCTGCAACTGACAACGGTCAGTACGGCGTGGCTCCCTGGAACCGCAATATTACCAATTTCCCATCCGGGAGCACTGCAAGCTGGATTTGGAGTTCGAGCAACGATGATTTGACGGTCTATCTGCGTGGCAGTTTTTTCGCCGGAACACCACAAATTAGTTCGTTCACACCCGCGAGCGGTCTTGTTGGGAGCGAAATCACGGTTCATGGTCAGAATTTCGCGACCACAGTTGGTGGCGCTTCGAGCCAGGGCACGATTCGTATTATGCCGCTGGGTAACTCCATTACCAAGGGTGTTACGGGTTCAACTGACAATGCTGGCTATCGCAATGACCTGGCCAGTCTGCTTGACGGCGCGGGTATTGCCTACAACTTTGTCGGCTCCGATCAAAATGGTTCCGGCTTTGACAATGAGCATGAAGGTCACAACGGTTATTGGGCAGACGAAACGCTCGCCGAAATAGACGATTTCCTGAACGACAATCCGCCGGACATGATTCTTTTCCACATCGGAACGAATGATATTTCTTCTCAACAATCCAATTCGAGTACCATCAATGAGATCGGTCAGAACCTGGATCATATTCGAAATTTCGATTCAAATATCATCACAATTTTGGCAGGTATTATTCCGAGGAAAGACTCAAAGAACAGCACGACCACCAATTTGGTCAATTCAATCAAGAACCTGGTAACGCAGCGGCAGCAGGCGGGTGAGCGGGTTTATTACGCACCCATAAACGAAACGTTTAAGGACCATTCAAATTGGCAGAATGATTACTTTCCGTCAACCGATAACATTCATCCCAATGATACAGGTTACGGCGTTATGGCCGGTGTTTGGTTCGATGTCATCCAGAGCATTCTGAGCGGCGGTGCCACAACGGTGGCCTTTGATGGTGTGCAAGCCACCCGTGTTACAGTAGACTCAAACACGCAACTGCGGACCAATGTGCCGTCTGGGGCTACTTCCGGTAAAATTATGGTGAGCAACAATTACGGCAGCGCTCAGAGCGCGAACGACTTTACGGTTTTGTCGTCAACTGTGGCTGCTCTCGAATTCTCGAATTTACGGAAGGCGCCATCCTGGGAAGCGGGGAGTACGCACAGCTTGCAGTGGAAAACACTGGGTGAAATTGAACATGTCAAACTAGAGTGCTCTGTCGACGACGGCGCTACCTGGGCCGTACTGAGCGAACGCACGCCAAATAAAGGCCGGTTTGTGTGGCGCGCTCCCTCCCAAAAAACAGGTCGTTACCGGTTTAGAATTTCTGACGCTGACAAGCAAAGCACACACAGTGTGAATGAGGGTGAAGCTTTTGTTCAGAAAGTTCAAACGCTGCCGGCTATTCCTAATGTGTTTGAATTGAGAGATGCGCTCTTTGCAACCGAAACCACGACCCGGGAAAATATGCTGCGCAGCGACCTGAATGGCGATGGCGTTGTTAATCTTATTGATTATGTCAACTTACTTGATCTGGGCAACGCGGATCTGGAAAGATTGAAATCAACCGTGCAAACTGGCATTGATGCTGAGGCAGCCGGGCAACTCACTGTAACTTTGCCGCCTGTACAGGCTACAGCCGGCAGCCGGGTTCGCATCCCTGTGGAGATTTCAGGAGATCAGCTTATTCGTGGATTTCAGTTTACCATTCGTTATGACAGCAGCATGATCGATTTAAGCAAAATCGTGCCGTATGAGAATATGTTCGGCATGCGACTTGAAGCACACAAAGATGCCAACAGCATCACTGTTATTGGCTATTTGGAAAAGCAGAATAGTGCAAAGGCGATCAACGGCACACTCGTTGAGCTGGATGGCCATGTGCCGGCCGGTTTTGATGGTTATGCTGATGTGCAAATTACCGATGTTCTGTTTGTCTCCAGGAACCGTTTGTCCATCGCTACTTCCGATGTGAAAAATGAGGCGCTTGATGCAGCGATTCCATCTGAATTTGCTTTGTTGCAAAACTACCCGAATCCATTTAATCCCAAAACGCAGATCAATTATCACCTGCCGGCAAAATCAAAAGTGTCGATTCATGTTTACAACTTGAAAGGGGAGTTGGTGACAACCCTTCTTAATAAAGAAATGAAGCCGGGGCGGCATAAGATCGCCTGGGATGGCCGTAACACACGCGGTTCGCGAGTGGCATCCGGCGTTTATGTTTACCGCATCAGAGCAGGAAAGTGGAAGGACTCGAAAATGATGACTTTGCTGAAGTAGGTTTAAGTCTGTTTTTTAAGTTAAAAAAAGGCCGATTTTTCAATGTCGGCCTTTTTTGTTTGCAGCTTGCCACGGGAGGAAACCATTGCCGAAAATTTTTTTTAATAATTTTGAGAGTTTTTGACCGTTTCAAGTGTCTATATTAATGAAGCAATATTACCTCCTCTTTTATTCCCTCCCCTAGGCTGGAAGCCGTTTCTGAGAATTTCAGAAACGGCTTTTCTTTTTTGCTAGAGAATTTTGAATGATGCGCCGGTACGTTGGTACGGCACTTTGAAGAATTCGCCCGTCGCGTTTAGGACTTCTTCGCCCATGCTTTCAAACAGTTCTGTGGGTATGTCATTATTTTCAATGAGCATGTAGGGGATGAGCTCGTATTCACCCAAAGGCAGCGCACTGGCGTCATCGTCATCTTGGGCAGCGGCCCTGAATAAGATGGTGTGAGTTTGTGGTGTTTGCTCAACCGTTATTTGTTCAACTATATTAAGGCCATTGGTGAACGTTTGCCGTGAATAGATTTGTTTTGTCTGAATGTTTTTCAGAAATATCCGGGTGGAGTAAGCTTGCCCTGATTTTCTGTAAATAACAGTAATCGGTTCTTCTGTGGTTGCCTGCAAAGTCACCTGGGCCTGGATGGTGGTTTGTGAAAAACGATTCACTTCAGCCGGGAGAGTGGAAATATTGATGGCGAGTTTTTTTTGCAAAACAACTGTCTGCAGCAACACACCGTTTTTTCCAACATCTGCATTTGAATATAAAATGCTGCCATTTCTAATGATGACATTGATTGTTTGCACGGAATAGTTGGCAACGTAGGCATAAAGCTTGAACACGCCGCTCAAGCCATCGGGCAAGCCTTGCTCCGATGGTTTGGGGATGGTGATTGTGAAGGCGCCACTCGCGTTTGTTCGGGTGTTGATGTCCAATACCTCAAGCCAGAGAAACACATCTTCAGCCGGTGCGCCTCCGGGGAAAAGTACCAGGCCGCTGATTTCCCGGTTTGCCTCGGAAACCGCATTGTTTTCCACAGGACTGCTGGTGCAGCCCAAAAGACAAATGGCGATGAAGGATAGTGTGGTTGTAAAAAGAGACCGGACTACTGATGTTGGTTTATTGCTGTAGTTTTTCATGGTGTGATCTTGGTTTGTTTTTTTTGTCATGCCTTGCATGCTTTTTTTGCAGAGAAACTGGGACTTGCGCCCGATCCCTTTCAATTGTGAATTGATCTGTCTGGATTGAATTTGGAGGCCTGGTTGTCTGAATTTTCACAAAGAATGTGAAGCGGTGCCCCGCTTCGTTTCGCTGGAATTTTGAAAAATTCACCATCAGGGCTCTCAACATTGTCGCCTATACTTTCAATTAATTCAACCGGCACTGCTTCATCGACCACAAGAAAGTATGGAAATAGTTCATAATCGCCTGGCGGCAGTATGGTTGTGCTGTCGGTCTCAACCCGACTGAGCTCAAAGTTGTAGGTTTCAGAGTGTGGAATCTCCGAAACCTGGATCTCATTTCTGAAATCAGAGCCTGTTTTGAAAGCCGTTTGCAAATAGATTTCCCGCGTTTCAATGTTTTTGAGATAAAATTTTTCTGCGTAGATCTGTCCTGGTTTTCTGAGAATAGCTGTGACCGGGTCCCCTGAAATAGATTTCAGTGATAATGTGACTTGAGTGAAGTTGGGAAGATTGAGCAATGGGTCAGGGATGCAGTTGAAGGTCGGTGGGAATACGACGATGTCAACTTCAAACTTTTTGGCTAAAAACAGGTGGCGTTTTAGTTCCCCTTTTGCACCGATATCTTCTTTTGAGTAGACAAACTCCCCCTCTTTGATGACGGTGGTTGCAATGTCTAAAGCATAGTTGGCAACATAAGCATAAAGCTTAAAAATGCCGTTGATTCCTCCTTGTGAATTTTGATTCTGCGGTGCCGGCAGTGCCAGGGTGAACTTTCCTTCTGCGTCTGTTCGGGTGCCAACGTTAAAGCCTTCAAGCCAGACGAAAGCGTCCTCAGCGCTCGGGTGATCGGTTATAACCACTTTGCCGGTTATTTGTCGATTGCCACCTGAAATTTCGTTGCTGCCGAGTGGACTGTTGGTGCAGCCGGTAAGGCTCAATGAAAATAAAAACAGGATGGCCGGCATTACCCAGCGTGTCAATGTTAGGTTTTGGTATAACATCAGTACTGTGCTCCAACCGTTATATAGAAACGGCGGTCATGAATTGCCAGGCCTTGCAGCTCGGTGGCACCGTTGTTAAACAGGTTGCGCCCGCTGAAATTGCTGAATATCTTGAGCTTGCCAAAAGACAGAGTTTTGCTCAGGTGTATATCAATGTCGCTGTTACTTGGCAAAGTAACCTGGTCAAATTCATTGACATTTTTTATGTCGCGGAACCAGCCGACTTGTTCTCCCTCTTTGAACCAGAGTAGTCTTAGTGAATATCCCACGTGTTCAATAAGCATGTTAACTGTGCGTTTGAAATCGAACTTGAATGGAAATGCGGCTTTCTCGGAAACAAAATATCGAGAGTATCCGAGTTCCAGTGTGAGTTTTTTATGAAATAGAAAAGCCGATGATTTGGATTCCAGGCCGGTGATGTCGGCAAATTTCACATTGTCGTAGAAAAGATCGGGGGTGCCAATGGTATGGAAAGTTCTAAGTTTGTTTTCATAGCTGTTTCTGAAATATGTGGCGCTGAACTGAAGCCCGTCAAGCGCAGAGTTGCTCGCCATATCTTTGGTAAGATCGAAGCCGATTTCAAGCCCCTGATTTTTTTGTGGATTGAGGTTGGGTGTTGAAGTTGGGGTGGCTGCATTGTTTGCCACACTTGACATTTGCAAAAGGGTTGGAAACATGGTGTTGCTGCCAATGCTCATGAACCCGTCAACCGTCAGATCATCTTTATATCCACTTATGTTCAATGCGAATTTGGCGGTTGTTTCACGCCAGGCGTTGTCTTGATTTTCCAGGTTGGTGATGCCGTTCTCTCCGGGGAAAGTACCGCCATCATCGATCCGATCATATCGCAGGCTTAAGTCGAAGTCCATAGTCTTAACAAACTCGGATGCAGTTTTTCCATGATATTTGATAACCGTGGCCAGACCATGATGGTCGCGTTGCAGATGTGTTGTTAATAACGTCTGGTTGCGAGTTCTATCGTAGTCGGTATTTGTGTGTTGAAACTGATAGGACATCACCCAATCGACATTTTTGAAGCCAAATTGTTTTTCTGTGTTTATTTGTGTCGAGCGATCATCTACCACTTTATCTTTGTTGCTTGCCGTTAGTAGCGCCTCATCCAGCTCATGGTGGGACATTGAAAAGTCCAGCCCTTTTATGAAAAACAGGTCGCCTGTATATCTCATTGAAAATAGTTGATTGCTGTTGTCCAAAGTTCTGTTGTCTCTGGAATTCTGGTGGTCCAGTTTAGTATAAAACCACATTGTCGACAGTGTGTTCTTTTTTATTTCATCGGAACCAAAGACATAGCTTAGATTGGCTTCATGGTGAAGAGAGGCATTGTCAAGAATACCCGAGATCGTGTCTTGGTTCGCGAATTGCCTTTGGTATCCACCTTGTTTTATGCTGTAGCTGCCAAAAAGCGGGCCGAGATTATTGTGCAAATGCAAGCCCCAGTTTCCGGCTTGATAGGTTCCCAGTTTTTGCTGGAAGCGAATTTTGTAGTCTTTTTCCAGTTTTGGCACAATGTTGATGACACCGGAAAAGCCCTCGGCGCCATACAGCGCGGAATTGCTGCCCTTGATGATTTCGAATCTATCTACATCTTCAAGATTAATAAGCGAGAAATCAAAAACCTTATCAAAGGAATTGTTTAGTTTGATACCATTGTAAAGGACTACGACCTCTTCAGGGTTGCCGCCTCGTATCGCGGCGGTTTTCTGGCCGCTCAGGTCTTCCTCAATCTGGATGCTGTAATCTGTTTTTAAAAGATCGCCGGCGTCAACAAATCCCTGGATTTCGAAAGCTTCGTTGTCAATAACTGAAAGAACCAGTGGAATGTCATTCTTGATTTTGGAGCCTGGGAAGCCTTCACCGCTAATCTCAACACCCTGAAGCGGAATGACACGTGGTTGCAGATAAACGACTTTTGTATGCCGGAGCGTATCAATTGATATTTCCCTTGTTTCGTAGGCAACATGTCGAAAAACGACAGATTTGTCGAGGTCGCCGGGCATAATTGTGAGGGAATATCTGCCGGAGGAGCTGTTGCTGACACCCGTACTGGTGTCCTTGATGAAGATGTTGACATTGCGAATTTCATAGTGTGCGTTCAAATCACGCACAGTGCCATTGATAGTGACTTCCTGGGCATTACCGTGTGAAGCAACTGTTAATAATGCCAGAAGGACGATTAAGCCTCTCTGCCCTATGGATTTTGGCTGCATATTGTTCTCGCGATTTTTGGTGGAAGGTGGTTTCTCCATTCATACAATTTGGATGTTCTACTTATTCCAGGTGAGTAGTTTTTTTTAAAAAGTTTGGGGAACGTGGTATATTAGGAATTGTTTTTGATAAAGTCAAGCTTTTGGGTCTTTTGCCGCGGACAGTTCTCAGTGGGTTTTGGGTTCGTGCTTTTTATCGTGTAAGCTTTTTCTGTGAATTGGCTGTGGACAACAAAATACCGTCGAAGCACTTTTGCTCTCAGATGACATACATGTAGCTTGTACAAATTTTTCTTTGACTTTTTGTGGAGAATTCTTATACTTAGCCTTGGTTCAAACCTACCACCAAAATTGTCACCATCAAAGCCATAACGTTCTACGGGGCGGAGACATTTCCAGGGAACTGCTAACAAATTATTCTGAATAAGCTAAAGGGCAATTATGCGTAAGACCATTGTTGTGTGCGTCGCTGTTCTGATTCTGGGTGCATTTTCATCACTATTCGCAGGTGCTGTAGAGGGCGGTGCTGCACAGGGGGAACTCGGTGCAGAGTTGCCTCTGTGGAGTGTTATTCCGTTTGTCGGTATCTTGCTCTCCATTGCAATTTTTCCACTGGTTGCTGAAGATTTTTGGCATCACCATTTTGGTAAAGTGTCGGCATTTTGGGCACTTTTGTTCGCAGTTCCATTTGTGTTTGGGTATGGTGGCGCTGCTGTCCATGAAATTTTGCACGTCTATTTCCTGGAGTATTTTCCTTTCATTATATTATTGTGGGCGCTTTACACGATTTCCGGCGGCATTCTAATACAAGGAGCCCCTGTTGGTGTGCCGGTCAATAATTTGTTTCTGCTGGTAATTGGAACTGCCCTGGCATCCTGGATTGGCACCACCGGCGCGGCCATGGTCCTGATTCGTCCACTTATCCGCATGAACAAGTACCGCAAGTCAAAAATTCATTTGATTGTTTTCTTTATTTTTCTGGTTGCCAACGTTGGAGGTTCTTTGACCCCACTTGGCGATCCACCCCTGTTCCTCGGTTTTTTGCAAGGCGTTGAGTTCTTCTGGACTTTTCAGTTGATGCCGCAATTCCTGTTTGTTGTTTCGTGGCTGCTCTTGGCATTTTTTATTTGGGACACCTACATGTTCCGCAAAGAAGGCTGGCACGAAAAAATGCATTTAAAGGAGTCACATTTTGATGCGCCGGATGACATGATCGATGATCTTGTTATTGAGGAAGAAGTAGAAGTTGAAGATGCTGTCACGCATAAAATGAAAACCAAAACCTACACCATGACAATCAAAGGTATGTTTAACTTTTTTATTCTTGGCGGTGTTATCGGCGCTGTTCTCTTTAGCGGCAAAGTGCATCTCGGTGAAGTGACCGTGCTTGGCATTCACATGGAGTGGCAAAACATAGTCCGCGATGTTTTGTTGATTGGTCTCGGATTCCTCTCTTTGAAATTAACCCCAACGCCATACCGCGAGGGTAACGAGTTCAACTGGTTCCCGATTATGGAAGTGGCCAAGCTCTTTGCCGGTATTTTTATAACGATCATTCCGGCTCTGACCATGTTGCGCGCTGGTGAAAACGGCGCTCTGGCTTTTATTGTCGAATCAGTCAAGAACCCTGTTCATTATTTTTGGATTACTGGAATCCTCTCCAGCTTCCTTGACAATGCGCCAACTTACCTTGTTTTTTTTAACACCATACTTGGCCAGGCAGGCGAAACCGTTCAATGGCTTATGGCCGATGGTGGTATTTTTCTCAAGGCAATCAGTTGTGGCGCGGTTTTTTTTGGCGCGATGACTTATATCGGCAATGCTCCCAACTTTATGGTAAAATCGATTTCCGAGCAGTCGGGCATTAAGATGCCCAGCTTCTTTGGCTACATGCGTTACTCTTTGCTCATCCTCATTCCATTGTTTGTTGCCACAACGCTGGTCTATTTTCTGCAATGATGGCATTTGTGCTATTTTTTATATTTGCCGCCATTGCCGTGGCTGCGGCAGTGATGATGATCAGTCACAGAAATCCAGTGTATTGTGCCTTGTTTTTAATTTTGACAATGTTTGCCATCGCGGGTCTTTATGTTTTGCTCAATGCCCCGTTTATCGCCGCCATTCATATTATTGTATACGCCGGCGCCATTATGGTCCTCTTCCTTTTTGTGGTCATGCTGCTCGATGGCGGGGACAATGCGTTGAAGGAATCAAACCGTGGTTGGCCGCAAATTGCTGCTCTATGTCTGGCAGGAGTGCTGTTTGTTGAACTTGCAATTTTTGTAAAGTCCGGTATTGGCTTAGAGATAGGGCCTGTCGGGTTGTCTGCCGGCGACACAAGTTCTATTGGCGGATTGCTTTTTACAGAATATCTGTTTCCCTTTGAGATTGCTTCGGTGTTGCTCTTGGCGGCCATTATCGGCTCCGTGATTTTGGCCAAATTGAAGTTGCAGACATGATTGTGCCTACATCCTACTATTTGTTTCTTGGTGGCATTCTTTTTACTATCGGCGTGGTAGGAGTTCTGACTCGGCGCAACGCTATCGTTATTTTCATGTCTATTGAATTGATGCTCAATGCAGTGAACTTGACGCTTGTTTCGTTTTCGAATCACCTCAACTCACTTGAAGGACAAGTCTTTGTTTTTTTTGTAATGGTTGTGGCTGCTGCCGAAGTTGCTGTTGGCCTGGCACTGGTTGTCGCCATCTTTAGAACAAAGAACACGGTCAATGTTGATGAATTTAATTTGTTGAAGTGGTGATGTTCGAATATCTCTGGCTTATTCCTCTCTTTCCTTTTGTCGGATTTGTTGTAAACGGTCTGTTCGGCAATAAATTTACTGAACCGCAGATTGGGGCTGTTGGCGTGGCTGCAGTTGGACTTTCTTTTGCTGGTACAGTCTGGCTTTTTCTGCAGCTCGTTGGCCTGCCTGAATCCGAACGCTTCATAGCAAAGCAAGTCTACACATGGATCCGGGCCGGCTCTTTCGAAGCAAATGTCAGCTTCCTGCTCGATCCGCTTTCCATGGTGATGCTGCTGATTGTGACCGGCGTGGGTCTGCTCATTCATGTCTATTCTATTGGCTACATGCATGGCGACAAAGGTTTCGCGAGATATTTTGCGTTTCTCAATCTCTTTACATTCTCAATGCTTCTGCTGGTTCTGGCGGATAATTTTCTTTTGCTTTTTGTTGGCTGGGAAGGTGTTGGCTTGTGCTCCTATCTGCTCATCGGCTTCTGGTTTGAAAACAAAGAATATGCTTATGCCGGTCGAAAAGCGTTTGTTGTGAACCGGATCGGTGATTTTGGTTTTCTGCTTGGTATGTTTCTAATTTTTACCCATTTTAATTCTTTGAATTTTGTCACGGTGTTTGGCAATGCGTCCCATGTTTTGACCGCTGGTGTTGCAACGTCAATATGCCTGCTCTTGTTCGTTGGTGCGATGGGGAAGTCGGCGCAAATTCCATTATTTGTCTGGCTGCCGGACGCCATGGCCGGCCCAACACCGGTTTCAGCGCTCATTCATGCTGCAACCATGGTAACTGCTGGTGTTTATATGGTAGCCCGCTGCCATGTTTTGTTTTTGCATTCGGAGGTGGCCATGACGGTTGTAGCTCTGGTGGGCGTTGCAACTGCTTTTCTGGCGGCAACCATTGCGTTGGTTAGTAATGATATTAAAAAAGTCCTCGCCTATTCTACCATCAGTCAATTGGGCTATATGTTTCTCGCTTGCGGCGTCGGGGCTTTTAGCGCCGGTGTTTTTCATGTTAATACTCATGCCTATTTTAAGGCGTTATTATTTATGAGCGCAGGCAGTGTCATGCATGCTTTGCAAAACGAAACAGACATGACACGGATGGGGAATCTCCGTAGTAAACTGCCGGTGACTTTTCGTGTTTTTTTTATTGGCGCCCTGGCGCTTGCCGGCTTTCCGTTGCTCTCCGGCTTCTTCTCTAAGGATGAAATTCTCTGGAAGGTTTTGAACAGTCCTTATGGCGGTTTTGAACTCTGGTTTATTGCCGCTGCTGTGGCTGGTCTAACCGCTTTTTATACCTTCAGAATGATATTTTTGGTGTTTTACGGTGAGTCACGCGTGCCAAAGGAAATTGAAACGCAAATTCACGAATCGCCCTCAGTCATGACAATCCCTCTCGGCATTCTTGCATTTCTGGCCATCGCCGGCGGCTGGCTAGGTGTTCCACATTTGTTCAACCAATTCGAGCATTTTTTAGGCCCGGTGTTTAATCAATATGGCACCATTGGCTTTTTTGAGCAAACACATGAGTTGGTTGGGCCGGAAACGACATTCATGGCCATTTCATCTTTGATTGCTATTCTGGGCATTGGTTTCGCCTATCTATTGTATGTTGCAAAACCTGATTTGCCCGCACATGTGGTTGCAAGAACGCAGGGATTCTATAATTTCTTTGTTCACAAATGGTACGTGGATGAGCTTTACCAGGCTCTGTTGGTTCACCCGTTGAATCGATTTTCAGATCGCGTGTTATGGCGCTGGTGTGATGTGAAGTTTATTGATGGGTTTGTTAACTCAGTGGCAACGGCTACGGGAAAATTAGGTGGACGTGTCCGGAAAATGGAAACAGGTTTTGTGCAAAACTATGCACTTTCCATTGTTGTTGGTGTGGTTGTTCTGGCTGGTTACTTTTTATTGAAATCGATGGAATGATGAATTTTCCCGTGCTGACAACAATCATTATGCTACCGCTTGTTTTTTCAGGTGTCTTGTTGTTTGTAAAAAATGAGCAGGGAATCAAGCTTGTCGGGCTCATAGGCTCGCTGCTGGTATTTTTCTTGTCTCTGCCACTTTATTTTTTGTTTGAGCCTGTATCTTCGATGCAATTCGTTGAGCACACCATCTGGATTCCTGCCATTGGCGCTAATTATCAACTCGGCATTGATGGTATCAGTCTGTTCATGATTTTGCTCACGACATTTTTGACGCCAATTGTTGTTTTATCTTCCTGGAACTCAGTGTCGCGAAATATAAAGGGCTACATGATTTCGATGCTGATTCTTGAGACCGGCATCCTCGGCGTTTTTGCGGCTCTCGACTTGTTTTTGTTCTATGTGTTTTGGGAAGTTGTGCTGATTCCAATGTATTTTATCATTGGAATTTGGGGTGGCGAGCGCCGAATATATGCAGCCATTAAGTTTATTATCTATACAATTTTTGGAAGCCTGCTCATGTTGGTGGCCATTCTGTTTATTTATTTCTATCACGGTGGCCTGACCGGAAATTATACGTTCGATATTTTGAGACTGCAACAGATTTATATTCCTCTTGGTTATCAGACCTGGCTTTTTCTCGCATTTGGTTTGAGCTTTGCGATCAAGATCCCGATGTTTCCTTTTCACACATGGCTGCCGGACGCACATGTGGAGGCGCCAACCGGCGGCAGTGTGATTCTGGCCGGGGTCTTATTAAAAATGGGCACATACGGTTTTTTGCGTTTCTGCCTGCCGTTTTTTCCACATGCGGTTGTGCAATTTGTGCCGCTCATGCTTACGCTTGGAGTTGTTGGTATTATATATGGAGCGCTGGTGGCCATGGTGCAACCGGACATGAAAAAACTGGTTGCCTATTCCAGCGTGAGCCATCTTGGATTTGTGGTGGTAGGAATATTCGCGCTCAATACCGAGGGCATTCAGGGAGGACTCATTCAAATGGTGAATCACGGACTCTCTACGGGTGCTTTGTTCTTGATTGTTGGCATGATTTACGAAAGACGGCAAACACGCTTGATAGCTGATTTTGGTGGACTGGCGAAACAGCTCCCTGTCTTTACCGTCTTTTTTATGATTGTAACGTTGTCTTCAATTGGATTGCCCGGACTCAACGGTTTTGTTGGCGAATATCTTATTCTCCTTGGTGCGTTTTTGAGTCAGAAAACTTTTGCCGTTTTCGCTGCTTTAGGTGTTATCTTAGCGGCGGTTTATATGCTTCTGATGTTTCAGCGGGTGATGTTCGGCAAACTTGAAAATAAGGAAAATGCCCGGTTGAAGGATTTGTCCGCTAGGGAAATTAGTCTGTTGTTGCCGATTGTCGCGCTCATTATTGTTATTGGCGTTTATCCAAATTTCATTTTAAGTAAAATGGAACCCACGGTCAATTCTCTCATCGAGAAGGTTCAGATCCAGAGGGAAAATATGGCTCTGGTAGAGGCCGTAGCAGGTGTGTCACATCTGGATGAACGCTAGAAATTTTTCTGTATGAATTTGGCTCATTTTTTTAGGATGAATATCATTGTTATTTGTTGAAGGGTGGCGTTTAGCAGAGTTTGATAAGGGAAAACAATTATTTGTCAAGCAAAATATTTTTCACATTAGAGCAAAATTAATTTGTCTTTGTCATCACTAAATTTACCCGTTGTAGCACCGGTCATCACGTTGAGTCTTACGGGCTTTGTGATTGTTGGGGTTAGCCTGATTTGGTCTAAGGTGTCGCGCCACGTGTTCTTGTTGCTTTCTTTGCTCGGCCTTGGTCTGAGCTTCTGGTTTACAACATCGCTTTGGAACAGCAATACAATTGCGTTTGGTGGGATGGTGGTTGCTGACAATTATGCGCTTTTTTTTAATTTTATCTTTCTAATTAGCGCAGCCTTGAGTATGTTGTTGTCTCAGGGCGAGCATGAGCAGGGCCATCTGCTCAATGCCGAATATTTCGCCCTGATGTTGTTTGCGACTGTGGGTATGGTTCTAATGGCAGCCGGCAGTAATTTGCTGGTTCTTTTTCTTGGCCTGGAGACGCTCTCGATTTCTCTCTATGTTCTCGCGGGAATAAAGCGTACGGAACCCAAATCCCTGGAAGCGGCCTTTAAATATTTTTTGCTCGGTGCTTTTTCAAGTGCTTTTCTGCTGTATGGAATCGCTTTTATTTATGGGGTTACCGGCAGTTTGAGCCTTCGGTACATTTCCAATTTCATATCATCGGCACCGCTTGCCAGTCAGCCGTTGCTGCTTTTGGGAGGTCTGCTTGTGGTAGCTGGCCTGGGGTTCAAGGTAGTTATGTTTCCGTTTCACATGTGGGCGCCTGATGTTTATGAAGGGGCGGCAACCCCGGTTACTGCCTTTATGGCGACAGGTTCCAAGGCTGCTGCATTTGCAGCTTTGCTGCGCGTTTTGCATTCATTGTTTGACGGTGCTTCTACTGACTGGATGGTCATTTTATCGGTTTTGGCAGTGCTCACAATGTTTGTTGGCAACCTGGCGGCCATTGCGCAAGCAAACGTCAAGCGAATGCTTGCCTATTCTTCAGTAGCACATGCAGGCTACGTTTTGATTGGCCTCATCGCCTGGAGTGACGCCGGAACCGCCGGCGTGCTTTTTTATCTGCTCGTGTACATGTTTATGACTGTTGGCGCATTTGCAGTATTGTCGTTTTTGAGTTCCCGACAGAGCGAGTTTGTGATGTTAGACGACTTTAGAGGTTTGGCTTTCCGCAAACCGGCGGTGGCTTTGGCCATGGCTGTTTTCATGTTCTCTCTGGCCGGCCTGCCTCCAACTGCCGGCTTCGTTGGGAAGTTTTATCTTTTTTCAGCCGCAGTCAAAGCAGGGCATACGCCTCTTGTCGTATTTGCAGTTGTTAATTCTGTAATTTCGCTTTACTATTATTTGGGTGTGGTCGTTATGATGTTTATGCGAAAAACTTTAAGGACGCTAAGCATCCCGCCGACTGTTCCTTTAATTGCATGCGCCCTGCTGGTAGCGGTGCTTGCTTCTTGTGCTTTAGGCCTGTTTCCGTCCTATTTGATGGATACAATTGAGCATTTTGCTGTGCACCTCCTCTAACATTCTATTGACCCATGGCAGAGAATTATCAAAATATTTTAAATGACATTAAGGGTGACCGTTTCTCCGGTGCCTGGGTTGTTGCCCGAAAAGCCATCAAGTGCATGGAAGCTCTTATCAAGGAAACGGGCGGGAGTTCTGTTGAAGAGCTTAAGCAGGGGATTGACAAAACAGCCCAGGAAATTTTGAAGGCGCAGCCTGGAATGGCTCAACTCACAAATTTTTTTAATACGGTTTTAGATACGGCGGAGAGTTCTGAGTCAGGCGGGGCTGTCGTGCTTCGCAGAAAGTTGTCCGGAGAAGTGCGCCGGTTTTATGAACAATGTACCGGGGCTGTTGCGCGGGTTGCCGAGTTCGGCGCGGAGCTTATTGATGAGGATAGTCAGGTTTTTGTTCACAGCAACAGCAGCACAATTTTGGAAATAATCGCCAATGCCTGTCATGCTGGAAAAACGTTTCAAGTTATTCTCACCGAATCTCGCCCTGGTCGTGAAGGACAGGCATTCGCAATTGAGTTGTCAAAAATGGGCGTTGCCTGCTCTTATTTTGTCGATGCTACGGCTGCTAAAGGCATGGAGCGTGCCGATGTCGTTCTGCTGGGCGCTGATTCATTGTCCGAGGTTTTATTGGTCAATAAAGCTGGCTCCAAGGCGATTTGTCTTTTGGCCCGTGAGTTGGTTGTGCCTTGTTACGCTGCCTGTGAGTCAAGCAAATTTTTGCCCAAGGCCCTTGGACAGAGAAAAGAAAAGCCGCGTGATCCTGATGAAGTTTGGGCTGCCCCGCCAGAGGAAGTGACAGTTGAGAATTACTATTTTGATGAGATTTCAGCAGAGCTTTTTACCGGTGTTATCACCGAAGAAGGCGTGCTGACTCCGGATGAGATCGGTAGCCGGATCTTATCTCAAAAAATGAATAAACGACTGCTGGAAATGTTAAAATAAGACGTGACAGAAATTTGTGACAAATCACTTTCGTGACCAGTTGTGCCTTGCCTGGCTCCTTTCAAGTTGAGGCGCTGTGAGCCAGATGTGTCATTCGCTGTTGTGTCTTGCTAAGGTTGTCTCTTTGGATGGCTCGGTACTTTGCACTGCAATCGCGTGTATTTGGGTCGGGCCATTGGTTAAATTTAAATTGCTCGCCGCTAGATGATCAAGACCAAAAACATCTTGCATTTGGTCTTGTATTTATTTACATTTTCGTGCTTTATACGAAACCGTTGATTTTAGTCATTTTGAGGAAATTCACAGGATTGCCTGTGAATTCTTTTTTTATACCCGATTATGTTTCAAGATCTTACAGACAGATTCGAAGGCGTTTTTAAGAAACTTCGCGGCCACGGCAAGCTGACAGAGAAAAATGTTGCTGAGACAATGCGTGAGTTGCGTCGGGTTTTGCTTGAGGCAGATGTTAATTTTAAAGTAGCGAAGGACTTTACTGGGAAGGTTCAGGAAAAAGCACTCGGCCACACCGTTTTGGCAAGCATTACGCCGGCTCAGCAACTAATAAAGATTATTCAAGATCAGCTTGCCCACTTGATGGGTGGTTCTGAAACCGGCCTCAAACAAACCGGTATCCCTCCATTGGTCATTATGCTTTGCGGATTGCAAGGTTGCGGCAAAACGACTTTGGCCGGAAAGTTGGCAAAACATTTAAAAGCACAGGGAAAGAGTTCACTTCTGGTAGCTGCGGATTTGCAACGTCCGGCAGCGGTAAAACAATTGGAGGTTGTTGCCGGTCAAGTCGGTGCAGATGTGCTGGCAGATTTGGATAGCACACCGGTTGAGATTTGTAAACGCTCCATTTCCCACGCTCGTAAGTCTTATAAAGATGTTGTTATTTTGGATACTGCAGGTCGCCTCCATCTTGATGACGCATTGATGCAAGAATTGGCAGAAATCAAAAAGAATACAAAACCGCATGAGATTTTGTTTGTGGCCGATGGTATGACCGGGCAGGATGCCGTTAATACTGCTAAGGAATTCCAGGAGCGTCTGGATTTTACGGGGATCGTGCTCACCAAGCTTGACGGAGATGCAAGGGGCGGAGCTGCTCTTTCAATCAGGGCGGTCACCGGTAAACCCATAAAGTTTATTAGCGTCGGTGAGCGGTTTGGCGCTTTTGAAAAATTTCACCCTGACCGGATGGCCTCGAGGATTCTAGGAATGGGTGATGTTGTGACATTGGTTGAGCGTGCTCAGCAAAATTTTGACGATGAAAAAGCACGAACGCTTGAGAAGAAACTCCGGCGACAAGAATTTACACTTGAAGATTTTTACGACCAGTTACAACAAATAAAAAATATGGGGCCTCTCGATGAGTTGCTTAAGATGATGCCCGGCATGAGTGGCAAAGCAACCAGAGGTTTAAAGGTTGATGATCGGGCGTTGGTTGTAGTAGAGGCTGTAATCAATTCCATGACAAAAGAAGAGCGCCGACGTCCCAATATACTGAACGGCAGCCGGAGAAAGCGAATTGCTCTGGGTAGCGGCACTTCCGTGCAGGATGTGAACAAACTTTTGAAGCAATTTCAAGCGATGCAAAAAATGGCAAAGCGCCTTGGTAAAGGTGGTTTGCGCGGTATGCAGGGACTCAAATTTTAGAATAATCATTTTTGAAATGGTAACCGATTAATCCGGTATCTGTTCGAAATGATAAACCATTGTTATGATAGAGTTTAGTGTTTATTAATTTACGAAGGAGGTTATTTTGTCAGTAAGTCTGCGTTTAACGCGTATAGGTAGAAAAAAAAGGCCATTCTATCGAATTGTTGCGATAGATTCCAGGAAAGCACGCGATGGACGTTTCATCGAGTCGCTGGGTACTTATAATCCACTTGTCTCTCCAGTTGAAGTCGATGTCAAGGAGGAGCGGGTCCTGTATTGGCTGGGTCAGGGTGCGATACCTTCCGACACTGTCAAAAGTTTTTTCCGGAGAAAAGGTATTCTGCACAAGTGGCATCTGATCAGAAATGGAGCAGATGATGCTGCTATCGAGGAAGGGATGCAAAAATGGGCAACCCAGCAAGAAGAGCGTGTGAAGAAGGCTGAGGCTTTATCTCAGCAAGAGCAGCGAGAAGAAAAAAAGACTAAAGATGCTGAAGCCAAAGCAGCCACTGAATCCAAAGTAGCCGCTGACGCCAAAGCAACTGCTGACGCTGAATCCAAAGCAGCAGAGGAAGCTAAGGCAACTGCTGAGGCTGAAGCCAAAGCAGCAGGGGAAGCTAAGGCAACTGCTGAGGCTGAAGCCAAACCAGCAGAGGAGCCCAAGGCCGCCGAAACTGAAGCTGTTGAGGAAGTGAAAGCTGAAAAAGCGGCAGATGGTTCTCGTGCAGCAACCGAATAGGCGATAGTAAGAAGCGGAATCTGTAACATATTGTGCTCCTGCCACCGGGGATAGTCAAGGAGACACAGATACAGAAGAGGACGAAAAAATCAGGATAGGGTTGTCTACCGCTCCCCACCTGCTGTGTGCTGCCGATGCGAATGGTATATTAGCGCATTGAAAGTACAACCTTTTTTGCTTCTGTGAGCGAAGATGCTATTCAAAAGGAGGTGACCGCTTAAATGAAGGAGTTTTTTGTTTTTCTCGTGCAGCATTTAGTCGACAAGCCGGAGGAGGTCAGTGTAAATGTGATCGACGGTGAGCGGACTATGGTATTCGAACTTCGAGTTGGTGATGGAGATATGGGGAAAGTGATCGGACGGCGAGGGAAAACGGCAAGATCGCTTCGTACAATTTTGGCTGCTGCATCGGCAAAAAATGGAAAACGCGCAGTTCTGGAATTTCTGGATTAAGGTGTAATGGAATTTTTGCGCAACGAATTACCAGAGTTTATCACCATTGGTCATGTCGAAAAAGTTCATGGCGTTCAGGGTGGCCTTAAGGTGAGACCGTTGACGGACTATCCGCCGCGCTTCAAAGAATTGACTTCTTTGCAGGTTGAGCGGCGCACGGGTCAGATATCCGAGTATCAAATAGAGCAGGTTTCGTTGCAGGGGAATAGTGTTTACCTGAAATTACAAGGATTAGACTCGCGAGATGCGGCGGAATCTTTAAGAGGTGCGTATCTGAATATTCCAAGAGCCGAGATTCTCCCGCTTGATGAAGGAGAGTTTTATTTTTTTGAGGTTGTTGGGTTTGAAGTTGTTACCAATGCCGGGCGCAGCTTGGGTTTGATAGAAGAAGTTTTGGACATGCCTGCAAATGCAGTACTGCGGGTGACAACGCAAGACAAAGAACATTTAATACCCGTCATTCCTGATGTAATTGAGCAGGTTAATAGAGAAAGCGGCAGAGTGGTTGTTAATCCGATTGATGGGTTGCTGGATTAAGCATGAAGATTTTCGTCGTTACTGCTTTCCCGGGTTTGCTATCAGGACCACTTGCTGAAAGCATCATCAGGCTTGCTCAGGAAAGTGGGATTGTTCAGATAGAGCTGGTTGACTTGCGGGATTTTACTACTGACAAGCACAGACAAGTTGACGATTATCCGTATGGCGGCGGTCCGGGAATGATATTGAAACCGGAGCCGTTTTTTAGAGCAGTAGAGGCGATAGAGAAAAAAGGCAAGCTTGTTAACCCGAGGGTACTGCAAATGACGCCTCAGGGAAAACGATTCAATCAGGGGCTTGCAAAGGAATTTTCGCGTTTAGATAACCTGATTTTTCTCTGTGGTCATTATAAAGGTGTGGATGAAAGAGTGCTGGAACATCTGGTGACAGACGAGTTGTCTATTGGCGACTATGTGTTAACCGGGGGTGAATTGGCAGCAGCAGTTATTATTGATGCAGTGGTAAGATTATTGCCGGGGGCGATTGGAGATGTGGATTCGGCGTTGTCCGATTCATTTGAAAATAACCGATTGGATTGTCCGCATTACACCCGGCCTGAAGAATATCGGGGCATGAAAGTGCCGGAAGTGCTTCTGTCAGGCCATCATGCGAGAATTGAAGAATGGCGCCTGAACAAAGCGCTTGAAAAAACCAAGGCTGTGCGGGCAGACCTTTTAAATAACGAATAGTGTCATTTATGGATTGGTTTGGAGGTTAATAACAATGAGCAAAGTAGATGCGTTGGTTGCAGATCAACTGAAAGATGATATGCCTGATTTTGGAGCGGGCGACACGCTTTCGGTTCATGCGAAAGTCAGAGAAGGTAACAAAGAAAGAATTCAGGTTTTTGAGGGCGTGGTTATTAAAAGAAAAGGGGCGGGCATCAATGCAACGTTTACTATTCGTAAGATATCGAATGGTATCGGTGTGGAGAGAATATTTCCACTTCATTCGCCCAACATTGACAAGATCGTAAAGTTGCGTTCAGGCAAGGTTCGTCGTTCGAAGATCTATTATCTGCGTGAGCTTAGAGGCAAGGCTGCTCGTATCGCTGAAAAAAGATAATCTCTGTTGGGCTTTCCTGCAAGCCAGAAGAACTGTCCTTCGATTGTGGGGGCGTTGAAGTTTTGCCCAAAGTGCAAGAAATTGAGAATTAGGAGAAACGGAGAGTAATTTTCGTTTCTCCTTATTTTTTCTGCATCTTCTCCCACCGTCTCCGATTCTCTCATTTTATATATTTGTGTTCGCTGCGATAAAGGTACCAGATCTTTAATTCGTCTTTCCAAGCTGCTTTTCTTTCAAATATTCTGTTGACATTTCAGTGAAGTTTTTGTAAATATAGTATGACATTCCAGTCAGTCCTTATACTATTTTAAACACCTTTCCTTTCGGAGGCCAACGCTGAAAATGCACACAATTAAGGTCGATAATCCGAATTCGTTTAATATGGTTGTGGGTCAGTTTCCGTATATCAAGACGATTGATGAAATCCACCACGTGTTGGTCGAATCAGTGCCAGGGATTAAGTTTGGCTTAGCTTTTAATGAAACTTCACAACCGGTAACGGTTCGATCTGCTGGCACGGACAATTCATTGATTGATCTTGCCAGAAAAAATGCTGATAACATTGGCGCACAAGATACATTTGTTTTGTTCCTGGGTGAGTCGAGTCCCGTACCCGCAATGAAAGCCTTGAAGCATGTTCCTGACATCAGTCAAATATATTGTGCTACGGCCGGCCAGGTGGAGGTGATTGTCTCGGATGGCGTTGGTGGTATTCTGGGATTATTGGGTGGCTATTCCGGCGAGGATGAAAAAGAAGTTCATGTTCTTAAAAAGAATAAGACGTTTTTTGAGCGATTAAGTCACAGGAATTGAATCGGTTATAAAATATTCCCATTTCCAATTCTTCATTGTTTCCACTTTGATGGTTGTTTTATTCCAAACGTAGAATCACACCGACGATTGTTTTTTAGTGATTTTGGGCAGGTTTTTTGTGTAATTTTTTGCCCATCCCAATGACACTCCCACAGAATTTTATTGAGACTGAGTTTTGAAAATTAAGCTGCTGACAGTTGGTAAAATCCGTACTGGCTATCTGCAACAGGCGCAAGAAGATTACGCCAGGCGGATTAAAAGATATGCAGAGATAGCGCTGGTGGAGGTCAAGGATGCCCCGCAAAATTCGTTGCGAAACACTGAACTTGTTAAGCGAGCTGAGGCCGGGGAAATCAGAAAGCGCATTACAACCGGTGAGTTCGTTGTCGCGATGGATTCGCGTGGAAAGCAGTTTTCTTCTGTTGAATTTGCAGATTTTTTTCGCAGGAAGACATTGCATGGAAAAAGCAGATTTTGTTTTGTTATAGGTGGTCCGCTGGGCCTGGAAGACGATTTTATCACTCAAGCCAATAGTGTGTTGTCGTTATCAAAAATGACGCTACCCCACGAATTGGCAAAAGTGTTTCTCATGGAACAGATTTATCGTTCCATGTCGATTATTCACGGCGAGAAATATCATAAGTAACTAAGTGAAATGCAAAGACGTTTTGCAAAGAATTCGCGAAAAGAATCACGACTTTTGCCTGAATTGTTTACAGACATGTAAGTGCCGATACCGGTGAGAGTCTTAGCCTAGTAACCTTTCGCTAATTATTAGTACCTGCGAAGTATGTTGAATCAAGTCTTCCTTTAGCTCTGATGGCGTTTTGCCGTAGCCCAAACGTCTTGCAAGAAAAGAAAATTCTTTGCTGTCCTCCGGCGGCACGTTCAAATCTTTAGCATTTCCGCGAACCATACGTAAAGCCTCAATGAGCTTTCTGATAAAATTATGCGCCTCTTGAAGTTGTTTGAAGTCAGATTCGCCGATGATACCTGCCAGACTTAGCGCGTTTATGGCATCGTTGGTATTGGTTAAACGTAAATCAGGGTTGTCGCAACCATATTTTATTTGCAGATGTTGCACCAAATATTCCAGATCCACGAGGGCGCCCGGGCTGAATTTGGCATTGACAGCACCGCCGGCCACCAATTGCCGTAACTGGCGTTCGCGCATGGCGCGCATGGTTTGGACATCCGGTGTCATGCCTGTGTACACGCAGGTGTCCCGTAAGACAACCACCCGGGCTGAGAAATGTGCGTTTCCTGCAATGGGGCGCAACCGAACCAGTGCCTGGCGTTCATAATCCCAGGCGGGTCCGCCCGCTGCATAGTACTTCTGGAAAGAGTTCTGGGAAACTGCAAAGCTCCCTGCTTTGCCGTAAGGCCGTAATCTCAAATCAACTTCGAATATGCCTTCATGCTTCGAAATAATGGTATTACAAATTAAATGAACGAGTTTTTCAAAGAACAGGCTGTTTGGCATTTCTGTTTTTCCTGTGGTTGTGCCGGCTCCTTTGTAAATGAACATTAATTCGATATCTGATGCAAACCCGAGTCCCTGGCCACCAAACTTACCCAGAGCACACATCGTCCATGGACAGTCCGTATTATCCTCAAGAGTCGGTTTTCCAAATTGTGAAACCAGGTTTTCGAACGCAAGGTGAATTGCTGACTCTACCACGGATTCAGCCAGTTCTGAGAGTTCACGTGAGAATTGTTTAAAGTCAGGCAATGCACCCTGAATGTAGCGCATATCAATACGAAACATTTCACGATCTTTGAATGCATTCAACCGCTTTTTTTTATCAGAAAAGTTTTTCTCTTTCAACAAGAATGCATCCAACTCTACCTGCAACATTTTTTTGCTTTTGGCATGCCCGAGTGCTTGTAAGTTTTCCACCACAGGGAAAAGATTTTCATGTTGCATGCGTAAAAAGTCATTCCACAAAAAATCGCTGCCTCCAAGCAATTTTGCCAGGGCGTCGAGAACATCCGGCCGTTCAAGTGAAGCTATCGCATTTGACCAGTCCTGTTGCTTAAAAAGGTGTGACACGAATTCCCTGAAGTGCAACATGGCCGATTGCGGGTTTGGAGACTGGGGTAAGATGTGTGTAAAATGCTTAACCAGAACTGTTGCCACCCTCAGTTTGTAGAGTCTTTCCGGATCGATTATCTTGTTGCCATGCACGTCCGTAAGAAATAGTGTGTCGTGAACGCGGCTTCTTATGGATGTTACCATCACGCGCACGAGGTGAATGCTGTTTAGCGACAATGCATTTGTAAGTTCGTACAAAAAACCCATTGTATCGGCGCCGTCAATTCTGAGAACAGTGTACTGCCGCGACAATGTGTTGTCAATGGCAATCTCGACCGGGAGCAGGGTCTCGGTTGCTTTTTTCGCTTCGTGCACTTTTAGTGCTACTCTCCGGGCGATTTCTCCCTGAACTTCATTCTGTTTCTTTTTGCTTAAGTCCGTCAGAAACTTGGTGAGTTCCTCAGAATACTGTAGCCAGGTTTCGGCACTTACTTTTCTGCCGACCGGCTGTACCCGAAAGACGTCAACGATTTTTCTTTTCCCATTTTCTGTTGGGTTTTGTTTAGGCCGCCGTTTTGAACTTCTAAAAGAACGAGAATTGTTAACCTTGGCTTGTTGTTCTTCTTTCGGCCCGTAAGTGAAAACAGCGCCCTGAAGAATGTTGAGCTTGTAATCGCAAAAAAGTCCGCAAATCAATGCTAATTCGCCAAGGTAGTCATAGCCAACGATGGTGACCTGCCAATCAGTTTCGTTAATTTTTCTTGCTTCAAAAGCCACTGGCTTCTCAATGCTCAGGCTTCCGGCTAACATTGCATGCAGTTCGATTTCCTTTCGGGTGAAGGTCACAGCATAGGCTTTGTCCATGCGGGAAACATGTTTTGTGATTTCAGAAGCTGATGCTGCAATGCTCTGCTGAGGTTCCAGATTTAGCGTGGTTTGCTTCTGGTCGGCACCGAGGTGGCGTTCATACAAGTAACGCAAAGCGGCGCTGTGCTGCTCGTATCGCTGCACAAATTGACTTCCAACTCCCTGTCCTTGAAACCCAAGCCTGCGTGCAAGGTAAGCTAATTCTCTTGGCTCATTTGGTAGTTGGTGAGTCTGGCGATTATGCATGATTTGCAAATGGTGTTCCACGGATCGGAGAAAGACGTAGCCATCTGCAGCAACACGATAGTCATGTGCCGACAATATTTTGCAGGCAGTCAGTCTGGCAAGACCGTCAACGGTGTTGCGGCTATGCACTTCTGGGAAGGTGACACCGTTCACCAACTGCAGAAATTGCGTTACAAATTCTATGTCTCTAATTGAACCTGAGCCTGATTTTACTTCACCCCAGCTTTTGCCGCGCCGCTTTAACCTGTCTTCGATTTTTTTCTTCATCCCCCGGATTTCCTCACTCAGTTCCGCCTTTGGCAGGTTCAAAATGTGCGGGCGTATTTGTTGGAGAAAATCGATGCCAAGCACACCATCGCCAGCTACGACCCGCGCTTTATACAAGGCCTGTTTCTCCCAAAGTTGCGCCTTGTTTTCGATGTACGAAACATGCTCTGAAATCGTAGGAACGAGCGTGCCGACGCCACCCCATGGGCGCAATCGCATGTCTACGCGGTAGAGAAATCCCTCTGGTGTGGCTTGCGCCAGGGCGGCAATGAGGTGCCTTCCCAGTTTTTGGGTTTGCGCACTTTGACTTCGGCACAGAAAGATCAGGTCGATATCTGAGCTGTAGTTTAGTTCTCGTCCACCCAGTTTTCCCAGGGCTAAAACCGTAAATCCCTCGGTTGGGATTTCAAGTTCAGTTGCGGCAATATCCAGAGAGATTTGAATGATTGCTCTGGCCAGGTTTGATAATTGGGAAGTAACGGCCTGCAAATCGATAGAGCCGAACAAATCGCCGGTGCCGATACGCAAAAATTCCCAGCGTTGAAAGCGCCGCAGCGCTTCCAATTTTTGTTCAGGTGTTGCAAAGGCCATTGCTGCATCGCGGCCTTCAGTGGTGAGTTGGAGGCGATTTTTTACATGTGTGAGGCGCTTGTGTTCCTTTATTTGCTCAAAGTGGTCTGGATTGCGCAGCAGAATATCGGTGAGGAATTGACTGCCTGCGAACAAGATAACCAGCATTTCAATGGTGCGGGGGTTGTCCTGGAGAAAACTGAACAGCGCAGCCTTGTCGGGAACGCTATCAGCAAAGCGCTCCAGGTTGAGCAGCGCTCGATCCGGGTTGGCTGAGTCGGCTATCGCAGAAAGAATAGCTGGTAAAATGTCTGCTAGTGCTGTTTGCGCCCGAACGGTGGCCATAAGCCGGCAAAGACTTTTGTATGCCGTGCGCCAATCCTCAAATCCGAAAGGGAAAAGAAGCGGCTCAATTTCGGCCGCGTCGATTTTTCTGTCGGTGAGGAGCAGAGATTTGATTTTTTCAGATTCAAGCAATAGCATGAGTAAGTGCGGGAAATCTACGAAAAGTGAGAGTCATTTGCAATTGTCATAATGCGAATACCACCAGACAAAGTCGAGTTGTAATGTTGATTTTAATGCAAAATGTTGCTCTCCGCAAATTGGCCGCTTCAGGTGCTAAATAAAACGCCCGGCGTTGGTCGTTATTCGCCGGGCGTTTATTGGGTTTTAGTCAGGCGGATTTATATGTCGTAATAAAGGGTAAATTCGTACGGATGTGGTCGCAGGCGCATAGCATCCACCTCGTTTTCGCGTTTGTACTGAATCCAGGTTTCGATGACATCATCTGTGAAAACATCACCCCTGAGCAGGAATTCGTGATCATTTTCCAGGGCATCGAGTGCGTCCGAAAGTGTGCCCGGAGTAGATGGCACATCGGCAAGCTCTTCTGGCGATAAATCATAGATGTCCTTTTCAAGCGGCTCGCCCGGGTCAATTTTGTTGGTGATGCCATCAAGGCCTGCCATGAGCATGGCGCTGAAAGCGAGATACGGATTGCAGCTCGGATCTGGACATCGGAACTCGATACGCTTCGAATTCGGGCTATCTGAATAAACCGGAATGCGACAGGCTGCACTACGATTACTCCTTGAGTAAGCCAGGTTCACCGGCGCTTCATAACCTGGTACCAGGCGTTTAAATGAGTTTGTGGTTGGATTGGTCAGGGCAATGAGTGCAGGCGCATGTTTGAGAATGCCACCGATGTAGTGCAGCGCCATCTCGCTCAAGCCGGCATAGCCGGAGCCGGCAAACATCGGTTTGCCCTCTTGCCACAGACTCTGATGCACGTGCATGCCGGAGCCGTTGTCGTTGAACAAAGGCTTGGGCATGAAAGTGACGGTTTTGCCATACTTTCGTGCCGTGTTTTTGACGATATATTTATAGAGCAGCATATTGTCCGCGGTGGCCACCAATGGCCCATATTTGAGGTCGATTTCTGCCTGCCCACCGGTTGCAACTTCATGGTGATGGCATTCCACGTCGAGACCGCAATCTATCATAGTCAAGATCATTTCACTGCGCATATCATGAAAAGCATCTGTTGGCGGCACCGGAAAATATCCTTCTTTGTACCGCGGCTTATAGCCAAGGTTTGGCCCTTCATCCCGGCCTGAGTTCCAGGTGCCTTCCACAGAATCAACATAATAATATCCTGAGTGTTCATTCTGATCATAACGAATATCATCAAAAATAAAAAATTCAGCTTCTGGGCCAAAATAAGCGGTATCAGCAATGCCACTGGCCTTGAGGTATGCCTCCGCTTTCTGCGCAATGTGACGGGGGCAGCGAGAGTATCTTTCCTTTGTAAGAGGGCTATGCACATCACCAATCAGACTTAAGGTCGTTGGTTGCATGAAAGGATCGACCAGGGCTGTGCTCGGATCGGGAATGACAATCATGTCGCTCTCGTTGATGGCTTGCCAGCCACGAATGCTGGAACCGTCGAAACCGAATCCTTCTTCGAAAAGATCTTCGGTCAGAAGTGAAATAGGAGTTGTAAAGTGTTGCCAAAGCCCCGGGAAGTCCATAAATTTGACATCAAGTATTTTTGCACCACTTTTTTTTGCAAGTTCAAATACAGCTGAAATCTTTTTGGACATGAAGTTTTCTCCAAACTTAGGTTTATTTAGTTTTTTAACTTAAAAAGATAAGCAAATATATTAATTCACTTAATAAAGTCAAGCAAAATAATGCTATGATTCGTTTTATGTGTAAACATAGTAAGAATCGGCTTGCATTGATTGGTGTGCAGTTTCTTACAAAAACAACATTGTCGGACTGTTTGACTCTCCAGGAAGGACGATGAAGCTAAGATGCCGTTATGCGTTTTTAGGGTCTGCGGATAGATGGCTGCTCAGCCTTTTGGCTTTCGCCGAAGTCCGGCCCGTTGCCGCAAAACAAGATGTTACTTTGAGGTTGTTCAGTGCCACGGATCGTTACTTGCAATTTTGTAAAATCTTCTCTATATTGCGCTCCTGTTTTGTAAAATCGTTTAACGAATGCCTGGTCGGAAAGCCTGACTTTTTCTACCAAAAGTACTGTTATGAATGTCGTCACATTCATAAACACACGAAGCGTGGTTTTTAGGTGAGAGAGGGTTGTATTTTGGGTAAGTCCGTTTTGGCAACTATTTAACCCAGTTTTCTTTTGAGATCACGAGCGAAGTACACCGTCACGTTTCTTGTTTATACGATAGCTCTTTTGTTTTTGAGGTGTGAGCACGATTCAAAGCCGATGAGCCTGGAACATCTTCAGCACAGGGAACAGCTCCGCGAACGAGTGAAACAGGCACTAGGCCCTCTTTATGAAGAACCTGTCCCGGCAGCAACGGCTGAGCAGATAAAACGTGGGGGGAAATTATACCCTCAACTATGTGCTCCCTGCCACGGTGGTCGCGGCGATGGCGCCGGCCATAATGCTGATGCAATTTTGGGCCGACCTTCGAATTTTACCGACCCAATTGAGGCAAGCTATCTATCGGAAATGGCACGTGTTTACATTATTGAAAATGGTGTGCCAGGCACAGCAATGGTGGGGTGGATGAAAGTGTTGCCTGAAAGTGATATTTTAGCGTTGTATCACTACATTAAATCTCTAAAGAAAGAGCGCTGACCTGTATTCTCGCAGTGCAATTTTTCCGTAAATCAGAAAGGAAGATGATTATGTTTTACCGTTTTACGCGGGTTTTTATATTGTTCATGTTGGTTGCGAATTTGAGCCACTTCGGTTGTCAAGCAGATGAGACTTTTCGCGGTACGGAACTTCCTGAACTACCATTTGTGGATATTAAGCTGACTGATCAAAATGGAAATGGCTTTACGCTCAGCGAGCATAAAGACGATGTAACGCTTATGTTTTTTGGCTTCACGTATTGCCCCGATGTTTGCCCCTTGACACTTTCGACCTGGAAAAAGGTGGCGTCTTCTCTTGGAGAAAAAGCAGAAAATGTTAATTTCCTCTACATCACTGTGGATCCGGAACGTGACACCCCGGAACAACTAAAGAGTCACCTTGCCAATTTTAGCGATAAAATCATTGGGCTCAGTGGCACCGAGGAAAATTTGCGATCTGTCTATTCTGGTTTTGGTGTTTACAGGGAGAGGGTGGAAATCGCTGAAAGCGCTGCCGGCTATTTAATGAACCACACAGCGAGTATGTTCTTGCTGGATAAAACAGGCGTCTGGCGGCTGAAGCATTCGAATGATGCTTTGCCCGAAGATATTGTGCATGATATCAAATTGTTGTTGCAATCCCGGTTGCCTGACATTCCCTAGGTTTTTTTTGTACAGCATACAATTTTGTTTGTGCAGAGAAAAAATAAGCGCTGCCGGAGTCGTTTGACACTGATGAAGAGTCTAATTTTTGGGAGAAGTTAAGATGAATAGCTTGGTTAGATGTTGGTGTGGTTTGTTTTTGAGCGCCATTTGTTTGTTGCCCGCCTGTGGCAATTCCTCTTCAGGCATTACGGTTGAGGATGTCTGGTCCTTGCCCGTACAGATTCACAAAATGGATGGTGAAATGGCGCGCGCCATGGGCGCCCACGAGGGCCACGGCGGCCACCATGGCAGCAGTAACGGTGTTGTTTATCTGACAATTCGCAACAAGGGTAGTGAGGCAGACCGTTTGCTCTCTGTGCTTACCGATGTTTGTGAAGTTGCAGAAATTCATCGCACCACCATGGAAGATGAAACCATGATGATGAAAAAAATTGAAAGCAGTTTGGAAATTCCAGCCGGCGGAACCGTTGTTCTTAAGCCGCGCGATTATCATGTCATGCTAATTGAGTTGACTCAATCCCTTGTAGCCGGTGATGAGATTGCATTGGAACTGTATTTTGAAAGAGCCGGTCTTATCAAGGTGGCTTCAGAAATCAGGGCGTTATGAAACGCTGTAAGCAAAAATATTTTTGGTTTTGACAATGCCGGCAAGTTTAATGGCAAATTGTCAGAGTTGGTACAATGTTTAATCTTATTCTCAGCACAATGAGTATTTTCACTGCCTGTCTGGCGTTTTTTGTAACAGAAGCCTTTTCCCAAACGGTACCAGACAGCGTCCACGCCCTCGTTGTTTACGCCTGCGACGCCGATGATCATTACCGTTTTCCGCAGCAGGGCATGCGGGATTCATTGTATTCCCGCATTTCCTCTTTCTACAAAACCATGTCTTATGGCAAGCATATTCTGAGTTTTGAAGAAGTGCACGATAATGGTCGGTACTTTGTTTCAGACCACCCTGCCGACTATTACAGAAATCATTACGACAGGAAGCGTCACGTACGCGGCTTTGGTATGTTTAACGAAGAGATTCTCAACAAAGTAAAAGCACGACATGGCGATGCGGTTTTTCAGAGTGTGGACATTGTAATTGTGGTTGGTACTGATGCCGGCCCGGACTGGTATGTTCGCCGGGCTAATGCGACCGGATTTGGTATGCTCGGGTGCGATTTTGCAGGGGGAGGTAAATTGTTCAAGCGGGGCCAGAGGCAAGGCGGGCTCACATTTGAAATGGGGTCGGATGTGGGCACATCCAACCCGGATGATGATATTTTGCTGAAATTGGCCGACATTCACTGGACAATGGCGCATGAATATGGGCATTGGCTCGGTCTTGGGCATCGCTCCAACAACCTCGGTATTTACTCTTTGATGACGCTTCGTCGCCAAGCAGTTAAAGGAACGCCGCAATTTGGTCCGGCGCCACTTGATCCCTTTCATATTATGACACTTGGCTGGCTAAATGAAGATGATTCATCGCGCGTCCTGGCTTTTTCAGTTGATTCGATGGATAAACAAGTCGTGCTGAAGCAGCTACGCAGCCTGACTGGACATGTATTAGCTCGTGTCGATTTGCCGAATCAACGAGAACATATTTACTTCTCTTTTCACAGGCATAATGACAATGCTTTCGATAACGTTTATCTCGACCAGGGTTTGTTGATTTGGCAAAAGAAAGGTGTTCGGCTCAAACTGCTGCGCAGACTTGATGAAACCGCCGATCACCAGCTCATTCATACCCGACAGGGCAAACTTGAAGTAAGCAAAATACGTGTTCTTAATGACAAAATTGTTTTCAGAGTTCGGCAAATTTCGCGGTAAGTTCAGCCTGCTTATTTGCCTGACTTAGTGGATAAATTTCAGACCGGATGTTGTTCGTTCCGCGTCATTAAATTCAGGGATCAATCTTCTTGACTTTCATTCTTTCATAGTCTAAATTCAAAGCAATTTTTTCCAGCAAACAGGGGACAGCGATTATATAAAGAATTAAGAAAAGCATTCTGGACATTGTTGGGGGAACGGAAAAAATCTACCCCGATAGCCTATCAGGAGTGTGATTTTTGTAAGATTTTACACTGCTGCTCGCCTCAATTTACGCGAGAAAATCCGACACATAATTTTGATGGTAGTATTTTTAATTTTAGCCAATACTTGGTGCATATCGCCTCTATATTTTATTCTTTGACTTAGCCATTGAATTAAGTGAGCTAGGTCGGAGCTTTGCTGCGATACGAAAAGTCACAAATGAGTGAGGTAAGTTAATTCATGGATTCCCTATTTCCCACTGATAATGATAACCAGGGTTCAAGCCAGAGCTTTCCCATTGCCGACTTGGTTTCGCTTGAGTCTGTTGTGAATATCCTGATTCGTAAAGGAATTTGCACTCCTGAAGAGCTTTATCAGGAAGAACAATTACGACGACAGGAGGGTAAGCAGCAAAAGAAAAATCAACAGTCTGTGACGGTACCCGGAACAAATCCGCCATTACAAAACGGTGTGCATCACAAAGGGCATAATTCAAATTGGCTTAAACGCAAAATGAGCAAGAAGCGCTGGGCTCGCAAGCTGGGCAGTTTTTTCTTTGGCTGGGAGTGGAAGAAGCACAAAGTCAATGTGGAGACAGAGGTTTGAAAGTCTATGCCGGGTGAATTTCGTAGCTGAAAATAAAGATTCGGAAACTGTTAATGTGTTGACTCGGGCCGGAAACGGTGGTGAGTTGGGGGGCATCATTCTTGCTATGAAGACAGCATTTAAATAGGGAATACTGGATTTATTACATTGATTGGCCTCGGATAAGGCCGGAATTAATCGAGTTCATTATTAAATTTAGGAGGCACCATCTGAGTTCACAATAACCTTTCTTGAAATTGCGAAATAAACAACGGTTGTTCTTTTATATCTGAATATTGTATAACCAATCTAACACTGGAGGTTGTGTCATGTCTGAGTATGTTAAGGAATTGCTTGGAGAAGTAAAAGCCAAGAATCCCAGTGAGCCAGAGTTTCATCAAGCTGTTGAGGAAGTTGTTGATTCTCTTGATATTGTTTTAGAAAAACATCCTGAATACCGAGCAGCAAAAATCTTACAACGTATTGTCGAACCGGAACGGGTCATCATGTTCCGGGTGCCCTGGATGGATGATCAGGGTGAAGTTCAAGTCAATCGCGGATTTCGTATTGAGATGAACAGTGCCATCGGTCCCTACAAAGGGGGCCTGCGTTTTCACCCTTCAGTCAACCTGGGCATTTTAAAATTTCTCGCGTTTGAGCAAGTGTTTAAAAACAGCCTTACCACGCTACCCATGGGTGGTGGCAAGGGCGGCTCTGATTTCGACCCTAAAGGTAAGAGTGATAATGAAGTCATGCGTTTTTGCCAGAGCTTTATGAGCGAACTCTGCCGTCATATTGGTCCAAACACGGATGTCCCGGCCGGGGATATCGGCGTTGGCGGCAGAGAGATTGGCTTTCTTTTTGGACAATACAAACGGCTGCGCAATGAATTTACCGGCGTGCTAACAGGCAAAGGGTTGAATTGGGGCGGTTCACTAATTCGGCCGGAAGCAACAGGATATGGTTCGGTTTATTTTGCTGCTGAAATGTTGGCAACTCGGGGTGAGACCCTGGAAGGTCGGGTCTGTCTGGTTTCCGGCAGCGGCAATGTCGCGCAGTTTACGGTTGAGAAATTGATTCAACTCGGCGCCAAAGCAGTTACCCTGTCCGATTCAAGCGGTTATATTTATGATGAAGCGGGCATCACAGAAGATAAGCTTGAGTTTGTTATGGAGCTGAAGAACGCGCGTCGGGGTCGCATCAAGGAATATGCTGAAAAATACCCGGGCGTAGTTTATACTCCGACAGATTCAGAGCTGGATCACAGTCCTATTTGGAGTCACAAGGCGGACTGTGCCTTTCCGAGCGCCACACAAAATGAGATCAACGGTAAAGACGCTGGTAATCTGCTGGCTAATGGGATCTATGTGGTCAGTGAAGGTGCGAACATGCCAACTTCGCTGGACGGTGTGCAGAACTTTCTTGATGCAGGCATCCTGTACGGACCTGCAAAGGCAGCAAATGCCGGGGGCGTGGCCGTTTCCGGTCTTGAAATGACACAAAACAGCATGCGCCTGCCCTGGACGCGTGAGGAAGTGGATCAGCGTCTGCAACAAATCATGAAGGACATTCATCAGACCTGTGTTGATATGGCTGAGCGTTTTGGCACGCCGGGTAATTATGTGAACGGCGCCAATATCGGCGGCTTCTTGAAAATAGCTGATTCGATGATGGATCAGGGTCTCGTGTAATTCTGGTAAATTGGGCTTGGAAACACTTGTCCGGGTTATGAACCCAGGCAAGTGTTTCCGTATTTCTTAGATGGTTGACTTCTGCACGGACAAAAATAAGCTGTGTCCACCTTGGGAAGCGTTGTGGCCTTCCATATAACAAAACCAGCCAAAGTAACTCAGGCAACAGTGTTCACTGGCTGACTCGCTTTCCGCAAAACTCATTTCGTGGCCTTTACGAATTTCGGGCATTCCTTTACATTGGCAGTAGGCGTTCAGCCTGTACTGTCATCCAGGAGGCAGCTTTCTGATTGTCAAACAAGACACGATGAAGCAAGAACAGGCTTAGGGGAAAGATTTCTCATGGATGACTGACTTCTGAGTGATGCAATATAAGTGAGACTTCGATTGGAGACTGCGAAAGCGGTTTGGGTGCTGAATAGTTATCATTGGCAATTTGTAACCTATACTAATAACAGTGAATTAATTTAGTTGTGAAAAACAAGAATAAAGACTCTCTTAGTACTTTCAACCCGTATTGGCTGGAACACGGTTACGGCTCGCATATTCAGGCTTTCCAAAACTTGATGCGGTTTCGGATCCGCCATATTCTTATTGTTTCCAGCCTGTATGATCTCTTCCTGTTTGAAGAAGATGGGCGGCTTTACGAGTTGTTGCGTGAAGAATACCAGGACTTAAGTCTGACGCACACACCAGAATTGACCCGAGTGTCGAGCGGCAAGGAGGCGGTAGCCCTCATTAAAAAGGACAATCGTTTTGATTTGGTCATAACCACTTTACACATAGAAGATTTATCCGCCTATAGACTTGCAAAGCGTATCCGGAATCATAATCCTAAGATTCCGATTGTGTTACTTGCATACGATGAACGCGAACTGTCGGAGATGAAGCTATATCACGATATGACTGTGTTCAACCAGCTTTTTGTCTGGCAGGGAGATTTTCGCATCATCATTGCAATTATCAAGTTTCTCGAGGACAAGTTCAATGTAAAGCATGATACATCGGTAGTCGGGGTGCAGTCAATCATATTGGTTGAAGATCGCGTTCGGTTTTATTCTTCTTTTCTGCCACTTATTTATGTGGAATTATTTGAACAAGCCCGACGGTTGATTTCCGAGGGCATCAGCCTGTCGCATAAGTTCTTGCGCATGCGCGCGCGTCCCAAAATTCTGCTTTGTACCAATTATGAAGAAGCGTGGAAATATTTTGACCAGTATGGTGAACATATCCTGGGAATTATTTCGGATATCAACTACATGCGTAAGGGAAAATACGACCCTGAGGCTGGTTTGAAATTTGCCAAAAAAGTGCGACAACTTCAGGACGATGTGTCTATTTTATTGCAGTCCAGCCTTCCCGAAAATGAACAAAAGGCATATGATATCGGTGCTTCATTTCTTCTTAAAGGCTCGCCAACCCTTTTGCAGGATCTGCATAAATTCATGTATGAAAATTTTGGTTTTGGCGATTTTATTTTTAGGGATGCAAACGGACAGGAAGTCGGTCGAGCCACAAATTTGCGGACTCTTGAGCAACAGTTGCAAATTGTTCCGGATGAAAGTATCCGCTATCATAGCGAGTGCAATCATTTTTCCAAGTGGTTGAAAGCGAGAACTGAATTTTGGCTGGCACACCAGTTACGCCCCCGTAAGGCATCTGAATTTGATTCGATTCAGGGCATGCGTCAGCTTCTTCTTGATTCTCTGCGCGAATACCGGCAAAACCGGCAGCGCGGCATTATCACTGATTTTGATAAAGAAACTTTCTACCCGCATCATAGTTTTTCCCGCATTGGCGGCGGCTCTCTTGGCGGTAAAGCACGTGGCCTGAGTTTCGTAAATAAGCTTATTACAAATTATAGAATCACGGATCTCTTCGATGGAGTCGATGTTTACATTCCATCGGTTGCGGCATTGGGTTCAGAAGTTTTTGATCAGTTTTTAGCTGAGAACGATTTACATCAATTCGCCCTTAATTGCTCCGATGATCGAGAATGTAACCGCCGCTTTCTGGAGGCACCAAATTTCCCTTTAGATGCTCTGCATAAGCTGAAGGATTTTCTGAACATCGTCACAACACCACTGGCTGTGAGATCCTCGAGTTTACTTGAAGACTCGCAGTACTTCCCTTTTGCGGGTGTTTACAAAACGTTTATGCTGCCCAACAACCACAAGAGTCTCAATGTAAGGCTCTTTGAGCTGGTTAATGCCATAAAACGCGTTTATGCTTCTACGTTTTCTCAGCATGCCAAGAGCTACTTCAAAGTGACGTCCTACCGTCTGGAAGAAGAAAAAATGGCTGTGGTGATTCAGGAAATGGTCGGCATTCAACACGGAGACCGCTTTTATCCTGACTTTGCCGGTGTAGCGAAATCGCACAATTTCTACCCAGCCAGCCCACAGACACAGAAGGATGGTATCGCGGCAATCGCACTCGGGCTTGGAAAAACCGTGGTCGATGGTGGTTTACATGTTAGATTTTGTCCAAAATATCCGCAACATCTGCCGCAATTGAGTTCTGTTGACGATGCGCTGGCAAACAATCAACAAAAGTTTTATGCATTGAACTTGAAAGGGCACATGGCGGACCTGAGCGAAACGAAAGATACGCTTGTGGAATCTCACGATATTGCAGTTGCTGAAAAAGACGGCACTTTATCCTGCTCGGGCTCTACTTACTCACACGAAAACCACACCATTTATGATGGCATCTCCAGGTCAGGCACACGCATTGTTACATTTGCGCCGATCTTGAAACACAAGTTGTTTCCTTTGCCGGAAATACTTGAGCGCCTGCTTGAACTCGGCAGTTGGGCAATGGCCACGCCTGTGGAAATCGAATTCGCTGCAAATCTGTCCACGCCGAAAGGTCAACTTAAGGAATTTGCACTGCTGCAAATGCGGCCATTTGTTATCAAACATGAAATGGAAACGCTTAATATCGATAATGTTGAACCAGCCGATATCATTTGCCGCAGCGACAAGGTGCTTGGGAACGGGGTCATTGAGAGTATCAGGGATATTGTAGTTGTGATGCCGGAAAAATTCGACCGGATGCAGACCCGGCAGGCTGCGAGCGAAGTAAACCAATTGAATCAAAAACTCGTCAAGCAAAGCCGGCCCTATTTGCTTATTGGACTTGGCCGCTGGGGATCACTGGATCCTTTTTTGGGTATCCCGGCTAAGTGGGAGCAGATATCCGGCGCCCGTGTGATTGTTGAGGCTGGGTTCGCGGATATCAGCGTTGCACCGTCACAAGGCTCCCATTTTTTTCACAACATCACTTCTTTTCGGATCGGCTACTTTACCATAACGCCTGATGCGGAAAATGGAATTGTGGATTGGGAGTGGTTGAGCGCCTGCAAGCCCAGTGTAAAGAAGAAATTTGTACATCACCTCCAGTTTGATTCGCCTTTGACAGTGAAGATGAATGGTCGGGAGGGCAAAGGCGTGATTTTGAAGCCGCACGAGAATAGAGACTAAGCCATTGCCCTATTCAGATATTTGTCAAATGCTCAGACAGAAGCTCAACCGGGTGTTTGGCTTGTTTGCCGGTCCCGTGCTTGATCTGCTGCCGGCATGAAACGCCTGGCGCAATGATATGGCAGTCCTCGCCGGCCATCTCTATCGACTGAAACAAACGACGTCTGCCCATTGCCAGAGAAATCTGGTAGTGCTCCTTCTCAAAACCAAACGAACCTGCCATCCCGCAACAACCTGAGTCCACAACCTGTGTTCGAGCGCTTGGAATCAGATTCAGCATCGCCTCAGTTGGCTCGGTTCCAACAAGTGCCTTTGCATGACAATGCCCGTGTAGAAAAATAGGTTTCCCTGCCGGCTCCAGCACGGATTTTAATGCAGTAGCATTGACAGGTTCCGTCAAAAATTCCTCGATTAAAAAAGTGTTTTCTGCGATCAATCGGGTGCGTTCATCATTCACCAATTCCGGGTATTCTTCGCGAAATGTGAGAATGCAACTCGGTTCGCAGCCGACAATGGCGTATCCTTCTTTCACGAGCGGGTAAAGTTTTTCTATGTTGTATTGTGCACATGCTTTTGCTTCTTTTAACATGCCTTTTGAAATAAAGGGTCGGCCACAACAACGTTTTTTGGGTAAGTGTACCTCAAAGCCCGCAGCTTCAAGTACTTGCACTGCGGCACGCCCCGTTTCGGGATAATTGTACGTCATAAATGTGTCGTTAAAAAGAAACACTTTCCTGGTGTTTTCACAGGGTTTCGTCTGCCGCTGATTAAACCAATTTGTAAACGATTGTCTTGCAAACGGTGGTAATTTTCTCTGGCTGCTAATGCCAAAAAAATATTGCAGAAGCCATCGCACGGGCAATGTTGCTAACAAATGATTGGACAGTGGTGCGGTTGCAGAGCCGATCCGATTGAGCGCTTCAATATTGCCGAATATTCGATCGCGCAGTGGCAGGCCGTTGACTTTATGATACTGATAAAGGAATTCGTATTTGAGCTTGGCCATGTCAACATTGGTCGGGCATTCACCTTTGCAGCCCTTACAGGCGATGCAAAGCGCCATTACGTCGTGGAGCCGTTTGTTTCCAAAAGCGGATTCGTCAATTCTTCCGGTTAACACGGCTCTAAGCGCATTTGCTCTGCCGCGTGTCGAATGTTCTTCCTCCAATGTCACCATGTACGACGGGCACATGCTGCCACCATCTTTTTTGCGACAAAATGCGTTGCCATTGCATAATTCAATGGCCTGGGCCAAACCACCTTCATTGCTGAAATCCAATGCCGTTGTCATTTCCGGCAGCGTTGTTTTTGCCGCCCGGCGAAAGTTTTCGGTCAGAAACGGGGCATCCACTATTTTGCCGGGATTGAGAATATTTTTAGGATCAAAGGCATGTTTTATTTCCCGAAAAGCCTGATAAAGTTGTTTGCCGAACATCTTTTCATTCCAGCAACTATGCGCCAGGCCATCGCCGTGCTCGCCGCTGATAGTTCCACCAAACTCCAAAGCCAGGCTGCTTACCTCGTCAGCAATCTGTGCCATGGCTGCAACATCCGATGATTCTGTGAGGTTGAGCTTGGGGCGAATGTGCAGGCAGCCGACACTTGCGTGTGCGTAATATGCTGCCTCGGTGCCATTTGCTCGTACAATCTCATCAAAACGTCTGATGAATTCAGGTAGCCGTTCCGGCGCCACGGCTGTGTCCTCGACAAACCCGATTGGTTTTCGCGGTGACTTTGAACCCATGATCAGGCCAAGACCCGCTTTGCGAATGTACCAGACGTCTGCTTGCTGCTCCGGTTCAATTGCTTTGTGGCAAGCGTATCCGGTTTTGCTGCTACTGAGAAACTGTGCCAGCTTGTCAAGTTTGTCAACCACTTGCTCCTTTGCATCTCCTTGAAACTCCACAAGCAACACCGCTGCCGGGTAACCTTCTACAAAGTTCAACTTTCGAGCGTAAGCCCGGGTATTGCGCGTTAAGTCAAGCACATTTTTGTCGAGAAGCTCAACGGCCGATGGCGAAAAATCGAGAATCGGGCCAACAGCATCAAGTGCATCGAACATGTCTTTGAAGTGAACCACTGCCAACGCAGCATGCTTACGAAGGGGAACAAGATTGAGCTTGGCCTCGGTGACAACTGCGAGTGTGCCTTCTGAGCCAACGATGAGTTTCGCGAGATTGTTGTGACTTTCCCGCACAAATTCATCAAGATTGTACCCGGCCACACGGCGCATGATTTGTGGGAAACGCTTGTTTATTTCGCTTCGATTTTTTTGAATAATTTCATCGACGCGACGATAAAGCATTTCCGGGAATACTTTTTCGCCAAGCTTGTTTTGCCATTCCGGGTCGCTCAAAGAGCGCAAGCCGATTGCCTCTCCGTTTGCAAGTAAAACTTGCAGTTCAAGAACGTGATCCAGTGTTTTACCGTAAACTACTGACCGTGCGCCCGAGGAATTGTTGCCGATCATACCACCCAGGTTGGCGCGGCTGCTGGTTGCGACATCGGGGCCAAAATAGAGTTGATATTGGCTTAAATGCGCATTGAGTTGGTCCAGTACAACGCCAGGCTGCACTTTGGCCCAGTTTTCTTCACGGTTGACCTCAAGAATCTGGTTGAGATATTTTGAGCAGTCGAGAATGATGCCACTGCCGATGGAATTGCCAACGATACTCGTACCGCCTCCGCGCGGTATAATGGGGATGGCATGCTTGCTTGCTAACTCAATTGTTGCCTGGATATCGTCCGCAGACCGGGGAATAACAACACCGAGTGGTTCGACTTCATAGATGCTGGCGTCGGTGCTATACAAAATACGGGAAGTCTGATCAAAGCGGACTTCGCCTGTGATATTTTTTCTTAATTGATGAACAAGTTCTTCCATCTGCGTCAGTGTTTGGATGTTTGTGACAACAAAAAGCTGTGAGCTTTGTTATTAAGAAAAGGTCAATGGGCGAAGCCAATGGTAGAGCAAGGGCCGGGGTAAAGCCAGAGTCCCAGATTCGAGCTTACATTCGATTGAGGTAGTCCGAAAGTTGCAGGCCACGTTGCAGCATGATGCGTTCAATGGTTTCACCAATCTTGTTGTTTGGAGTCGATGCGCCGGCCGTTATTCCAATGGCCACGGCTCCTGCGGGAAGCCAGTTCTCAGTTACTCGCGTATCCTGGCTGCCGATTATTTTGTGGTGGATGGTACCATCCTCCGAAATACGGGCGGGAGCGTCGATATGGAAAGTTCTGGTGTGCCGGGAAGATATTTCGGCAAGATGGTTTGTGTTACTGCTGTTATAGCCGCCAATGACCAGCATTAAATCGAGATTATGCTGTTTCCCCAGATCAAGTACGGCATCTTGCCGCTCCTGGGTTGCGCTGCAGATTGTATCGAATGTTTGGAAGTGGTCATCAAGGTTGTCACTGCCATACTTGACAGCAATCGCAGCTTTGAGCTGGTCGGCAATCGCCAGAGATTCTTTGCTTAGCATGGTTGTTTGGTTCGCCACACCAATTTTGCTAAGGTCAACATCCGGGTCAAAGTTTGGAGACATGGATTTTTCAAAAGTCGCCATGAATTCTGCCTTGTTGCCTCCGCTTACAAGGTAATCACATACCAGTTTTGCCTCTTTCATATCGCGAACGATCAGATATCGACCCTGGTCATACTTTAGGGCTTGGGAACTGGTGGCGATAGTTTCTTCGTGATAATATTTGCCATGAATGACTGAAGTGTAATCGTTTTTAGCGTAATAAGACACACGTTTCCAGACATTCAAAACAGATCCGCATGTTGTGTCAACCAAGACACAACCGCGTTGCCTTAGCTTTTGAAATTCTTGAATTGATACACCAAAGGCCGGCAGGATTACGACATCGTTTTTAAGTAAATCATCATCTGTCATACCGTCGCTGTATTGGCCGCTTAGAAATTGTATGCCTATTTCAAGCAGGCGATTGTTGACGTGGGGGTTGTGGATAATCTCGCCGGTGATAAAAATTCTGCGATCGGGAAATTTCTCCCTGGCTTGGTAAGCATATTCGACCGCCCGATCCACGCCATAGCAGAAACCGAATTCGCGAGCAAGGTGAATGGTGACGTTGCCCGCAGTTAAAGTATTATCATGAACACGCAGGTAGGCTATCAAATCGCTGAAATACTCGCGGTTTAATAGTTCTTCCACTTCCTTCTTCAGGCCAAGACCACGCTGATAGAATTGCTCGGGTCTAACTTCCTCATCTATTTGCAATTTTTGCCCTTTCTTTTTTGCATCGCTTGGGGGATCAAAGTAGTTCTTCATAGCTGCAAATATAGCCAAACAAAGGACGAATGTCAAAAGGAATGTGGTGGTTGCAACATGGTGTGGAAAAACCTGCATTTATATAGAATCGTAACCATTCAGCCCTCGAACTGCTTTGGCAGTTTCAATTGAGGCGTAACGATATATGAGTTGCTCAGAAGCTGATGGTGATTGGCAAAAAAATCAATTCGTTTGTTAATGCTTGACCGAAAACGCCCAGTCTGGTCATTTCGACCGAGCCGAAGAAATCTGGAAACATATCAACAGATTGAGGTTTACAAAATAGAAGTCTATGGTAATCACGTTACAGCCAAACAAAACTTAAAGCTTAAATCCTCAAAAATTGAAGGCCAACAGCTAATAGCCAAAAACAAATAGCTGAACAAGTTACATCGAAGCAAGGTATCCTATCGGCAGGTTTGATAAATTTGGGCATTTCTACAAACAACAAAGGCCCTGCCTGAGTGGCAGAGCCTTTACGTGAGTGTGTTCTTGTTTATTAGTTGATTTTGATTTCTATTTCCTTTGGTTTGGCCTTTTCTGCCTTGGGAATCGTAATTGTGAGAACACCGTTTTTGAAATCTGCGTCAATCTTCTTACTGTTGACACTGTCTGTCAGTCTGAAAGATCTTTTGAAGGCACCGGAAAAGCGCTCATTTTGGTAGTAGCCCTCTTCTGTTTCTTCGTGTTCCACTTTTTTCTCGCCTTCGAGAATTAATACATTGTTCTCGACTGTGAGCTTGAAATCTTCCTTGTTAAGACCTGGCAATTCAGCGCTGACAACGAATTCCTTGTCATTTTCCCGGATATCAACTTTTGGCTCGAAAGCCTTTTCAACAGTTGGAAAAAAATCGCCAAAGAATGAATCGCGAGCTACGGCTGAATTGAGCGGATTAAATTTGACTAGCATGATAGCCTCCTAAATAATTGTTATTATAAACCTTATTGATTTCAATTTCCGTGATATGACTTGGCAAACCCCATGCCAAAACTGAAATCAGACAAAATTGAAGATATCGACATTCAACCTGTCAGGCGTGACAGACTGCGGCTGTCACATTGCCATGATGGTCTGAAAAAATGAAATACGCACCTGATCTTTTGTCAAGGATTGTAAGGGAAAAATATTTTGCCCTGAATAATTCACAACATCTTTGTCATTCAGGAGAAATCCTTTTGATTCACAGCAGTTTACTTTATTACAAAGAAGCCTCCTGAGTGACAACCCGACTCGTAATTTATGACTGTAAATTGTCGATTTGTGAATTAATCAAGTTAGATAAGGATTGAGGAAACGCTGAATTAGTGGGAGTTTTCTATTCAAATCCAAAACAGATATATTTGATGGTTCGGCCGTCCGCGAGATGTTGTTTTTCGTACTTGGTTTGTATTTCGATGACGGCGCCGGTGAGACCGGAGTTGTTGTAAATGTCCAGAGATTCGTGATGAATCGAGAAGTTATGTTTCTTAAGTTCACCAAGTGTGTACTCATAAAACGCCAGATTATCAGTTTTGAGGTGAACTCTACCACCCTTTTTCAGTATTTGTCGATTTGCATTTAGAAAAGCTGGTGAAGTCACCCGCCATTTTGTGTTTTTTGTTTTAGGAAATGGATCCGGAAATGGAATCCAGATTTCGGCTACCTGATTTTCTTCAAAGTAGTTATACAACAATTCTGCTCGCGCACGTAGAAACGCGACATTATTAACCTGTAACTGGGAAGCCCACTTTGCGCCGGTCCAAAGCCTGGCACCTTTGACATCGACCCCAACGAAATTTTGATTAGGGTAGGCTTGAGCCAGCTTGATGGTGTAGTCGCCCCGGCCACAGCCGATTTCGAGAATAAGAGGTTTGCCCTGTGGTAAATAATCGGTAAGCCAGGGGGTGCTTTCTTCCGGCTGAGTATGAAATACGTTTGGAAGTGAGTCCACTTCGAGTATTTTATTTTGCTTTTTGCGTGGCATTTGTGCTATGTGTTTAAATGAAAGCGGGAGTGTAGGAATTTTTGTGGTGAGTTGCAAGCATGGGGTACAAAATAAAAGGGCAATGCCCGGGAGACTGCGGCAGCCCTTTCATCCTTACACCGGAAGAGGTAACGATGAAAAAAGAAAAGAGGCCGGTCTTCCTTGACAGCCTCACTATAATAGACAACATGAACTGGCATTTCCTCTCAAAAAAAATGACTTTTTTACCTTTTTTATTTATTTTGAACCCGGCAACCCTAATAGCATCTACTTGGTGTTTGCGCAAAAATTCAAATAGTTCTGTCATTTCGATTTTCTTTTATGCTGGAATCTCATGATTTGAGCAGGAGGTTCCAGCACAAATGATCGCGGGAATGTTTTCGTTCAAACACTACTTAACTTAAATAATTCACAAATAGTTATTTCAGGCAGCAAGTGCCTATAGCGAGCTTTTAAAGGTATGTGCGCTAGACATCCCCCCTGATTTGTTCGCTGGACGCTTCACAAACTTTCCCTCTTCGAATGGGGATTGAGGGTATCCCTTTGAAGGGAGACAGGTTTTCGCTCGTCCAGCGCGAAAAGCAGAGGGATGTTATCCCGAAGTATCAAATTGACTGCAAATTTTGGATTTCATGAATAATTCAGGTTAAAAGAGGCTTGTTTGGCTGCTTTGCTTGTTTTTCTCCAATGTTCATGGGCAGCTATTCAGCATAACCACCCTCAATCGCTGAGTAATTGTATCCAAGAGTTACTCAGCAGGCCTAAAAGGCTACGGTGTGCAGAATTTTAGTTTTGCTTTGTTTTATTGAAAAGTCAGGCGGTTTGATCCGGATTAGAATTGTCTTTGTGAGCTCAGTGGCTTGATTGATATACGTGAGTAGTTTCAGGATGGAAGAAACAGGGGTAAATGAAATAAAGTAAACGAAGTTTTTGATCGGCCTGCAAGATAGGCGCGAATGGACAACAGAAATAAAAATGAAACCAATCTTTATTCATTAAGAATTTACTCTACTGATTGGCTTTGGTTTTAGAGTGAGCTGGTGACAGACTCTGTGAGGCCGGCAGATGTAAAGCCTGCGTGCATGGGATGACAATAACAGCTATGCCGTTTCCCCGGCCTTCCAAATAAGGTCAGGTTTTAATTTCCCCTGTTGATATAAAATTTCCCGATAATCCTCACAAGGGAAACCGATAAAGTCTGCGATTTTACCTTTGGTAAGCACGCCCCGATCCGTTAATTCCAAGGCCGCAGCCGCCCGGAAAGTCACTCCGGATAAAGTCTCCGCGGTGGTGAGTTTCTCAGCAGCACCAAGCACTGCCGCCTGCATTAACAAATCACCCATGGGGGCAGAACCGGGATTCCAATCTGTGGAGATGGCAAGTGCAGCGCCGTGGTCCAGCAGTTTTCTGGCCGGTGCAAATGGATAGCCAAGTCCGAGTGACGCCCCCGGTAAAACAACCGCAATAACGTCGGAATTAGCCAGCGCTTGTACCTCCCTGTTCGTACTTGCTTCAAGATGGTCAGCGCTAGCGGCTGCTAATTCTACGGCCAGAAAACTGCCGCCTGGGGTAAACTGGTCCACATGCAAGGTTAGCGCAAACCCCATTTCTTGCGCTTGCATAAGGTACGGCCTGGCTTCTTCTGTTGCAAAGGCGCTGTCTTCGATAAAAATGTCAACGCGTTTGGCTAACCCTTCGGAAAGAATTTGTGGCAATAACTGGGAGGCAATCATCTGCAAATACTCAGAGGGCGAGCCGACAAAATCCTTTGGCGGCATGTGAGCAGCAAGACATGTGGGCACAAGATCAATCGCCTGTTTCTTATTGACAACATGAATGGCTCGCAGCATTTTCAATTCGTCTTCGACATTCAGGGCATAACCGCTTTTGACCTCACAGGTGGTCACGCCTTCTGAGAGGAGACGTTCGCAGCGCGCAGACATGCGCCTCTCAAGCTCTTTTTGGGACGCTGCTCGAGTCTTGCGAACAGACTCTAAAATACCACCGCCTGCCTTTGCAATTTCCAAGTATGATTTTCCAGCGACGCGCATCGCATAGTCCCCGGCCCGGGAACCGGCGTAACAAATATGTGTGTGGCAGTCGATAAAGCCCGGCAGACAGACCAACGGTTCGGTAATTTCTTCGAGCACAGCGTTGTCTGCTTCTTTCTGAAGATCGGCGAACGCGCCTACTTTGCGGATGGTGCCGTTTTCGACAACTATGCCGCCCTCGGAAATAATTTGCAGTGCTTCATCCTGGAGTGGGCCTTTTAGCGGCAGATGGTCCATTGTGAGGATTTGCGTGAAAGGCCCGATTAGTTTCCGCGACAATATTTTGACCTCAGTTTAGTCTTTACGTTTCGTTACTATGGTGTGTTGGCCGAATTTTTCATAACGCGGTAAAGCTGTAAAATTGTTGGCCACGGATTCACGCGGATAAGAAACGAAACCATGTTAATTTTTGTGAATGATTCAGGATTGCATTTTTCCCTTTATTCTCTACATTTTCAAGTCAAAGCGTTTTCCCACTTCAATCGCCTTTTCATAGCCGGCGTCCGCATGCCTGAAAATTCCCATTGCCGGATCATTGTAGAGCACACGCCGAATGCAACGTTCAGCGCGTTCGCTGCCATCCACTAAAACGACCATGCCGGCGTGCTGCGAGTAGCCCATGCCAACACCACCACCGTGGTGAAAAGAAACCCAGGTAGCGCCTCCGGCTGTGTTTGACATCAAGTTTAGCAGCGGCCAGTCGGAGACGGCATCGCTGCCATCTTTCATGGCTTCGGTTTCCCGATATGGAGATGCAACGGAACCGCAATCGAGGTGGTCTCGACCAATTACCAGCGGCGCTTTGATTTTTCCACTTTTTACGAGGTCGTTAAAAATAACACCTGCCTTTTCGCGTTCACCGAGGCCGAGCCAGCAAATGCGACACGGCAGGCCCTGAAAGGAGATTTTGTCGCGAGCCTCGCGCAACCAGTTTATCATGTGCTTGTTTTCTGGAAAGGCATCAATCAACGCTTCATCTGTGGCATAAATGTCTTCCGGAGCACCGGAAAGAGCTGCCCAGCGGAAAGGACCTTTACCTTCGCAAAAAAGCGGCCGGATATAATCCGGCACGAATCCGGGGAAATCAAAGGCGTTTACTTCGCCGCCCTGTCTGGCAAATTCGCGCAGATTGTTACCGTAGTCAAAGGTGCGGCTGCCTCTTTTTTGCAGTTCGAGCATGAAGGCAACATGCCGTGCCATACTTTTCAAGGAATGTTGGCGATAAGTTTCCGGTTCAGATTTTCTCAATTGATTTGCTTGGTCCAATGTCAAACCATTGGGGACATAGCCGTTGATGGGATCGTGCGCTGAAGTTTGATCGGTGAGGATTTCGGGTGTAATATTATCTTGAATCAAACGTTCGAGCAGATCGCCTATGTCACTAACCAGGCCGATTGAAATGGCCTCGCCTTTTTCGGCTGCTTCGAGCGCCCAGTTTTTGGCCTCTTCATAGTCCTCGGTCATGCGGTCGATATAACGCGAATCCAGCCTTTTTTTGATGCGTTCAGGATCGACATCGGCGCCGAGAAAAGTAGCACCTGCCATGGTTGCGGCCAGCGGTTGCGCCCCGCCCATGCCGCCAAGTCCGCCCGAGACCAGCAGCTTATGTTGTAAATTTCCATTGAAATGTTTCTCGCCACAGGCCACAAAGGTTTCATAGGTGCCCTGGAGAATACCTTGCGAACCGATATAGATCCAACTTCCGGCGGTCATTTGGCCGTACATCATCAAACCGCGCTCACGCAATTCATTAAAATGCTCCCAGGTCGCCCAGTGCGGCACCAAATTGCTGTTGGCGATTAGGACACGTGGCGCTTCCGGGTGCGTGCGCACTACGCCGACTGGTTTGCCGGATTGAACCAACAGGCTTTCATCCTGTTTCAGGTGCAGCAAAAAATCGATAATCCGCTGTAATGCCTCTACATTGCGCGCGGCCTGACCAATGCCGCCGTAAACGACCAACCGTTCCGGATCTTCCGCCACTTCAGCGTGCAGATTGTTTAGAAGCATGCGCAACGGTGCTTCAGTCTGCCAGGATTGAGCATGTAATTGCGTGCCCGTTGGCGCTTCGTAGTGTGGATGATTTGCGTATTTCTTAATAAAGTCCGAAACGTTCACTGTGTGTCCCTCCTAAATTTATGCCCGCTTGTTTTGCTGCATTATTTGCTGTTTGCACCAGATTCTTATTGGCGATAAGCATTCTGGCTGCCTCAAGATCGTCGGCAAAAATACGATCTTCTTCGGCATGATCGATGTTTTCTCTTATGAGTGAGTGGCACACCTCAAGAATTTTTCCCGATTTCATGGGACGGCGGTAGTCGAACGCCTGGGCCGCACTAACGAGTTCAACTGCCAATATTTTTTCAAGATTATCGATAACTTGATTGACGCGCCGAGCGCTGATGCTGCCCATGCTGACATGATCTTCCTGGCCAAGCGAAGTCGGAATACTATCTGCGCTAGGTGGAAAGCATAAACTTTTATTCTCGGAAACCAGTGCTGCTGAAGTATATTGAGGCAGCATGAAGCCGGAGTTGATGCCGGTGTTTTTCATCAGGAGTTTGGGCAATCCTTCGATGCCTTCAAGGAGGAGATAAGTGCGCCGATCCGAAATATTGCCGAGTTCACTCGTAGCCAGCGTGGCATAGTCAAGCGGCAAGGCCAGCGGTTGCCCATGAAAATTACCGCCGCTGATCGTGTTGTTTTCATCCAAAATCACAGGATTGTCGGTGACTGCGTTAAGCTCAACTGTCAGCGTTTCCTTCAGGTGCAGCCAGGCATTTCGCGAGGCCCCATGCACTTGCGGCATACAGCGCAACGAATAGGGGTCTTGTACCCGGTCGCAATTGGCGTGCGAGGCAACCATTTCCGAATACTCCAGGAGCTGGCTCAGGCGTTGTGCGACGAGTTGACTACCTTTATAGGGTCTTAGTTTGTGTAAATCTGCACTCAATGGCCGCGTAGAGCCCAGCAGGCCTTCCAGAGTCATCGCGCCGATAATGTCGGCAGCATCAAGACAGTTGAGAAGACGCTCAACAGCTTTTACGGCAAAAGACGCGATAAACTGGGTGCCGTTTATCAATGCCAAACCCTCTTTTGGCCCAAGTTCCAGCGGTTGCAGATTTTCTTCTTGAAAGATTTTGCTCGTGTCGATGAGCTCCCCTTTGTAGTAACATTTTCCCAGCCCGATCAGCGGCAGAAATAAATGCGCTAATGGCGCCAGGTCGCCGGACGCGCCAACCGAACCCTGTTCGGGCACCGCCGGGATGATGTTTTTCTCGATATGCCAGTTGATGCGTTCGAGCGTTGACATGGCAATTCCTGAGTAGCCTTGCGCAAGCGCCTGCATTTTTAACACAAGCATGAGGTGAGCAACTTCCTTTGGAATGTTGTCGCCCATGCCAACGCTGTGGCTGCGAAGAATATTGTATTGCAATTTTCGGGTGTCTTCTTCTGAAATCAAGGTTGTGCACAGCGGGCCAAAGCCGGTGTTGATGCCGTAGACAATTTTTCCGCTGGCAACGATGGTTTCAACGGCAGCACGGCTATCCAGAATGCGAGTCGCCACATCAGAAGGAATTTGTCCTTGCCGTTCTCCATGAACGATTTCCAGCGCCAGGCCCACACTGAGGTTGTCTTTTCCGTAGTTAAATGTTTGCTGACTCATTTTTAAAATTAGAGTTAGTTAAAATGTTAAAGTGTGTTTGAACCAAAACACCCCCGTGCAGTCATTCCCGTAATCATTTGCGCGGGAATTTTCTACTCAAATCATAAGGTTTCGGCATAAAAGAAAGCCGGAATGACAGAGCGATTCGAGTTTTCGGTCAGACACTAAATTAGGTCTTTATACATCTTTCAGGTAGTATTTCGCCGATTATTTTGTAAGTTTTGCAGTCCATAAATCTTAAATCAAAATAGTAGATAAGCGCCTACGAATTTAATATCTTTAACTCAAATTTCAAGGGAAAGGTTGGATAAAATTTTTTTGAATTTTGGAGCAATTCGGGTATCCAGCCATTTTATAAAAGGAATTGCTTCTGGTCCTAGTTCCCGTATTTTATAGAAGAAAGACTAAATGCGAATCACCAAATGAACCGAATCGATCGCCTCGTTGCAATTGTTCTGCTTTTGCAAAGCAGAAAGATTGTTCGCGCCAAAGACATAGCTGAGTATTTCAAAATCAGCATTCGTACCGTTTATCGTGACATGAATGCGTTGTCGGAAGCCGGTATACCGATTGCCGCTGAAGCAGGAGAGGGATATAGCCTGGTCGAGGGCTACCATTTGCCGCCCGTAATGTTCACCGCCGATGAGGCGAGTGCTTTGTTTGTTGGTGGTAAGTTTGTCGAAAAGCTAACTGATTCCTCCATTGTCAGAAACGCCGAATCAGCTTTAATGAAAATTCAATCTGTGCTTCCCATTGAGACTCGCGATTATTTGGAATCGCTTCAGGAAGTCACGGAGGTTCTTCTGCAGCCGCAACAAGCCAGAGATGGTTTTCGGGATGACAGCATGACCAGCATTCAGGAGGCGGTGGTCAAAAGGCAGGTTTTGTCAATGGAATATTTTTCTCACCACCGTGATTCGTTCTCAAAACGAGAAGTCGAACCGCTCGGGCTGCTGTTTTACTCCAGGCACTGGCATCTGATCTCATTTTGCAGGCTACGTGAAGATTTCCGTGACTTTCGTATCGATCGAATTAGGACATTACAGGTGCGTGAAGACAGGTTTGTTCCGCGAAAAGGCTATTCTCTCAAAGATTTTATGGCCACATTTTATGATACCGAAAATGCCGTTGAGGTGCAAGTTGAGTTTGTAAATGACACTGCAAGATACGTGCGTGAGCGCCATCAATTTGGTTTGATTACCGAAAAGCAGCTAAAGTCCAGTGTTATTATGACTTTCGTTGTGCCGAGTTTGGATTTTATGCTCGGAACGCTTCTTGCCTATGGCGATAAAGCCAGGGTCGTTTCGCCGCAATCACTCAAGAAACGACTGCGTGCTGCGGCGGAAAAAATATATCGGCTTTATGAGAATGAAAAAAAATAACAGCCTGCTGACATACAGTTGTCACCACGGCCGGTTATTTTTAGGATATTGATTATAAACACGGTCTCACTTGAATTGAGTGGCACGGGTTCCAGAGAATAGGGATAAGTTTTTACTTCCAACGAGGTTAAACAGGAGTTGCTCAATTCAGGTCTTATTTTAATATAGGAGAAATTGTCGTGGAAATGCCCAAGCCAAATGAAAATCATGCGCAGTTGCATCGGTTCGCCGGTCGCTGGTTCGGCGAGGAAAAAATATCCCCTTCTCCCTGGGATCCGGTCGGCGGCGTTGCCACTGGAAGAATTGAGAATCGGGTTGACTTGGATGGCTTTGTTGTTGTGCAGGATTATGTGCAGGAACGAGAAGGGAGCGTCAGTTTTCGTGGACATGGCGTGTTTAGTTGGAATTCGCTTCAGGAATGTTATTTTATGCACTGGTTCGATTCCATGGGGACGCCTGTTAACGAGTACAAAGGTCACTTCGATGGCAACGTATTAACTGTGACTTGCGACATGCCTCAGGGAGGAAAGAGCAGGGCTGTTTTCGAAGTTCTTGAGGATGGGAAATACCGATTTAAGATGGAAATTACACAGGATGGCGAACAATGGGCCACGTTTATGCAAGGCCTCTATTCCCGCGAGGGTTAACCGGCAAAATTAAAATCACACAAAAAAAGGAACGACATCATGATGAACGAAGGATTAATTCAGCAGCTTAGTGCGGCAAAAGAATTTTTTGACAGAAGCACCGAGTGCCTTACCGAAGAGGATTCCGGGTTTGCACCGAAAGAGGGTCTGTACACGACTGCGCAGCAGGTAGCACATGTCGCGCAGAGTATTGACTGGTTTATTGATGGTATGTTTAATCCCAAGGGATTTGATCTGGAGTTTGATGCACAGATTAAAATCGCGCTGGATTGCACATCACTCACACAAGCGCGTTCATGGTTCAATAAAGCAGTTGCCAATGGCATCGATGTGATTGGTGCGAAAACAGATGAGGAATTGCAACTGCCGCTGGCAGATGGCCCCATTATGCAAGGCCCACGCTTTATCGTTGTGGGCGCACTTTCAGACCACACGGCACACCACCGCGGCGCTTTAACGGTTTATTCGCGCCTCCTGGGAAAAACACCGAAAATGCCGTATGGAGAAATGTAGGTTTTGATAAAGGCTCCGGCCGAAAATTAGAATTAAGGTCGGTTTCGGCTGGAGCCTGCTTTTGCCATTAAATAAAAGGAGTTTTTATTTGTGGAATATGTAATTATTGGTGTGGTGGCAATTTTTGCTTCAGGCCTGACCCTTTTTTCTGGGTTTGGGCTTGGCACACTTTTGCTTCCGGCTTTTACTTTATTCTTTCCGGTGGATGTCGCAATCGGCATGACTGCCGTTGTTCATTTACTCAACAATATTTTCAAACTGTTCTTGCTCGGCAAACATGCAAATAAAGATATTCTCCTTCGATTTGGCTTGCCGGCAATGTTGGCAGCTTTTTTGGGGGCCTGGGCGCTGCTCTGGTTTTCTGACCTGCAACCGCTTGTCGGTTATACTTTAGGAAATCGCGTTTTGTATGTGGTGCCGGTGAAATTGATGATTGCGGTACTTATCATCCTTTTTACGTTTTTTGAGTATCTTCCACAGTTCAAGCGACTCGCTTTCGACAAAAAGTATTTACCTGGCGGCGGTCTCTTAAGTGGTTTTTTTGGCGGACTCTCCGGGCATCAGGGTGCTTTGAGAAGTTTGTTTTTGCTTAAGTGCGGTCTTGATAAGGAGAGCTTTGTTGCCACCGGTGTTACCATTGCCTGTTTTGTCGATGTCAGTCGCCTGGCTCTGTATAGTTCCCGCTATCTACACGTGTTGGCTGAAGAAAATTGGTCACTTCTCTTGACTGCTGTGATATCGGCTTTTGTCGGCGCTTACGTTGGAAGACGTATTTTGGGCAAGATTACCATGAAAGCCGTGAGAATTTTTGTTTCCATTATGCTTTTTTGCATTGCGATTGGTCTGGGCATTGGTTTAATTTAACAAGTCTGCTCGCTATATTTGAAATAGCCTGCTTAATTGAGCGATATAGTGAATATGATGTTAGTTATCTGTTGTGAAAGGATTTCCAATGCGAATAATATCAGTTAAACTTTTAGTTATTTTAGTTATGAGCATGACTGTAAATAACGGTTGTAGTCAGGAAAAAGGGGAGACCAGTCCCACAAAACCGGTAACCCTTGCCTCGTTGTCAGAGCCATGCGGTGAGTTAACCGCTGAAGCCGTGTTATCGCTGGTGGAGGCAAAGTATAGCGTTGCACTGGGTCTGTCAAAGCCAACAACAGCGGATATTCAGGTAAGCTACAAGGACGGTGAGATCATCTGCCACCCGGCGCGCCCGGCGCCCCCAGGCTCTGCGGCACCCGATCTACCCGCGCGAATAGAAGTTGAGGTCGAGGTGCTTTTTTCGACGGCCGACAGCGTGTTCAAAGAAACAATAACAGCAAAGTTGACTGGCGGAACAGGCCCGGTTAACTTTTCCCAGCGGCTCAACCCGGAATTGCTGCATGGAAGTTTCGATGCCGGCCTGCCAGACTATGAAAATATTCAAGTGATATTCACGGCGACTTTTTCCGGAAAAGATACTTGGGGCGTTGTTGCAATTAGCGGTAACAAACCCGGTCGTGCTTCGGAACTCATTCCTATGGGACGTTGGGATAGCCGGCACTAAGAAGTTCAATTATTTCGTACTATCGCTTCGGTGAGTTTCGCATCATTCTTCAAAGGGTAACCGGGTTCACCCACCGCATTTCTGCAGTTCAACCAGATTTTTTTGTTTTGTATTTTGAGAAGCAGCCTGCTTCGCCTGAAAACGAATGTCATTGTGGGACATTCGCTGTTCATGCATTCTGCTGCCCGCCAGTTTAGGCGGGACTTCTCGGGAAGACGCGCATTCATGGGCTTGGTGAGAGCACAAAGCCTGTGAAAAGAGCGGCGCGGTATAATTTTAATCAAGTACATTGCAACATATCCTGGATGGCCCCGTAATGGTTTTATTGCCGGCCCGTATTGGTAATTTTCCGGTGGGCAATTTAACATAAATAAATACATCAGACGAAGTGGCGTTCAGTTTTTTAGAAGCTTAACGATAACGTATCGTGCGAGCATGTCGTGACAAAATCGTCTGATAAATATCGCCTTATGGTGAGAAGTAACAGTGGAGAGAGAGTATGTCCAGAAAGAAGGTTCTCTTGTTTGCAGGCTTGGCGGTTGTGATTGCGGTCCTCGTTGTCATTAATATTAACAAGAGTAAGAGCGATGAACTGGAAGTTCAAACAGCGAAAGTCAAGCGTGAAAAAGTAGTACAAACTGTGACGGCGAGTGGGAGAATTCAACCGAAAACGCAAGTCAAGATCAGCGCCGATGTAGCAGCGAAGATCACCCGCATCGAGATCAAAGAAGGCGACTGGGTTGAAAAAGGACAATTCCTTGTTGAGTTGGATCGTGAGCGTTTTTCTGCAGCAGTTGAAAGGGCGGCTGCCGGTTTGCGTTCCAGCCAATCAAATGCTGAACTCGTCAGAGAAAATATGAACAAGGCCGAGAAGGATCTCGCTCGAACAAAGGAATTGTTTTCTAAAAATCTTGAGTCCCAGGCAATGCTGGATCAAAACAATGCTGCATACCAGGTTGAAAAAGCGCGTTATCAGTCTGCGCTGGATCAGGTTGAGCAAACCAAGGCATCTTTAAAGCAGTCTGCGGATGACCTTTCCAAAACCACGATTTATTCACCCATGACAGGCACAATCAGCGAACTGAACAAGGAGATCGGGGAAATCGCGTTGGGATCACAGTTTCAGGAAGACGTGATCATGGTCGTTTCAAATCTGGCTGGGATGGAGGCTTTGGTCAATGTTGATGAAAACGATATTGTTGCAATTTCCATCGGCGACACTGCATCCATTGAAGTTGACGCACTTCAAGGCAAGAAATTCGAGGGTATTGTAACAGAAATCGCCAATAGCGCCAGAGTTACCGGGGCAGGCTCGGTCGATCAAAAAACAGAATTTGAAGTCATAATTTCTTTGCTAAATCCAAGCAGCACGCTAAGACCTGGTATGACGGCCAGCGGTGATATTGTTACCGAGATACAGGAAGGAGTGCTCAGTGTCCCAATCCACTGTGTGGCAGTCAGGACGCCCGAACAATTGCTGAAGAAGACCAAGGAGAACGGAGCGGCCATCGCTGACGAAACGGATGAACAGGAGTATAAAGCTGACAAAGACGGCTACGTTGAAGTGGTTTTTGTCGTCAAAGACGGTATTGTTACGGCCAAACAAGTAAAAAGCGGCATTCAAAGCGAGACTAATATTGAAATTGTTTCCGGGCTGTCTGCGGATGATGAAATCGTGACAGGGAGTTACCGCGCCATTAGTAGAGATCTAAAAAATGGCATGGATGTTGTGGTCAACAATGACAAAAAGGCTACGGAGTCAGAGGGTAAATAATAAATTATCAATAGACTGAATATTGATTGAGGCAGATATAATGGCTTTGGAAATACAGAATGTCAGCAAAACTTATATGATGGGAACCGAGGCGGTGCACGCGTTGCAAAGCGTTTCTTTGAGTATAGAAGAAAATGAATATATTGCCATCATGGGGCCCTCCGGTTCGGGTAAATCGACCATGATGAATGTGTTGGGCTGTCTGGATACGCCAACTTCGGGTGAGTATTACCTTGAGGGTGAAGACGTCAGCAAAATGAATGATGACCAGTTGGCAGAAATACGAAATCAAAAAATTGGCTTTGTTTTTCAGACTTTTAACCTGATCCCACGTGCGACGGTTTTTCATAATGTGGAATTACCGCTCGTCTACTCCGGAACACCACCGGCAGAGCGGATACTCATGGCAAATGACGCCATTGAAAGAGTCGGACTTACAGATCGGGCAACGCATAAGCCCACAGAACTTTCAGGTGGACAACGTCAACGTGCGGCCATTGCCAGAGCATTGGTTAACAAGCCAACAATCATTCTCGCCGATGAGCCAACCGGTAATCTGGACAGTGTCACCGGTCGTGAAATTATGGCTATTTTGGATGGCCTGCACAAGGCGGGCAATACCATTATTCTGGTAACGCATGAACAAGAAATAGCTGAACATGCGCACCGGATTGTCAAGTTGAGGGATGGGCAAGTAGAGTCCGACGTTAGACCTAATAGAGTGGGCAGAAACGCTGACGTAGTGCTTAATTGAGCTTAATGGGTGTAAAGATGAAATCGTTTTATGACATTTCAGAGTCATTCAGAATGGCTCTGACTGCAATTAAGGCAAATAAATCGCGTGGCGTGTTGACAACCTTGGGAATAGTGATTGGTATTCTAGCTGTTGTGACGACCATGACCGCGGCCAATGGCTTGGGAAACAATTTCCGGGAGAGTATTTCTGCATTGGGTTCGGACGTACTTTATGTTTCGAAAAGGCCCTGGATTATCACAGGCAATTTCTTGAGTTTCAGGAACAGAAAGAATCTGGATTTAAAGGAAGTCGAAAAACTGGAACAGCGCTTAACAAGCGCGAAAGCAATTAATCCTTCAACCAACACGAACAAAAACGTAAAGTATCGTTCTAAAACATTGGAAGGTACCACCATTATTGGGACCACAGATAAGCAATTGATGGTCTCGTCTTCTGTGCCGGGTGATGGCAGGTTCCTGACACCTTTTGATGTCCAGTTCAAAAGAAATGTCTGTGTGATTGGTTCGGAAATCAAAGATCTGCTTTTCGGTGATGTTAACCCAATCAACAAAAAAATGAAGATTGGCCGTCATAATTATCGTGTCGTTGGTGTGATGGAAAAGCAGGGTAGTGCCGGCTTTTTTGGTGGTCCGAATTTCGATAAACAAATATTTATTCCCATTTCAGCGTTTGCAAAATCATTCGGCAGCAGAAATCGTGATTTAAATATTGCTGTTAAGGCAGCACCGCACATAAGTCTGAGCGATTTTGAATTTGAGGTTATTGGGGAAATGCGCAAAATTCGCAAGCTCAAGCCTGCTGAGGAAGATGACTTTTCAATCAATCAAATGAACCAGCTCGTTGGGGCGTACAATAGTGTCATGGGCGTGATCGTTTCGATCGGACTTGTGATAACCGGCATTTCACTTTTTGTCGGCGGTATTGGTGTGATGAACATTATGTTTGTTTCTGTCACTGAACGGACACGGGAAATCGGCATCCGCAAAGCGATTGGTGCAAAAAGACGTTCAATTTTGTCACAATTCCTGTTTGAGTCATCTATCATCTGTTTAATCGGTGGCCTAATAGGGCTTTTGTTGTCAATAGGCGCGACTGCGCTTATCAGTAAACTTGTGATGCCGGCCAGCCTTTCATTGCCGATTGTGAGCGTTGCCATCCTTGTGTCTGTCGCTACCGGTGTTTTGTCCGGGTTCATTCCTGCATTAAAAGCAGCAAAACTCAACCCAATCGATGCCCTAAGGTATGAATAAGCGTAATTGTTTAGTCTTTGATATTGGGGTGCAATGCTTTAGCGTTGTGAAACAAAGCAAAATTGAAGTTTTGCATGCACACGCTTTTCACTGCTGAATAGTGGCGAAGGAACGAACTAAACATTCTGAATAATATAGATTCTATCATCTGTTCTTGATTTAGATTACAGAGGTTAATATGCAAATTTGGGAAGCATTTAAAATGGCGCTGTCTGCAATTAGGGCAAACAAATTGCGCTCTTTCTTAACTTTGATTGGCATTATCTCCGGTGTGGCTTCGATTATTGCAGTGATGACCGGCATTTCTGTCATCCAGAAGACCATTGAAAAAGAGATGAGCGTTCTGGGTACTCGCACCTTTCAGGTGCAAAAGTTTGCAGCCGGCGGCCCAACCAGTGAAGAAGAGCAGCGCAAAATTATGAAAAGAAAAGTCGTGACCGTCGCTCAGGCCGATGCCATTCGTGAAAAAGTCAAGACCGTTGACTTGGTGGGGTCCGAGCTGTGGGACTTTGGCTATAAGGCTAAATATAAAAATATATCTACCAATTCGAATCTTACAATATGTGGTGGCACGCCTGAGTATCCGGAAAATAATACACATTACGTCCGCCTTGGCCGAAACCTCTCGCATGAAGATGTCAAGGTCGGTAGAAAAGTTGTTGTGCTGGGTCACGCTGTAGCCGAAGAGTTGTTTCCTTTTACAGATCCCATTGAAAAACGAATTAAAGTCGATGGTCGGCGATACAAAGTTATTGGTGTATTTGAAGAAAAAAAATCGGCATTCGGTGCGGGGTTTGACAATTATTGCCTTATCCCCGTCACGGTTTTTCAAAGAACATACGGTAGATTCAACAAACAGGGACGTGAACGTTCCGTAAACGTAACTGTGCGGGCAAAATCAGCCGAATTACTGCAAGATGCCATAGAAGAAACACGCATGGTTATGCGTTTCGAGCGTAATGTCAAGCCGGGGGAGGAAGACGACTTTACAGTTTTCAGCAATGATAGCATGATAAAATCCTTTAACGATGTCACGGCAGGTGTAAAAGCCGGTGCATTTCTCATCGGACTAATCGCACTGATTGTGGCTGGAATTGGTATCATGAATATCATGCTGGTTTCCGTCACTGAGCGCACACGGGAAATCGGCATTCGTAAATCTCTTGGCGCCAAAAGGCGCAGTATTCTCACTCAGTTTTTGCTTGAAGCCATTGTGTTGTGTAATATCGGTGGTGTTGTTGGTGTGTTGGCTGGGTTTGGTCTCGGTAATGTTGTTTCAATTCTTACAGGTTTTGCCAATGCCGTGCCGTTGGAATGGGCTGTGGGTGGTCTGGTTTTTTGTACTATTGTCGGATTGATTTTCGGCATGTGGCCTGCCGTTGTTGCCTCAAGATTGGATCCAATTGAGGCCTTGCGCTACGAGTAGCGCTCTTGGTTTAATTGCTCTGCGATACACTTTGTGTTTCGCAGGGCTTTTCCCTCTGCTATAAACTAAATTCACCATGAACTTGCCCCATAATTGACTTAGATCAAGTCCAGATCCAACCATTTTTCCGTTTGTTGAGCGCGATAACCTTCCAATCTGGCCAATAGCTTTGCAGCATCATTTTCTACAATTAGCATGTCCCGATGCGCCTGGCTCAGAAAACGCTCCTCAGCCCCATTTTCCAGAAATTGCAACAGGAAATCATAATACGAGCAAACGTTTAGCAGGCCAATTGGCTTTTGATGTAAGCCCAACTGTGCCCAGGTCAGCGTCTCGAAAAGCTCATCCAGCGTTCCCATGCCACCAGGAAGGGCAATAAATCCATCTGCCAATTCTGTCATTAGTTTCTTGCGCTCATGCATGGTTTCTACTGTTCGTAGTTCAGTCAGTCCGGTGTGGGCAACTTCTTTTTCAGTTAGGAACCGGGGCATCACGCCAATCACCTCGCCGCCATGGCCCAATACCGCGTTGGCAATGGCGGCCATCACACCGACACGAGCACCGCCATACACCAAATCAATTTTTTTCTGCACCAGAAGGCGCCCCAGTTTTTCGGCTGTTTCAATGTATTCAGGCCGAGCCCCGGGACTGGAACCGCAGTAAATACAAATTTTTTTCATGGTGATTCCTGTTTTAAGGAGGCAGACTTTTGTGTCAACTAATCTCGTCATTTTAGTTTGTTTTTCAAAGATGTTTTGTGACTGGATTGTGTTTTAGCAAGCATAATAAGGGTTGAAGTTGAGTCCGCTGCACGGGTATTGCTGTGCGGCCGGCGATTGTGCCTTTTTGAGCTTGCATTTGAGCGTAAGATCATGTTTATTCTATCTGATTTTTCAGGCTCTATTGCTGTCGCTGTTAACGAATTTGGGTTGGATTTTGTTAACTGTCCTCCATGTTCATGGAAACAAAACAATCCTCAATATTTTATTCACTAATTGCAGGAACACAGAATGCTTGACGTAAGTGAAATTGCGCTGCGCCTCCCTGCTGAACAATATGGTATTGTAAACATTAGCGTTGCCAACCTGAGAAAGCAGGCTGTATTTCAGTCCGAACTTGGCAATCAGCTATTGCTCGGTACCATAGTGCCGATTTACGAGCAGCAAAACGGTTTTTATTATGTAGAGAATTGGGATGGATATCGCGGTTGGGTTAGTGCAGTATCGCTGGTCATTGTCAATCGTACCGAGGCCGAAGCATGGCACGATGCTGCAAAAGTTGTTTTTCAGGAAAATTACGGCATTGTTCGAAGTGCCCCGGCAGGAGAATGTGAAGGCGTTACGGATTTGGTGGCTGCTGCCTTACTCAAGAAAACAGGCGGCGACGGGAAGCAGACAAAAGTAGAACTTCCCGATGGCCGCACGGGCTTTGTGAAAACATCGCATGTTCGCGATGAAAACGGGCCCGGGTTATCTGCCAATCAGGAAAACTTGGTTAAGCTTGCCAAAAGATTTATAGGCATCCCCTACCACTGGGGCGGCACGTCTACAAAAGGTTTTGACTGCTCAGGCTTTGTGCAAACGGTTTTTCGCATTCTCGATGTTGTTATGCCTCGCGATGCCGCGGAAATGGCTTTGCAAGGTGAAGAAATACCTGCGGCTGAACTGCAAGTGGGTGATCTGCTTTTCTTTGGAAAAACAACGAGGAGAATTACGCACGTCGCTCTTTCCTTGGGAGGGGCTCTCTACATTCATGCAGATGGGATGGTTCATTTGAACAGCCTGGACCCGCAGGTTCCGCTTTACGATGCTGACCGGCACAAGACTTTGGTTAAAACAAAGCGCCCAGCCTGGAAAATGTCATGACTCTGAAATACGAATTAAAACGATTGGATTTACAACATCCCTGGACAATCGCTCGCGGTACATCCAACTCTAAAGAAAATGTTTTTTTGAGTTTGGAAAAAGATGGTATTGTTGGCTTTGGCGAGGCAGCCCCGAACGTCAGGTATAAAGAAACTGCCGAGTCAACAATGGCTGTGTTTGAGCAAGCACGGCCTGTTATTGAAGCGTCTGATCTGCGCAATTTTCACGACTTAAACCAAAAACTCAGATTGCTGTTTCCAAAAGCAGCATCAGCAACCACTGCCATTGATATGGCTGTTTTGGACTGGTTTTGCAAGTCGCTAAATCTTCCTCTTTACCGCTACTTCGGCTTGAACAAGGCCAATACACCGGTTACGACTTACTCGATTGGCATTGATGAGCCGGACAAGATTCAACAAAAAGTTAAAGAGGCCGGGGCCTTTCCAATATTAAAAATAAAACTGGGTTTGGGGGATGATGAGAAGATGATGGCAAGTATTCGTGCTGTCACAAATAAGCCGCTGCGTGTCGATGCCAACGAAGGCTGGGCAACCCGCGAGGAAGCGCTTGAGAAAATTAAGTGGCTTCAGACTTGCGGTGTAGAATTTGTGGAACAGCCCATGCCCGCCAGCCAACTCGATGATATGGCCTGGGTTCGGGAGCGCTCACCGCTTCCTCTTTTGGCTGATGAAAGCGTCATGTCCACCAGCGATATCCCGACTTTGGCACGCGCCTTTGATGGCATTAACATTAAGCTTATGAAAGCCGGTGGTATTTTGGAGTCCCTTAAAATGATCTGGCTCGCGAAGTCATTGGGCATGCAAGTTATGCTCGGCTGCATGGTTGAAAGCTCCCTTGCAATTTCAGCCGCTGCCAGTCTTTCACCACTCGTTGACTATGCTGATTTGGACGGGAATCTGCTCATTAGCAACGACCCTTTCACGGGTGTGCAAGTGGAAGCTGGCAGGTTAAGGCTAAGCGAGAAGCCAGGTGTCGGGGCAGAGCTGTTATGAGCTTTTTCAAGTACAAAGATGGGAAACTTTGCTGCGAGTCCGTGCCGGTAAACGAAATTGCCGAACAAGTTGGGACGCCGGTTTATTTGTACTCAAAGAATGCATTGTTGCATAATTTTACGGCCATAGAAACGGCTCTGGCCAGCCTGGATACATGTCTTTGTTATGCACTGAAGGCCAATTCAAATGAAGCGCTGTTATCTCTTCTGGCAGAGCGTGGTTCCGGCGCAGACGTGGTTTCCTGCGGTGAAATTTATCTTGCTCTAAAGGCTGGTTTTCCGCCGGAGAAAATCGTCTTCGCCGGCGTTGGCAAAACAGATGCCGAAATTCGCTATGCACTTAAGCAGAATATTTGGTCATTTAATGTTGAATCAATTGAAGAGCTGCAATTGATAAACGATGTGGCCGGTCAACTCGGAGTTAATGCACGCGTCGGAATTCGGATTAACCCGGATGTGGATATTCATGGCCACCCTTATATTACAACCGGGAAATCTGAAAATAAATTCGGGCTGGATACGGGCAAGGTTCTGGCCATTTTCCGCGAAGCCTCGTCTCTGGCGCATGTTCAACTCATTGGCCTGCACAGTCATATTGGCTCTCAGATTCGCGACCACAAACCGTATCTTGGCGCCATTGAAATACTGAGTGAACTAAAAGGACGCATTGCCGCCCTTGGTGTTGGGCTCGAGTATATTGATGTTGGCGGAGGGTTTGGTGTTGACTATAAAAATACCTTTGCCACTGCCGACTTACCGGCAGTTTCGCTTCTTTCTAAAATCGTCTCTTCACTCCAAACGCTTGGCTGCAAGATTGTGGTTGAACCTGGACGATCACTCATAGCAGATACCGGCATCCTGGTGACAAAAGTCCTTTTTCGCAAGGAAACGCGGGGTAAACAGTTCGTGGTGGTCGATGCCGGCATGAATGATCTCATTCGGCCCAGCCTGTACAATGCGTATCACCAGATTGTTCCAGTGCAGGAAAAAGAGGGCGGCCTTGTGACTGTTGATGTTGTTGGCCCGATTTGTGAGTCTGGTGATTTTATCGGCAAAGACAGATCCTTGCCGGATATGAAGCGGGGGGAATTGCTCGCAGTCATGACCGCTGGCGCTTATGGCTTTTCGTTTAGTTCCAACTACAATGCCCGTGTCCGACCAGCGGAAGTACTGGTCGATGACACCTCCTTTGAGATCATTCGGGCCAGAGGAAAGTTAGAGGATCTTTGGAAATAGAATCCCATATTTTTTAACGTGCTTGTTTGGTGTTACAAATTGCACATCTGTGCCAGGGCGGTCGAATTCAATGTGATCCACCGGCGTATTTTTTTTCTCCAGCCATGATGTTCACAGGTAGTCTATTTTGCGAAGGCGGCAAAGGGCATGTGGCAAACTCAGTGAACGCGCAGGGCGGATTGTATGCTTTGTTAAAATCAATAAAAGTTGTTCCGTCTTCTCCGGGCTTTTCAACATACAGAAACCGTCCAGCGCCATAAGTCTCATAACCGCTGGTTTTGTCGGCGAATATCATAAAGAAGTCGTCTTCGTCGGTGTCAGCCAACACGTCCAATCGATGCATGTTTCCATCCACTTCAAAAACCAGGGCTCCGGGACAGCGCTCATCAGTGATGCTACCAAGAACATTCGGGATTGGAATTTTTTTCACAGGTACATACGGTTCAAATTTTGCTTTAATGCGCCAGGCTGGATCTATTTCAAAGGCGTCAATGTCCTTAAAATTGCGCAAATTCGCATGTTCACTGTCACGCAGCCGGACACCGAATCGGTCACCGCGCTTGATAATGTACCAACTCAACGTGCCCAGCGAAAGGATAGTCTTTTCGTCACTTAGATCGGTTTTTAGAAGCATTTTCTGTACAGGTTTTTCCTCGCAGAGGACTTTGATGCCCGGGTCTATAGTCACGCGCACTTCTCCTTTTTCCAACATGAAAGTCCCGATGAAATTTGGCGCTTGCCCTTCCGGGAAGCGAACGGAATTTGTCGCGTGTGAGCCAAACCTGTTTTCGCCTTCTTCTAACCATAATAGCCCGGCTAAACATAGCCAACCGTTTTTCCTGGTGAGTGAGGAGGTTCGTTTTTGCTGCCATTTCTGGATGGCTGCAACATAAGCAGGGTCCGTCTCAGCCGGCGTTTTTGTTTGACCGCAGTTTAGATTTGTCAGCAAGATGATTGTTAGAATTAGGTTTGGCAGATTTTTTAACATGGTAACTTGTCTCGAAATAATGAAATTTATGTAGTGAAGTTTTTACTCAACTGAGGTGCAGGTGATTTCCTGCGGAATTAGCAATTGAAAGTTTGTATTAAAAGGCGCGTCAATTTAACAATCTATTAACATATTTGCAAGTGCAATCCGGGAGTCGATGGTTGAAAATATCAGTTGTTTTTTATGATTAGCATCGCTATCATTCCGTAATAATTTGTTATGAAAGTTGCTTGACATGCAAAAAAAACGACTTTACTTTATTTTTTTTTATAGCCCCGGTGACGTCTAAAGGTTGCATGACAATTTCTGCTGAGTTTATTTGACAACCCTTGGGCCCCGACAATCAATCGGGGCCTTTTTTGTTTTTGGAGTGACTGATGAGAATTGCGATTCAGGGCGGCAAAGCCTCTTTCCATGATTTGGTGGCTCGCCAGTATTTCCCCGGGCATGAATTGGCTTTGGTTGAGTGTCGTACTTTCCGGCAGCAATGCACGTATTTGCAAGCCGGTCAGGTTGATTTTGTGGTGATGGCCATCGAAAATTCGCTTGCCGGCGGCATCCTGCCAAACTACACGTTGCTGCAGCGTTTCCCATTCACGATTGTGGGGGAACGATACCTGCATGTCAAACAAAACCTGATGGCTTTGCCCGGCCAAACAATTACGGATATAAAGATTGTGCGGTCACATCCAATGGCCTTACATCAATGCAATGAATTCCTGGAACAACACCCACACATTTGTGGCGAAGAATCACATGATACAGCGGACAGCGCCCGTGAGATTCGTGAGAAAGGGTTACGCGGTGTGGCCGCCATTGCCGCAGAATCGGCTGCTGAGTTGTATGATTTAAACATTCTTGCAGCTTCAATTGAGAACATAAAAAACAATTATACGCGGTTCCTGGTTTTATCCAAAGAAAAACAAGTGGTGAGTCCTGATGCCAATAAAGCATCTGTATGCTTTCACGTTCAGCATAAAGTTGGTGCGTTGGCAAATGTGCTGGATGTTTTTCGCGACCAGTCGCTCAATCTGGGTTTAATACAGTCGATTCCTATTCCCGGCCACCCTGATGAATATGCCTTTCATGTAGATTTGCGGTGGCTGAAAAGAGAAAATTACGAATTGGCCATTGCCAAAGTGCGGCAGCTAACCAGAGAACTTACCATTCTTGGAGAATATCAATGCGGAGACAAGCCCTATGATCGTTTCTAGTGCTGACAGGCTTAATGATGTTGGAGAATATTACTTTTCCAGGAAGCAGCGGGAAATAAGCAGGCTGGAGGCTGCGGGGCATGACGTGATAAATCTGGGAATTGGCAGTCCTGATTTATCCCCGAGTGCTGCGGCTGTCAAGGCAATTCAGGCCAGCGTTGAAAGTGAAGATTGTCATGGCTATCAGCCGTATAATGGTACCAAAATGTTGCGGTCAGCCATGGCCAACTGGTATCGGCGAACTTACAGCGTTGAACTTGACTATGATTCTGAGATATTGCCGTTGCTGGGCTCAAAGGAGGGTATTTTTCATATTTCTTTGGCTTTCTTGAATCCGGGGGACAAAGTGCTGGTACCAAACCCTGGATACCCGGCTTATGGAAAGGTTGCGAACCTGACCGGTGCCGTGCCGCTGGTTTATGATCTGAAGGAGGAACTGGATTGGCTGCCTGATCTCTCGGTGCTGGAAAAAGAAGATTTGACCCGGGTAAAAGTGATGTGGGTCAATTATCCGAATATGCCTACCGGTGCGGTTGCGACCCTGGGATTTTATGAAGAGCTTGTTGAATTTGCGCAAAAGCACCGTATTTTGATTTGCCATGATAATCCATATAGCCTCGTTCTGAACAGTGCCGCGCCACAGAGCATTTTGTCTGTGGAAGGCGCCTTCGATTGTTGTATAGAGTTGAACTCTTTGAGCAAATCTCATCATATGGCTGGTTGGCGCGTTGGCATGGTAAGCGGTAAACAAGATTACCTCGAGGCGATTCTCAGTGTGAAAAGCAACATGGATTCCGGCATGTTTTATCCCATCCAATGCGCTGCTGTTCGGTCACTTGAAAATTCCCCGGAGTGGCATGATGAGCAGAATGAAATTTACCGTGGCCGCAGGCGTGCTGCTTGCGAATTATTTGACTGCCTGCATGGCACTTATGAGCGCGCGCGGCCGGGTTTGTTTGTCTGGGCAAAAGCGCCGGAATCTATCGATAACATTAGCAATTATATGGACGATATTCTAAACAAGGCGTATGTTTGCCTTACGCCGGGGGAGATATTTGGCAGCAATGGCGCGCGTTACATGCGTGCATCGCTCTGTTTACCGGAAGATAGAATTAGAGAAGCCGTTAAGCGGCTGCAGCAGCTTTCGTTGTAGTAAAACGTTAGTCATCAACCTATTATGAGAGAAAAATCAATGAGTTCTAATCTGGATATCGCTACTGATTGGCTGGATTTAAACGACCGGCGATACATTATCGCCGGCCCTTGCAGCGCAGAATCGGAGGAACAGGTTTTACAAACAGCGCAGGCCTTAGCAAAAATCTCGCAAGTCAAAGTTTTTCGAGCAGGCATCTGGAAACCAAGAACCCGGCCAAATACATTTGAGGGTGTCGGGATTGAAGGGTTGCGCTGGTTGCAACTCGCAAAAAAAGAGACTGGTCTGCAAACCGCTGTGGAAGTCGCCAATGCGGGGCATGTTTATGAGGCGCTCAAATATGGTATCGATGTTCTTTGGGTAGGGGCGAGAACTTCGGCGAACCCGTTTTCCGTGCAGGAAATCGCTAATGCGCTGCGCGGCGCTGATGTGCCTGTATGGGTTAAGAACCCAGTAAATCCTGATTTACAACTTTGGATTGGTGCGTTGGAACGGCTCAATCACGCCGGCATCAAGCGGTTGGGTGCCATTCACCGCGGGTTTGCCACTCATGAACAAACCTCCTTCCGTAATGCCCCGAAGTGGGTTATTCCTGTTGAACTCAAGCGTTTCGCTCCAAACTTGCCCCTCATCTGCGATCCCAGCCACATTGCTGGAAACAGTGAGCTTCTGCAATCCCTGTCGCAAAAAGCGCTTGACTTGACCATGAACGGTTTGATGATTGAAACACACCCGGATCCGGCAACTGCATTGAGTGATCCTCATCAACAAATCAAGCCGGCTGTTTTGGCTGCTTTGCTGGATAGTCTGATAATCCGTGATACAAATGGCTCAAACCTGCCGCAGGGCGATGTGCTGAGCAAGTTACGCCAGGAAAGCAATGCCATTGACTATGAAATTCTCGAAGCCTTTGCGCGGCGAATGCAAGTTGTGAAAAAAATTGGTCAGTACAAAAAGGAACACAACATGACCGTCTTGCAGGTCAAACGCTGGAACCAGGTCGTTGAAGACCGCCTGGACAAAGCAGCAAGGCTCGGGTTGGATACTTCCTTCGTCAAAGAGGTTTATGAAATTCTTCATACCTATGCCATTCGCCTCCAGTCAAATGTAATCAACCCGGAGGATGAGAATTAAGAAGTAAGTTGTTTGCTGAATGTATTTGAAGGGGGGCCGTTCACTCTTCGTTCTTGCCGTTACCTGCCCGTCAGCATCGCCGTTGCTTCGAGTCAAACTGTCTACAATTTAAATTGTAGCAACCGTTTATTTTGAGTCCTTTCGACGGATTCCAGCATAATCTTTTTTCAAGTCAGGTGTTTTACCCGCAGGCGTTTTCCACATACTGCCTGAATGGTTCCTATAGTTGTAAATAAAATTTTACTACGCTGAAACACAAATGTAACATTAGGCAATTATCTTTCGTTATGCTTTTTTTTTAGTGGGAAATGGCATTGGTTGTTTTTAAAAGCGGTTTAAGGTTGGGGGTTCCATCTGGAGCGCGCCAACGATTTATTTTTAATGGAGAAAAATATGAAGAGAACGTTTTTTGTTTTGGCGTGTTGCGCTGTGATTTTTGGGTCAAGTGGTTTGGGCATAGCGCAAGAAGTAAAAATCAAGAACGCAAAGAAGTGGGAATTTACCGGGCGAGCGCAACTGCAGTATCTTTTCAACGCAGATACTGAGGGAGACGCCAGCAAAACCAACAGTGGCTTCAGAATCAGGCGTGGTCGTTTGCAAGTAAAGGCCAAGCTCACGGATTGGGTTTCAACCAAATTCCAGATTGAGGTTCGCGATAACACTCCTAAATTAAAAGATGCCGAAGGCAAAATTAAGTTTGGTCAGCATTTTTTCGCCCGTTTCGGGCAATTTAAAGTACCTGTTTGGCGTGAAGAAATGCGCTCATCCAGTAAGTTGTTTCTGGTGGAAAGAAGTGAGGCTGCGGAAATGTTGGGCGACTTGCATCTTATCGCCCGGCATATCGGTGTGGAGTTTGGCGGTAAATATGATAGTGGTCTGTCCTGGGCAGCAAATTTTTCAAACGGTGCTGGTGAAGGTGGCCGCGAGGACGCCGGTCGCAGCAAGAGTGAGTTTGTTAACAACGGCAAAATGGTTGCAGGCCGGGTGAATTACGCTGTGAATAAGTCTTTTGAGATTGCGGTTTCAGCCGTCGCAAATCAAGCAGGTTCAAAAAACGCAGGCAGGGATGATTCCGGCACAATCTTCGCCATCGCCCCTGATTTTGGTTTCTACACGAAAATAGGCGAACGCGCGAAATTTGAAATAGAGGGTGGCGTTGTCTTCGGTAGCGTTGAGAAAAAGTTTGCCGGCACAGCAGATGATATCGGTTTCACCGTGGCAGATGTTTCAGGTTGGTGGACCCGTAAATTGGCCGGCAAAAATGAGAGTCTGGGCGGACTCGATGCGGTTGAGTTTGCCGCTGGCATCAGCTATCAGGACCCGGATTCCGATGTTGACAAAAATGAGGCCATTGTTTTGCGCGGTGGACCAGCCGTTTATTTTGGCAAGACCTCACGTTTACAAATTAATGCTGAACTTGAAATGCCCACCGCTGATGGTGCGAACAGCGTTTTTAAGATCCGTGCGCAGACGACATTCAATTTCTAACCTGTTTTATTTATGAATTTTGCTACAGACACACAGAGCACACTGAGAATACAGAACTTACGACAACTACTCTCATTAAAGATAGTTTTTAAGAGCAAGTGGCGATTCGCATTTTTCTTAAACTCTAACCTTATGTTTTTTTTACTCTGTGCTCTGTAGCTGATGCATAATTCAGGCTAAAGCAGTTTTATCATCGCAGGTTCAGATACTACGTAAGGATTGCGCTGACGTGTAATAACAAACAGGGAAGTGATGCCACGGCCGGCTTCGCTTCCCTGTTCTGTTTAGAGTGATTATCTTAATTTCTTAGTCGTTTTGACGCAACACAGACTAATCCGGCGGCAACAACTCCAGTTGCAGCGTCCTGAGGTCAACCAGAACCTGGATTAGCTCTGCGTACCTTTGACCTGGTTCAGGTGCTGTCATTTTCAAGAAAATCTTGTTCCAACCGTCGTGGAAACTGAGTTCTTTGTTTTCCAACTCAGGGATGCTGTTTTTTGTAATGTCTTCCGGAGTGCTGATATTGGCGAGATCGTAAGGGTGCTTTTGTGCGAGGATTTCGTAACAAATGATACCGAGCGAGTAAATGTCGCAGCGCACACCCCCGGCTTCACCGGATAAAATTTCGGGAGCCTGGTATTTCCAACCGCCATTGCTGACATCTTCTGCACAAAATGCTTTCACGCGAAAATCCGAGATTTTGATATTTTCTGCTTCGTTGAGCCAGATATTTGCCGGCTTCAGATTCAAATGGGCATCGCCTTGATTGTGCACATACGCCAGGGCGCGAATTATCTTTAGCAGTTGCTCTGCAAATTCAAACTCCCAGTTGGCATTAGTGAAATCCTTCTCGGAGAAATGCTTACCTTCGATATACTCCCGCGTGTAATAGATGGTATTGTCATGCGCCCCCATGTCGAAAAGCGTGGCGATATTCGGGTGATTCAGCCTGCCAATTTTTCGAATACCATCGTAGAGACTGTCTTTTTTGCTTTTGTCGCTTATGTAGTGCCGCGCCTTAGCTTTGGAGAGCGCTTTGACAATGACTGCACGCCCCAGTTGCTTATTGCGCGCCATCAGAGTTGAATACCCTTGATGCTGTTCGAGGCAACGTCTTACCTCAAGATCACCCAACAGGTACGGCCGCGCTTCAGTGGCATCTTCAAGTGCTCTCTGCCATGCCACCTCGAAGCAGGTAAGTTCGTGACCAGGCAATAAGGCGAGCCGGTAATCCGACTTCATGACAATATCTGCATCGAGAAGTTTTTCTTTCCAGGCTTCTTCACCTGCAAACAGGATTCTGCCTGCGCTGCCGTTGACACTCAACTCTTGTTCAGCTACGCGCATCAAGTGGATTCCCTTTAATAGCAATTCGTGAAATTCAGATGCTTCTTCGGAGTGACGGCTACTAATGAAAAGCGCACAAAGCAATTTCACCTGGGCATTGCTTCCTGCTGCTGCATTATAGCTCTCCAGGCTGCGCAACAATCTTACGATGTCCCGGAGTTGGTCAAGCGGGTTGACTGCCAGGCTGACAAATCCTGTGCCCGCGCGCCTTAATTTACTTTGTGGAATGCGTGAAAGGTGCGTCTTGACCAGACTCGTAATCCGGTCTGGAACGTCATTTTGGCCAGCAGAAGAGATGAGTTGCAGGAACATGAAACCTTCAATCTCTTCGTCGTCGGGTTCATTATTTTGCGGTTCTGACTCAGCGATGCCAAGGATATTCTGCAGAATGTCTTGACCATCCTGGCTTTCCGGCAATTGCTCATGGCCATTTTGCCGGCCTTGCAATTTTCCAAAAAAATCGTCCATTGCAACCATGCCAAGGATAAATTCATATTCTTTCGAGTCACGATCAGGGGCTTCAGGTGTTTGCCTTCTATCCTCTTTGGGCAAAACATATTTTAGCGTCAAATAATCACGTAATGCCTGCAAGGATGTTTCTGGTGAAATGGCCGGGATGTTGTCCCGGAGCAACTGCAAGGTTGCTTTCTTGTTGACTTTTTTTTGTTTTGCCAGATGTTCATAGGCTTCAGTCAGTGCCGTGGCTGTTTCGGAAGCATTTCCCTTTTCCCGCATGTTGTTTAGAAGTTTTCTGGCCTCGTCGAAATGTTCTTTCCACCAAAGTTCTTCCAGCTCAGCTCTTATATTGGCGAAAGCCTCTTCCTTCATGGCCTCAACTGAATCAAGAGAGGCCTCAGCAGGTGCGCCTGAAGCTTCAATTTGTGGTGAGTCTGAATCTTGAACCATTGCCGTGGCAAATGCTGTGTCGATATTAAACTTCCGAAACAGGTCGGCTATTTGTGTGTAAATTACATCGTTGTCCGGATTGAGTGCAACCGCCCTTTCATATATTTCGAGAGAGTTGTCTGAAACGTCCTGCAGGCCTATTCGGCTGCTTGCCAGGTTAAGGCAAATATCCGGGTCGTTTGGCGTAAACTCAAGTAATTGACCGAATTTGTCGTTGGCTTCCTGAAAATGTTGACGCTCTAAATACGATTTGCCCAGCGTGTACAGAAGCTGTGACATGCGGCTGTCTTTGTCAGGGTTTGTTTTGTTTGTCATGCCGTTTCGTCAGTTGACTCCTGGTTGTTTTGCTCTACCATGAGTTCGTTTTCAAGTATGGTGATGGCTTCATTGTCGTGCTGGCCGTCACTCAGATATTTTTGTGAAAGGATGGAATTTATTTGCGGGTGAATATGCTTGGCCAGATTGAGATCCACGAGCATTTTAAACACACGCAACGCCTGCGCGTCATTGCGGCCGAGCACGAGATAAATGTTCGCCAGGGTGCCATAATATTTAAGGCGCTCCGGATGTTTCGCCAGCATGCGTTCGTAAACTCGTGCAGCCTTAATGTAATTACCACGCAAGTAATGCAAACGTGCCCGGCTTGTCGCTGAAAATGCAACAAAGCCAAACATTGGCAACGCTATCAATGCAATAACAGCGCCACTTACGTAAACCATTTTGTTAAAGCCGTTATCTGCCGAATCTGTATTTTCTGATTTTTTGTTCATATTCAGTCTGTCTTTGGCCTGGATGAGTAAGCGTAAAACATTGTGGTCGTTTGGCGCCAGCATCCGCAGTTTTTCCAGGGTTAGTACGGCTTGCATCCACTCTTCTTCGCCCACGGAGATCACAGCCTGGTCGTAAAGGGATTTGAAGTGTTCATTCGAGGCCATGCTCGGACTTGTCATGGTATTGTTTTGTGAGGCTCTTCTAAGTTGCTTGATTAGCGTTTTGATGTCTCTATAGTTTGGATTCAGATTTGACGCTTTTTCAAAAGAAGCCAGCGCTGAACGCAAGTCCTTTCGATTCATTGCAGCAACGCCATCAATATAATATTGCCGAACAATGGTTTCAGTACCTTGGGATTCTAATTTGCGGTTGGCTTCACGTAATCGCGCCTCTGAGTCTTCAAAGTTTGGAGCGAGTTCTACGACTTTTTCAAAAGCAATGATTGCCCGGGTCCAATTTTGCTCTTGCAGTGCTTTCAGACCGTTGTCATATTCTCGTTGCGCCCGTTCTTTTGTTTGCTGTTCTTCATACTTTGTTTTCAGTCCTTCCAGTTTGGCGTGAACAGCCTCATTGTTTGTATCATTTTGCAGAATTGTTTCAAGTGTGCTAATTGCGGATTTGATATTTCCTTCATCACTTTGTTTTTCAGCAGTGCTAAACATCTCCTGCAGAAATCCATCTTTGGCTTTTGAGTTAATCAAGGAGTCAATCAAGGCTTTTTTTTCAGTGAGACCGGCATGATAGGGACTGATTTCCTGAAGCTGAAGAATCAGCGTTTGGGCCAGGGCAAAATCACCTGCGTCGATTGACTTCTGAATGTCGAGCTCAAGCTGGTCTGTTTTTCGGCCCGTCTCAATAATGGTGATGAGGTTTTGAAAAAAGGTACTGTTGCTTTTGAACTTTTTTTGGCCTTCACGCAGCGTTGCCAACGCTTCAGGATAGCGTTTCATTTCATGATAAGTGCGTCCAAGCTCAAAAATGATCTGCGACTTCATCGCGGTGCTACCGGCGACCTTATTGGCTGCGAGTAGAGATTGTTCGCTTTCAGCATATTGGCCAAGATGTTTTTGCGAAAGAGCAAGGTGATAGAGAATTCTGTCGGCGAGCTTCCTGGACGAATTTGCCTTTATGGCATCGCGTGCGGACAAAAGGTATGATTCGGCCTGGATGTAATCTCTGAGCTTCTTGTACGTCAGGCCCATGTTGTACTTTGCCTCAACAAAGGTTGGGTCAAGCTCCAGTGCTTTCTTGTAGAAGTCGAGTTTGGTTCGAGCATCTTTTTCTTGAATTCCCTTATTGAACAGCCTGATAGCTTGCTGGTTGTTTGATTGCGTGAACGCTGTTGTCTCTAATAGGGTTATGATGGCAATAATCATGAGGCAAAGCTGTGTCAGGCTAAGGCGTCGTGTCTTCAATTTTTTACCTCCTCAATGCGAAAGCGTTACTCATTAACATTACTTTTCAATCCGTTTAAAACTCCAAGGCGAGGGTTTCGCCACGGTTTATCTTGACCTGCGATTTTTGTTTGAGGACTTTTTTCTTGCTGCTGACTATCTTTATGTCATAAACGCCTCTGCTAAGGTGAAAGCCACTGTCTCTGAAACGCATCAATGGGCCAAAGCGCTTGTCGTTGATGAAGATGGAGGCGTCTTGATAATCGGCAGATTCAAAATTTCCGGCAAGAAAAATAAGCGACCGCTGTGGGTGTAAGCGCTCTGCTGCATTGTTGCTTGCGGTGAATTCGTCCAATGTAGCCTCTTGCCCATCTTGAATGCTTTGATAATTATTAAGCGGCTCAAGAGAAATATTTTCTTTTTTATAAATAATATTCTCGTATGCGTCGGCGAGCGCCCATGTATAAGTTCCTGCTGAAATTGGCTTTCCTGAACGTAATTCTGAAATACTGTCAAGCACACGAACACCGCTTATCTCTTCAAGTGACAGCAAGGCTCCCGGGGCTGTAATTTGAACCAGGGCGATTTGGCCCGCATTTTCTACAGGTGCTGAACTGGGTCTTTGTCCGGCTGCAACCGGCGTAATGTTTTCAGTGAACAGTGCCGTTTGCACGCCTGCCGGTTTACTCTTCAGGGCCGTGCTTGTATAAAAAAGCAGCAAGCCCGCGAGGAGCACCGCTGCGGCAACAGCCCCAGCGAGCCTGAGCCGTTTCTTCCCACCGCTGTTCGAAGCCAGTCTGACAGGGTAAATATTTTTAACAACCTGGTTGAGATAATCTGTGATATTTTCCTGTTCAGGTGGAACAGTTAGTTTCTCCTGAAATAGTTCAGTAGTGGCTTCACCCGTGCCCGCAATGTGCATAAGGCCGGCTGTTATGTTGTCCGAACCGTCCATCATTTTGGCCCGGTTGACCAGATTGGTTACTTTGTTCTGTAATGAACCGTGGTAGGCTGTCAAAATGCTTTTTAGCAGGTCACCGCTTAGCGCGTTGTAGAGGCCATCGCTACAGGCAAGGTAAAGATCGTCCGGCTCAACACAATCTATTTGCAAATCAATTTTGACAGTTGCGGAAATACCTAAAGCGCGCGTTAAAACATTTTTCTTCTTGAAATGCTCTGCGTCTTTTTCACTGATCTCTTTGTCTTCGAGTAGTTCGTTGAGCCAGGAATGGTCTGTGGTCAAGCAGGTGAGCACATCCCGTCGCAAACGGTATAGCCTGCTGTCTCCCACATGGGCAATGATAATGTGGCCCTGGTGGAAGTAACCAGCTACAAGTGTTGTGCCCATGCCTTGCATTCGTTTGCTGCCGAAGCAGTTGGCCAGTATTCTGCGGTTGGCCAATCGAATGCCGGCAATGATTTTTTGGGCAGAATGCGGTAATTCTGAATTCACCCCGTGACCCGCTTTGGCGACATCAAAAATAGTATTTTTTATGACGAGACCCATTGTTGTGTCTTTGGCAAATAGTAGATCTCGCAAGGTTTCACACCCTATCTTGCTGGCGAGCGCCCCTTTTTCATGTCCCCCCATGCCATCACAGACGATAAAGAAATTTTTTGCCTCGGAATAGTATAGTGAATCTTCATTATCTTTCCGGGCTGTTCCAACGTCGCTGGCCGCAGCCATGTTGACTCGTTGGTTGATGTTTGCAGTCATGAATAAGCTCGTGTCCTTTTAATTTACAATTAGCATTTATTAAGAGATTCCTACTTCTTACGGCGATTACGTATCACGAAAGTTGTTGCGCCACTGCCAATGAAGAGCAGTATTCCCACGAGCATCGACATATCTGCTTTCATTGTTGCAGGCAGTTCATACGCCGGTTTGACCCGGTTTTGGCTTTGCCCGAATTGTTGCCCCCATATTACCGACCCTTTTGGAATTCGACTGTTTGATTTATACTGGAAGACAATACCGGATTTGGTTGCCATAACAATATCCAGATAGCCATCACTTTCCAGGTCAGCAGCTAACGGCATGCTGGCCTCCGATGTTGTGGGTTCTGCTGCACCGAGTAAGTTGGTGCCGGATTTGCCATCTATGAGCCAAAGCATACTGGCCTCGTCGGTGTAAATAACATCTGAAGTATGATCTTTATTGATATCGCCGACCACAAAACTCTGATAAACTGCAGAGGGTCTGTCAGGCATCAAACTCCAGATTATTTTAGCTTTCTGATGCGATCCTTTTCCAGAGTATGCTCTGATTTCACCTTGATCTGAACCGGTGACAACGTCATAAAGCGCGTCACCGTCAAAATCACCTAATGCAAACGGGAATGGGTGGTCGGTTCTAAGAGTAAGTTCACTGGTGAGAACATCGTGCCAGAGCCGGTGCCGGGTGCTGCCATCTACTGCGATGATGCGCCCCTGCACGCTGGTGATCAACAAGTCTTCCTGGCCGTCGCCATTCAGATCAGCGATGCCCACTGGATAGCGAATTTGATTGTCTTCATATACTGACCCTAGGGCCTGGTTAAGCTCGTCGTTGATATCAATGGTTCCAAAAATATCTTTATTTACACCATCAAGAATAAAAACGATGCCGCGTTCCGAGCCACAGACCAGCTCTGAATCCCCATCTTTGTCGAGATCTGCGCTGGTTAGCGGGCAAGCGATTGGGATGCGGGTGCTTATTGATGACCATTCCATAGTGAGTACCTGATTATAGCCAATGTGGATGTTGCCGTCAACATCCGCGATAGCGACATCGTTTAAACCATCGCCGTCAAAATCATCAACAACCGGAGGACCTGTCAGGTCTGCACCGAAAAAAGGACTAATCCAGATTTCGGCTCCGTACTGGCCATCAATGGCGACCACACGGCCGTCGTTGCTTAGATAAATCAAGTCGCTTAACTGGTTCTGGTTAATGTCTGCTGCCTGGAGGGCTGAACGCGGCGATGCCGGCAGTGTATCGATAATCCACTTTGCTTGCTTTGAAACGCCATCGATAAGCAAGGGTTTGTTTGTGACATTGGCCATAATGATGTCAGGCACTCCGTCTCCATTAACATCGGAAACAGCGGGAACCAGACTGAAGACTTTGTCTGCCAAAACACCGTCCGAAGCCATACTCTGTAGCGCCATACTTTTGTCTGTTGCCCAGTAACTGAGTTCAAGAGTAAGCGGGTCCGGTTTTTGTGTCAACATGGTTCTTTCGCGGAAGCCTGTGGTAGCGAAAAACATGCCAAGCAGAGCGACTGCCAGAACCAGTCCGGTTGTGAATTTGGATTTGTAACGAACCAGCCAGACACCGGCTTTTTTCGGCGGTGAATAGTCCAATTGCCCCTCTTCTGCAAGCCGAAAAATGGTGCTTTGCTGATCGCTTACAATTTCTATTTCATCATTCATAAACAATTCGACATCACCGCCTTCGGGCACAACAGTTCTGTTTACATATGTGCGTGTTTTGCTGCGTTTGTCTGCCACAAAAAAAGACCCATCTTTATACATGATGGTTGCGTGTCGTCGGGATATGCTTTGATCCGCTTCGCCTTTTTTGTTCTTGTTTAGAATAATATCATTAAGATTGTCATCGCGACCGATTTTGGTTTCATGTTGCCGCAATTGGTAGCGCTTGCCTTCATACGGACCATAAATTGCCAGCAGTTGGTATGGAATTGAATTGGTTTTGTCGATACTGCCCTGGCGCAGAAGCGGTAGGTCCTCCTTACGGACTTTTGCCTCGAATTCATCCAGGTTGGTGTGGCCCTGACCGTTTTTTTGATCAAAAGAAATGTCCATACTTTCGAGTGGATTGTCGAAGACAATTGCGTGTTCACCGACTTGAACTTTGTCTCCGTTCCTTAATTCCACAATATCGGTGATTCGGTTGCCGTTAACATAGGTGCCGAATGCGCTTTGCAAGTCCCGAATAAAATATCGATTTGCTGTTCGTTCGATGCTGGCGTGCATCATGGAAATCAGTTTATCGGCGATGACCACATCATTGTTGTTTTCCGATCCGATTGTAAACGAGGTTTGTGAACCGCTCAAATCGAATTCACTGATTACCTCTGCCTTTTTTTTGACGATCATTTTGGGCATTAAAGTATCTCCTGTCGATAAGCTAAATTAATTATTCTCAAGTCATTAATTGCGCATGGCGGCTAAACGAAATGTCAGCCGATTTTCCAGATTAGACTGCAATTGAATGGTCTTTCTCTGGGTCTGATATCCGCTTTTCGATACGATAACTTCGTATGCCCCCGGTAATAGCTTACCTACGATTCTACCGTTCGAGTTCGTGGTGCCAAGAACTTCTTCACTTGTGCCGCGTTCAGTCGGTCTGTAAATGATTTCGGCCGAACTGATAGGCGAGCTTGTGATGGCGTCAATGGTTTCCACTGTCATTTCAGAGAAAAGCGGCGTCATTTTCGCAACAACGGATTTGTCGGTTGGAGAAATTTTGATACTCAGATCATGATAGCCCTTTTTGGTCAGTTTGGCTTTGTATGTGTAGGGCAGCAGTTCGACCATGACCGGTGTTTTCCGTCTGTAGGTGACGCGTTTCTGGTTGAGTCTTAAGTCCACAAGCTTGGCCCCAAGATCATCGCCATTGCCCGATTGGACATCTTTGGCAAAAATACGAACTCTGCGCAAAAGGTCTTTGTTCATGGCTGCCGGTGTTTCCTCGTTTATATCAACGACAAAAGTTTTCGAGATGTAACCGTCTTTCTTGAGTGTGAAACTGTGCTGCCCGATTTTCAGCATCAGGCTGCCATTTACTCCGGTCACACCCATGGGTCTTTCACTTCCATCAACATAGAGATCTGCAAATTTCGGTCTTGAATTGATGGTGAAATTTTTATGAAAGATACCTTCAGTCACATAGTGTGCGAGACCTTCAATCGGCTTGGCGATTTTCCAAATCCGATTATCTGAAATGTATTCTTCATCGTCGATGGAATTAATGCTCAGTCCGGCAAGCCTGGGAAGCCCTGGTATTGCCAATTCGATTGCTGTGGGCTTTTCGGTCACATCCCAGAAAATGGTCGCCGGCGTTTGCTGGTTCATTTTAACGCCATCGATGGTGATCTGTGCGCCACCGGGTTGTGAAACAATATCGAATTGGGCTTTGAATCGCAAAACGTAAGGTTGGTTGGCGCGCCTCTGTGCTTCTCCCGATAAATGCAGTTCACCTTTACGAGGTACATTGATTGATTTCACAATGGATTGATACTGCGGCAGAGACAGCATGAGTTTGTGGATGCCCGGTGAAATCTCTGCCAATGCAAGCGGAGTTGTTTCCTCAAGGAGTTTATCGTCAAGGTAGACATTGGCTCCTGCCGGAACAGAGACAATTCCTATTGCAGGCGGGAAGAAAAAGTCGTAGATGGTGGCGCCCATCGGCGTCATGTGAGCAAAAGTATCGACGACTGTAAACGACACTAGCGTTAGAGCAAAGGTCAGAATTGTTGCGATAATGGCTTTTCGATGGGTGCGTGCGGACAGTCGAACCACATCGATGATTGTTTTCTGGTCATCCTCATCAGTGTCTTCAACAAAGCTGTAAAATGCGTTTGGACTGTCCTGTTCAGCTTCAACCGTTTTGAAGACAGGCGATATTTCTTTTTTCTGTAGAGGGCCTATTTGCAGTCCTTCGTTTGCATTTTCTTGCTCTTCGCCCAATGCAATTGTTCCCGGCATAGCGAAGACCTTTTCGCTGCCCTGCTGTGACGGTTCTTCAGGGGCATTTGTGGAAGGCGGATCCTCAAATGCGAACACGCGTTCTTGTTCACCACTTTTTACCACAGGCGTATGTTCTGTTCGTTCCGCTTCTATTTCGCTCTGGGAATGTGGCTGAACACTGTCAGGTTCATCTGTAACTTTGTTGGCTGCATCTGCCAGGAGTTCAGGTTGCATCTCAGCGATAAAGGCGGCCAAGTCGTTCATAAAGTCGGCTGCCGGCGCTGTTAATATTAGATAGTGCATCAAATCGCGATACATGTGGTTAGCGGAGGGGTACCGATTTGAAGCATTCCGTTGCAGGGCTTTTTGGGCAATCTGTTGCAAACGCTCAGGGATGTCGTCCCGTTCAAGTCTGGACAAATCGTATTCTCCCATCAAGGTGCTTTCAATAATTTCCTGCATGTTGGGAGATGGGATCAGGCGCTCACCCGTCAAAAATTCAAACAGAATAACGCCAAGTGCAAATATGTCCGTTCGGCAATCAATGGTTCCTGTTTGTTTGATTTGTTCCGGAGCGAGGTACCGAATGTTGCCCTGAATCTGCACTTCGCCGCGTTTTTGTTTTTGCTGACGCCGAAAATTGGCCATGCCAAAATCGATGATCTTGATTTCACCGTTGCGGTTCAACATGATGTTCATTGGTGAAATGTCCTGGTGGACCAGGTTTAGCGCTTCATTTGTTTCCGGATTGCGGCGATTGTGTGCATAATGCAAGCCATTGCAGACTTCAGCGATGATATATGCGCCGAGTTGCGTTGGCAGAGGTGTGTCTGCTTTTCTACAGGCCTTTAGGATTGTCAGGAGATCAAAACCATCGATAAGCTCCATGATGATGAAGACGCCATCGGCTTCACGTTTGATATCCAGCACCTGGACAATGTTCTGATGATTGAGTTGAGCAACATTGACGGCTTCCTGCTGGAACATGTCGATATACATGGCTTCATCCAGCAGCTTGGGGGCAACGGCCTTAATGGCGACAGCTTTGCCGAAAGTTTCATCGGTGCCCTGGTAAATGATCCCAAAGCCACCGCGATTGAGTTCTTTTTCAATTTTGTACTTATTGCCAATGGTGGTTCCAACGTTCATCTGTCTTCTGTTGCTCCTTTGATATCAAATAAACCTGAATCTGCCGGTGACAGAACAAGTGTATGTTAGGGTTTTTTGGGTAATGACGGCGAAGTGACACGAACAGTTGAATTGCTGTTGACGGCCTGAGCGCAATTCATGTGCCAGTAGCTGTTAATACCTGATGGGGCCGGACTGTTTCAACTCTGAGCAATTGCATGTTCCAAAATGGACGATCTTTCGGCTGGTGTCTCCAAGTGAAACATTCGGCATAATATGTTCAAACGACGCTTGCCGGTCCATGTTACCCTCTTGGTCTCGCTGGATGGCAATTGTTTTCTACAAGGGGCAGATGGTAAAACTCATGGTGAACATCCCTGTTTTGACTTGAATTGTCTGAGTTTAAAATTAGATGTACTGCCATAGTTTCGGAATTGCAGATTCACGTCTGAATTTCCATTTGCCACTCATCTGCAAAGAAATGATTTTTTTTTTACGCAGAACGGAGTGTCTGAGCTAACTTATCACTTTAGAAACCTATCTGTTCCAAAAGATGGGTCCAGCGCTCTATCACTTAAAACAATAAGCGGGTACAACAAGATGCGTGTGTTATTTTTTGGCATCACGATAGTTCTGGTGCAATTTATTACCCTGTTATCACCGTTGTCGCAGGCGATTTCAGCTGGTGTTGTTCAGGAGAGTACTCGAAAATATAAAGAGAAGTGCTGGACGAAAGGCGATAGCAACACGTTGCTCGGGTTTATGAAAAGGGCAATTAACAAGCCTATTGAAACAGTTTATAAAAATGATAATTATATTCAGACTTTTGGCTGCGCCTATGAGGACGATGATATCGAGCAGAATTCTATTCGTGCAGTTTTTCGCGCCATCGATCAATCCTTGCGCAACAGGCGCATTACCGCGCGTGACAACATCCTCGGTTTGCTGCGGTCCCGGCCACCACGTCCTGACAATCTCGCGCGTGAGTATACTATTTATGTGAACATCGTCAAGAACTCGCTGGTCGAACAGGCGCGTTACGAAATCAAGGTACTGCAGCTTGAGGTTGTCCCAACGTTTGAGTCCAAGCGGTCAGTCTGGACCAGGATCATCTCCAGGTACGCGTATCAGGATGATTTCAAAAACGCGCCAACACCGGTTGATACACCATCGGATTTTGTAAGTATCATGCAGTTGGCCGAAGATATTCTTGAGGCTGCCGGCAAATCGAAATTCAAAGACGCGAACGAAATTTTGACCGGAACCAAGAAACCGACTTTTCATCCTTCAGATGTTTCTGATTTGGTTTTTGGCGACTACTTGCGGTTGTTTTCAACCAGCGATTCCTCGCCAACTGATATTCCGGCTATCTACGTTGGGAAAGGCATTTACATTGCCAAGATCCCGAAGTTTGGTTCCGCTGTTTTAAAGTTCGGTGAAGAGCGACTTTTTAATTTGCGTCTGGACACCAGCTCGTTTCAACGGCCAAGCAGCCTTTTTGTAAATGTCCAGTACCGTGCTCCCGAGTCTGTTTTACAATGTATCCTGCTACGGTTCGGGCATAAAAAACCGGCCTTTCTGCCGGAGCTCAGCTCGGTTTCAAGATAATTTTCAGCGTCTCAGTTTGCCGATTATCTGTTCGCGGTTTTTATCAAACATGGAAGTGGGGAACATAAAGTGATTAAACATCAAAACCAAACCCCCCGGTTTGTCCTTGGCAAAGGTTCGGAGGAAACCGATTTTGGCGCCTGCAAACGCAGGTACCGTATTAATGTTGAGAAAAGCATCGTCGCCAGTTTGATTTTGTCCGTATTGTTGTTTCGGCTTGTGGCGGATGTGGATACGAAAAAATATGTCGTGCGAGATGCGGAAGTGAATTTCGAGCTAATTGATGTTCTGGATATTCCGCCACCACCGCAACAGGTTGTTATGGAACAAGTGGTGGCAGTTGTTCCGGTTGTGATTGAAGAGAAGGTACCTGAGGATGTTGCTGAAGTTAAGGAAATTATGGACCAAATAGAAGAATTGCTGGCCGAGGAATCTGACGAAGCTCAGTTGACTTTGGCTTCCAATGACATGGGCAATTATCTGCTATCAAACTCCCCCTTGAGTGGTGCTTCCGGACCAGAACTTGATTTTCGGCGCAATCGGGCTTCCAATGAAGGCAGCGTCAAATTTAGGGCTGGCAATCGACTTGCGGCAGGCGAGTCCGGCAGCGGTCTGGATATCGGCTCAACAGAGACGAAACGTAGAACGGTACAAACGTCGGATTCCGGGATGGACCTGAGCGATAAGCCGAAGGCAGAAAAAAACAAAAGGAATATGAGGGAGCGCAAGCAGCATTCCTTGGAATTCAACAAAGAGCCTGGCAAGATTTTGAATTTTTCGTCTTCAACAATTGGTACTGAGGGGTACAAGCTTTGGAACAAAGTTATATCCGAAATCGATCGACTCAATAAAGGGAGGTATGGTCAGACAAACAGCGCTCTCAAGCGGCACCGGAACGGGTTCGTTATTTCATTTACCTATTCCGATGGGACGGCACATGAAGTGAACTGGCGAAATGATGGGAATATCTGGATTCGGGTCTTGGGAGAGAGCAAAAGAACGACAATTCAGGAGCTGAGACAGGCGTACAGCCAGATACTCAGGCTTTCACTTTGAAATTGGAGAGTGTTGAAATAAAATGAAACGATTGCTTTGTTTGGTTAGCATCTTGTTAAGTCTTGGCGGTTCCGGCCTTTATGGTCAACCGGTGGGCGAGCTGTATGAACAAATTCAGGAAACGTACCGGAACAATGATTATGCGCGTACGGTTGATTTAAGCCAACAGATTTTGACCCGTTGCGCTGAAAGCGTACCGGATGTTGAATGCCGGTTTACCGATGTCATGAAAAGCGTCCACCGACTGAAAGGGTTTGCTGAATATCAACTCTATTTACAAGACCGGAACCTGGTGACGCTTGACGCGGCCATCCTTTCGCTGAAGAAGAGTTACGAGCTTTTTGGTGATCCCGAGATTTCTTTTAATTTTGGTTATATGGAATCGTTGCGTGCCACTGAGATGAAAGATGGCGCTTACCTCGATGGTTTGGTGAACGCCTGGCAGGGCATTTTAGGTTTGTATGCGAAAAATGACTGGAATGTATCGCAGGAGCTGATTGACAAGATCAGGATTTTTGCCAACCAGGCTGTTGACTTGACCATTACACCGCCTGACAGCGCCTTGACGAATGGTCTTTTCACCAGTTTTATGGTTCGGCTGGCTTGTGATTTGGCTGAGAAAGCGTCGCTTTCAAGCCAGGACAGTCTGTTTTTTCGGGTTTACAGACAACGCGCTGTTGAGGATGAATTTAATTTACGTGGCAACGAATGGCGTGCTCGCGGCTTTGCCGCACAAAAGGATCTCAATAATTATCCTGATGATTATAATTACCGCCAAACCAGAAGAAATCTTGAGTTGGCCTATCAGCACGCCAAGAGCACGCAGCGCCAGGCCGAGATGCTAAAAGAACTGACAAAGGTTGCTTTGTTTATGGAAAAAGAGGGCATCAACGCGCAACCTGAAGCAGAGTTGCAGTATGCGCGGGAGAAAGCTCAGCAGGCTTACGGCCTTCTGGTTGATCGAGGGTCTGATATCAGTCTTTCCCTGGCAACTGAGATAAAACGCGTTTACGGCAACTCTATTTTTCGTCTGGTAAACTATTATTTTAGTTTCGCGGACTCAACAAATCGCATGAATGCTTATGCGCGTGCCAAGCGCGTAGGTGAAGAGTTGCTGCTGCCGGACGGTAGATTTGGCCGCAGACAAAAATTTGTCTGGGATGGTTATGAAGATCTGTATTTGCGGCTGTCTGAAATCGGCTATGAAATCGGCAATAAAGAATTTGCTGTGGACATGGTAGACAAAGCCTGGAAAGCTGTTTTGGAGTCGCAGGGACTGAGTCAGAATGATCTTTGTGGCCAACTCGAATTTGAAAAAGCTGCCGAGCTCTTGCCTTTTGCCAGGGTTTACCGCCAAATCGCTGAACGCTTTGGTTTACAGCCTGTTCTGCATTGGCTCAGACCGATTATAAAATGTATTGCGGACAGCGCCCGTTCATTTCCAACCACACGCAAAGGTGACTGAATTGAAAGTCATATTATACATCACCTTGTTGTTGACGATTTGCGGTCACTGCTCAGATCTCGCAGCCCAACAAATGGACATGCAGCTCGAGGAACAGATGGTAGCGCTGGAACGTGACGTGGTTCGGATTTTTAATGAGTTGCAAAAATTTTTATACATCGATAAACGTCGCGGCAACGAGCTTCTGGCTTTTGAGTCCCTTATCAGCATCTATGTTGATGAAGTGTTGAATTTGTATGACACATTTTGGCGCGTCAAGGGAACCACGCTTGAATCTCAACAGAATATTGCTTCCAGGTGTTTGATTTTTAGGGCACTTACTTACCTGGAGAGAACCAAGGAAGACCGAACCAACTATGCCAAAGCCTGTGAAGATTACAAGAAAGCGCTGCGGCTTTCACAAAATAATCTGCAGGAACCCCTTCTCAGCACCAAACTTCCCCACGAAGTCTGGGTCGGGCGTAAGTTGTTTACGCGGTTGGCCGACCTTCTGGACAATCGCAGTAAAAATTTTCAAATGATTGAATGTTTCAAAACGGCGAGTCAAGGTTCGCAGAATGGAGCCGGGAAATGAAAGCAGTCGCGAGTATATTTATTGTCGCTGTTTTGCTGACCTGTTTTACAGCAAATGGGCGGACTCAAGCAAAGGATGGTCTGGTCACGCGCATGCGTCAGCATGAGAGCAGCATTTTTCACATGTATCTCGAATATCAAAAACTTTATTATGAGGATAAATCGAGAGTACATGAGCTGGCAGCATTTGAAAAGCTTTTGAGTGTTTACATCGATCAGGTTATGGAAATCTATGAGACCATAAGCCTGTCTGTCACAGAGAATCGGGAGCCGCGTGATATCGCCTCGCGCGCTCTGACTCTGAAGTCGCTGATGTTTCTTGAGAAGGCGCCGCTCAATTTTCATTTTTTTGAGCGTGCCTGCTACCAGTACTATGAGTCTTTGAATGTTTATGAAGGAACCAATGAGCCGCCTGCCCTTTACAAGGATCTGCCACACCCTATTCAGGCCGGTAGTAAAACTTATTACCGACTCGTGGATCTGCTTGAGGAGAAGGGCAGAGGGCTGCAAGACTTCGGTAAAGTGAAAATTTCTTTTCGAAATTTCATGGTAACAGCTAATTTTGAGCCTGACAATTTGGAGCTGGTAAAATTGTCTCAGACCGGCAGCACTTCCGGTGGCTATACCTTTGAGTTGGCCGAGACTCGCATTAGAGAGGCTTTTGCCAAGGTTTTCCGCAAATCAACCGAAATTGAAACTTATGTTGCTTTGCCGGCCGGCACCTATTTACTTCGATTACGTGGCAGTTCAAAGTCGGATTTCACAACGCTTACGCGGTTTTATGTGCGTGCCAATCAGCAAAATCATTATGTGATGGAGCCATTGGCGGATTGGATTATTTTGTATGAACATCCCACTGATAAACGGCCTGATTATTACAAATACCAACGCAACAAATCGACTTTTGGCGCAGATGCAATGGCAAGCAATGTCAGCCTTCAAAATAGCAATGAAAGTGCAACCAACTGGCAAGAAAAGAATGGCTCAAATGGTCAGACGAGTACAAATCATGTAACGCTTGTTATGGATAGCGTTCGAGATCTACTGCCCGCTTATGAGATCAAGGTGATGTTTGATTTCAATGATCCTGAGGTTAAGGACAATGCGATCGACATTATTTCCAGGGCCATTGTTGAGTATGCCCACAGTCCTGAATATTATGATTGCTGGAGCAGTTGGACTGCAAGTTGGAGAATTTCGCAAAAAGTAAGGGAAGTCGTTAGTCCGGGAAGCCTGATTCCCATTGAATTGTTGGAGTTGGTTTATCGCGTTTTGGGCGAGTTGTGATCGTAAATATCCTCTTGTAATCATTGGCTTTGTAATGTGGTCCAGCAAAGTTCTGCATTGACGGTTATAGCCTGTAATCTGCAAGCATGTTGTTCTATCAGGATATTTTGACCGGATTTTACTTGCTTCTTGTGTTCGCTTTTCTTTATTTGTCTATGTGTTGGGTGATCGGTTGAAAAACTTCAGCGTTGCCCCTCAACCGGGAATCTGTTCACTTGCCTTTCTTTAGATAAGACCGATAATTCTTTTTTTTGACCAAAGGAACGACTCTTATGAGCCAGCAGACTGCAGAAAAACGCAGACACCCTCGTATTGACACGTCAGGCGAAGAAGCGTGGCGAATTAAAATTTTTGGATTAAACGGAAAACCCATTGAAGTTCAGATACTTAATTTGAGTGTCGGTGGGGTTGCCTTTGTCAGTCACTGGAAAGATGCGGCCAAAACGGTTAAGCGTTTTACAACCAAAGTGGAAATCCGGACGCCTAGTGGCGAAAAAGTGAATGCCAACTCCAACTTTGTGCGCATTCTGCCGAGTCTAAATAGTGATGAGTGCGTATGCGTGTTGCAACTCCTGGACATGACCACCAAGCACGTTGTTACCCTGCAGACTAGTATCGGCTTGAACTGATGAGTGTTTCAAAACAGTCCTGTGCGCGCATCCAGAGGCAATGTCTTTTGCCGGCGTGATTTTTTTGGGCGTCACCTGAAAGTCAGTGAAATCACCATCATTGCGTAAGCGTAAGAGAACTGTGTCGGCATGGAAATTCTCGCGGCCTTCACAAGCATTACAATTCTCCATTCTAATTTCTCCCGGCTGAGAATTATCGGCACATTGAGGGTTTCGCCCGCATACCTGACCAATCACTCACCTCCGAAATTTATGCCCGGCTTTTCTCCCAACTAAATTTTTTGGTTAATCTTCCCGACCAGCTCGAAAGGGCTGCTATCCTGAATAATTCACAGCACCCTTCTCATTCAGGAGGAAGTTTGTTCATTTACAGCCACTTACCAAGCTAACAAGACGCCTCCTGAGTGACGATCCGGTGCATGACGTTTGACTTTATATTGTGAATTTAGGAATTAATCAGGTTTTGAATTTCATAAATTGGTAGTTGAGATTTGTCTGTGAATTGTTATTTTGTTTGTTGAGTTTTTCAGACAAGCATGCTACCCTGGTTTTTTTGTGACAGAGAGAACACAGATTGAACAATAATGTGCTGCAGGCATCGTTCACTAGTTAATTCAAAAACGAAATTATAATTTATTTTTTCGCACAGGAGGATAAATGGACCGCTTAGTCATAGATGATTTGGAATTAAAAGGGAAACAGGTTTTGACCCGCGTGGATTTTAACGTGCCGGTAGCTAACGGAAAAGTTGGTGATGTGACACGCATTGAAGCTGCTTTACCCACCATCAAAAAAGTTATTGACGATGGTGGTCGACTCATTTTGATGTCGCATCTTGGCAGACCTAAAGGTGCGGTAAACGCCAAGTTTAGTTTAAAACCGGTATCGGAGAAGCTGGCGGAAATGCTCGGAAAGCCTGTTCAAATGGCCTCAGATTGCGTTGGTGAGGCCGTGCGCAAGCAGGCAGAGGATTTAAAGGATGGCGAGGTGCTTTTGCTTGAAAACACGCGCTTTCATAAAGAGGAAACAGAAAACGATCCTGAATTCTCCAAGGAACTGGCGAGTCTGGGGGAGGTTTTTGTCAACGATGCTTTTGGTGCTGTGCACCGGGCCCATGCTTCGACGGTAGGCGTAACTAAAAACATAAAGGAGAATGCAGCAGGTTACCTTTTGTTGGATGAGGTCAAAAATCTAAGCCGCCTCATTGAAGATCCTGAAAAACCCTATGTGATTATTCTCGGTGGTGCCAAAGTGGCTGACAAACTGAAGGTTATCCGCAATCTTGTAACCAAGGCCACATCTATTCTGATTGGCGGTGGCATGGCTTATACTTTTCTGCGAGCCAAAGGGGAGAATATCGGTGCTTCGCTTCTCGATGAAAAAAGCCTGGCCACTGCGTTTAACACCATGACCGTAGCGAATAATTCTCATCCCCACAGACCGGTCGATTTTATGCTTCCTCTAGACCATACAGTTGCTACCGGCGCTAAAAACACGGAATTTAAAACCAGTGAAAATACAACAATTGAGGCAGATTGGAGAGGGGTTGATATTGGCCCGGCTACGGTGGCGGCATTTACAGAAAAAATAAGTTGTGCAAAATCCATTTTGTGGAATGGGCCCATGGGAATTTTCGAGGACGACAATTTTGCAAAAGGAACCATGGAGATCGCCAGGGCCGTGGCCGCTGCCACGGAGAATGGCGCTTTTACCGTTGTCGGTGGCGGAGATTCCATCGCCGCCATTGAGAAAGCTGGGATGAAAGATAAGATTTCACATGTGTCTACGGGTGGTGGCGCCTCTCTCGAATTTATGGCCGGTATCGATTTGCCGGGTATTATGGCACTCTCAAAAGCAAAAAAGAAGGTGCCGGTGAAGGAGAAAGCCGTGGAGTAAGATGGCTTTTTTTATTGTTCCCGTGGTTCAAGGCCAGCGACTGCCTGGCAAGATTTCAGTGATTTTATTATAATCTGCTAATAGTGAATGGAGAAAAAAGAATGAACATGAACTGGTTTTTTAGCCTGTGGTTTGCCTTGCTCTTGTTGGCCTGGGCTCCAGTTTCGGCCAAGGAGAAATATGTTTGCAAATACAAAATGGAACAAGGCGCTGCACTCAGATACAAGACCGATACCCGGATTTTGGCGCTGCAGGAAGTGATGGGCTCTGAATTTGAAAGCAAATCTTCTTTTTCCGGCATTACAAAAGCGAGTTTGCAGGGTTATGACAAGAATGACAATCTTGAAATTATACTTGAAATTGAAGCGCTTGAAATCACAGTGCAATCAATGCAAGTTGATTCGACGTTGAGTAACCCGGACGGTCTTGTGGGCAAGCAGATTCGAAAACTCCTTGCTCCCAATGGCGACCAGTTGGCCTCAGTGGAGATCGATACATTTCTTGTGCCCGGGTTCATGCCCGGCTTTTCCTCTGAGCAGGAATTTTTGCCGAACCTTCCCGGGCAACCGCTGGAAACCGGCGCTACCGTTCAGCTCAGCGATATTGATACCACGCACACCCGCGGCGGCCAAACCATCCGAAAAATGAAGGTTGATTTCACGCTGCTGGGCGAAGAACTGCTAGCCGGCCATAATTGTCTTAAGATGGCTGTTAAGGGTGAGATCGAGCTGACAGGAGAGGGTTCTATGCGTGGGATGTCTTTTTTTCTTGAGGGCGATGGTGACATCGAAGGAATCATTCACTTTGAGCCGACGGCTGGTATTCTGGTGGGAATGCAAAACGCGATTGATATTGAAATGACCATCGCCGTGACCGGACAACAAACCATGGTCATCCCAACTTCACAAACAATAGAAACAAAAATGGAATTGATGCCGTGATGCTGAAAGAAAAATTTCGTTTTGATAAAGCCGTCATTGTTTGGCTTATCCTTTTTGTGCTTTCAATCAATGTTCGTGCAGAGGAGAATGCCCGGTTTTCTGCTGAGGTTTATGCGCAACGGCGCGCCGCTGTGCTAGAATTGATGCCTGAAAATTCTATCGCTATTTTTCATGCCGCTGCATTAAAAACAAGATCAAATGATGTTGAGTATGAATACCGTCAGGCAAACGATCTCTTCTATCTGACCGGTATCGTTGATGCACGGACGGCATTGCTGCTGTTAAAGAACGCCGAGGAAGTTTCCGGTGTGTCAACCCGGGAGATTGTTTTCGTGCCGAAGTCCAATCCCAGGAGAGCCGCAGTCACCGGAGAAACCATTACACCCGAGCAGGTTCAGGAGCAACTCGCAATTGAGGTGGTCAGAAGCTATGACACATTTGGTGAATTGGCCCAACAATTACTTGAAGGAAAAGAGTTGCTTTATTATGCTTTTCCCGTTGAGTTTTTGTTGGAAAGTATTACAGGTGAACGTTACTTTATTTCTCAAAAAAGCAAGAAGTGGCTTCGTGACAAATTCACCGGGTTAAATGTCAAGTCACCAAAAGAGCTGATTCGGCCTTTACGCCAAATCAAGTCACGGGCCGAACTTGCTCGCATGCAAAAGGCAATCGATATAACCTGTCTGGCCCATCTTGAAGCCATGCGCCGTTCTAAACCGGGTATTTACGAATATCAGCTTGAGGCGGCCATTGAGTATGTTTTCAAGGATCGGGGTTCTGAGTACCCCGCGTTTCCCTCAATTATCGGTGCCGGCCCTAATTCGACTGTGCTGCATTATTCGACAAATAGAAGAAAGGTTGAAAAGCACGACATGATTGTTATGGATATTGGCGCTGAATATCACGGTTACTCCGCTGATGTAACACGTACCATTCCCGCTAATGGCAAATTCACAAAAGAGCAACAAGAGATTTATGAAATTGTGCTGCGGGCACAAAATGCAGCCATGGAGGTAATCAAACCTGGCTTGCCTTTTAGGGATGTCCATAAAACCGCGAAAGCCGTAATTGAGAAGGCAGGCTATGCTAAATACTTCAACCATGGAACAAGCCACTACCTTGGCCTGGATACCCACGATATCGGGGACCGCGGGCCACTGCAGCCCGGGATGGTGATTACAGTTGAGCCGGGAATTTACATTAAAGAGGGCGCGCCCGTGGATAAAAAGTACTGGAACATCGGCGTCAGGATTGAAGACGATGTACTGGTGACTGAAGATGGCTACAAACTGCTGTCGCACAAGGCCCCCAGGACTGTGTCTGAAATTGAGAAAGTTATGCAGAAAAACAGTAAGTGGACGAACGGTGTGAAGTGATGCCAGGAATAATTCGATTTCAACCGGTGTTTTATCTTGCAAAATTGGACGGTGCGTTCTTATGAAAACGAGAAAAACAAGTTTGACAATCAGGGTCTTTTTGCTAGCACTTCTTTTAGTCTCAGTCGCGTCGGCGCAGTCAAAAGGCGTGGATAGAGAGGTTGAGTCAACCCATATCGACTCGTCGAATTTCTCGGTAGCGGACCAGAGCATTTACAGTATAGCAACAGAAGCATCAGGTCTGACGCCGGCATCATTCAGGGCGGACCTGTTGAGTTACAAAATGCCGTTATCATTGCTTTTCAAGTATGATACATCGTCGAAAAATCCTGAGCATCGGTGTTATGATTTCAGAACCTCCTTATCCCGGAACACGACCTTTGTCTTCAATTTATTGTCATTCCGTAAGTATAATATAATCAACCCATTGTAATTTTCATTTCTTGATTGTTTGACGGCAGTTTCTTGTGCCCCGGCATGCGGCCGGGGCTTTTTTGTTCGCTCAAGAAATTCGTTGACAATGGCGGCAAACATTTATATAATTGGTCAGTCGAGTGATGGTTTTTTGGCGTTTTAGTACGGCCATCAAACAGGGCTGTGGCAACTTTCAGATTCTTTGAGTCAAGCAATTTCCTGGACAACAAGCAGCATCTTGTCTTACAAAGAATAGTAAAACAATTAGAGTTTGAAGTTGTTGTATCGGGTAGCATTCTAAACGAAACTAGAACGACTCAAAAGACAGAAGTAATGCTCGATTATGATTTTCCAGGTGCCCTTTAAGCTGTTGGCCGTTCTGCTTATTTCATTTGCAGTCACGGCTATTTTTTTGCTCCCATTTTGTGATTTGATGTACAAATGCGGTTGCAAGCCGTTCTGGGCCGGCGCTGTTGATTATTGCAACATCAATGTAGCAGGGGTGCCGCATTGTCCCTGGTGTGAGGCACGCAACCCGGTGTTGATGGTTTTGCCATTCGTGCTGGTTTTTCTCGGACAGGGCTTATCAATTTACCATTTCTACAAAAAACGCAGTCTCGGTTTCTTCGGTTTGCTGCTGGTTGGATTGTTGGCCTTTATTGTTTTGGCCGTTGTCCACGGTTATGTTTTTAAGGTGCTGGATCGGTATCCGTACTTTTTCAGGTGAGAATTTGAATTTGAAAACGCGTGAAGAGCGACTGATTGTTATTGGCGGCAACGCTGCCGGCATGAGTGCTGCCAGTAAGGCCAGGCGGATGAATTCGCACCTACAGGTTCTGGCTCTTGAAAAAACATCACATGTTTCTTACAGTGCCTGTGGCATACCCTATTATGTTGCCGATCAGGTGCGGCATCATTCGGAACTTGTGAGCATTACTCCGGATGAGTTTCGTGCAAAACGCGGCATAGATGTTCTTACTCAGCACGAGGTTGTAGACATCAGTCCTGTGCAGCGCAGGGTGACTGCCGTGATGCTGAGTACGGGTAAGGAAGTCGCTTTTCACTATGATAAGCTCTTGATTGCTGCCGGCGGTCGACCCTTCCTGCCGACCATTTCAGGCAGAGAAAATCAGCAAGTGTTTACCCTGCGTACGCTTGCCGATGGCATACGCATCAAACAGTTTGTTGACCAGGAGCGGCCTCGCAGCGCTGCGCTCATCGGGGGTGGTTACATTGCCCTGGAAATGGCTGAGGCCTTCTGTCGACGGGGAATTTCAACCTCAATTATCGAAAAGCAATCGCGGATTTTACCTGGTTTTGAGCCGCAAATGGCCGAGTTGGCTGCTGCTGAGTTGGCTGGGAATAAGGTTGATGTTTTTGTAAATCAAGTGGCCACGGAAATTTGTTGTGGCCAGTGTGGTGCCGTGCGAAAAGTCACATTGAAGAGTGGGCAAAAAATACCGGCTGATCTCGTTCTTATCAGCGCGGGCGTACAGCCGAATACCGAGCTTGCTGCAAAAGCCGGTCTGCGGTTGGGAAGCACCGGCGCCATTGCAGTCGATTGGAAAATGCAGACCAGCGCGTCGAATATTTTTGCTGCCGGTGACTGTGTTGAAGTAAGAAATCTGGTATCCGGCAAACCGGATTATTTTCCGCTCGGAACCACGGCCAACAAGCAGGGCAGGGTGGTTGGCGAAAATATCGGTGGTGGCACAGCGCGCTTCCGCGGCGTTGTGGGCACGGCTGTTTTTAAGCTGTTTGACCTCGAGATTGCCAGGACCGGGTTGAACTTGCAGGCAGCAACACGGGCTGGTTTTTATGCCGACGCGACAACGGTCCGGGTAATGTCAAAAGCGGGCTATTATCAATCTGCTGAGCCGATTACGATTTGTGTAGTTTTTGACAAGCGCAGCGGCCATCTTCTCGGTGCGCAAATGGCCGGCAAAAACGGCGTCAGCAAACGCATTGATGTTTTTGCCACCGCGCTTTCGAACAAAATGAAGTTAGAGGATATTGCGCACCTGGATTTGAGTTACGCACCGCCGTTTTCGCCGGTGTGGGATCCGGTGCTTGTGGCGGTGAACGCGGCACGTGGAAAGCTAAGAAAATAAAGTGAAGTCTAATCTATGGTTTTTGTTAATTTGGAGGAACAAAAATAATGGCAGATTTGAGTTTTCTCGACAATGAGCTTGCACAACTTAATGAGCAAGGGCTTTTTAATACCATCAGAACCATCGGCACGGCCCAGGGTGCCTGGATAAAAGTGGATGGCAGGAAAGTGCTGAACATGTGCGCCAACAACTATCTCGGCTTTGCCAATCACCCGGCTTTAAAAAAAGCGGCGCAAGCGGCCATCGAAGAGTTTGGGGTTGGACCAGCCGCTGTGCGCAGCATCGCCGGCACCATGTCACTGCATAATGAACTGGAAGAAAAGTTGGCTGCTTTTAAGAAAGTCGAAGCGTCGATTTCTTTTCAGTCCGGCTTTAATGCCAACGTTGCTACCGTTCCGACTTTGATGGCTGCCGATGATGTTATTTTTTCTGATGAATTGAACCACGCCAGTATCATTGATGCCTGCCGTTTATCAAAGGCAAAAACAGTACGTTTTTCTCATTGCGATGCGAATTCTCTGGAAGAACGCCTCAAAGAACATGCCGGAGCCCGCCGAAAATTGGTTATTACTGATGGCGTCTTCAGCATGGACGGCGATATTGCATTGCTGCCTGAGTTGGTTGAAGTGGCACAAAAACATAACGCCATGGTGATGGTTGATGACGCCCACGGCGAAGGCGTGATGGGAAATGCCGGTCGCGGCATTGTGGATCATTTTGGTTTGCATGGCCAGGTGGATATTGAAATCGGCACACTTTCCAAGGCGTTTGGCGTTGTTGGCGGGTTTGTTTCCGGTAAGAAAAAGATCGTGGATTTCTTGCGCCAGCGCGCCCGACCATTTTTGTTTTCCAGCGCCGTGACGCCGGCAGACGTGGCTGCGTGCATCAAAGCCGTGGATATTTTGAATGATACCGGTGAGTTGGTGGAGAAGCTATGGAATAACTCAAAATATTTTCAACAAAAGTTGCGGGACTTGGGTTTTGATCTTGGCGTTACAGTCACACCTATTACACCGGTCATGATCGGCGACCCGAACAAGGCAAAGGCATTCAGCCGCAACTTGTTTGAGAATGGTATTTTCGGCATGGCAATCAGTTTTCCCACAGTGCCAAAAGGCAAGGATCGCATTCGTGTGATGAATTCAGCCACTCATTCGCGCGAGGATTTGGATTTTGCGCTTGGTGTGTTTGAGAAAGTAGGCAGGGGAATGGGGTTGTTGTAAATATTCAGGCGTGACGAACCTCGGAGTGCAAAACTTTAGTTTTGCTTTGTCTTACAGAACATCGCAACGCTGAAGTGTTGCACTCCGGTCCTCCTTTAACCAAAGTTCAGTAATTCGGATATATTTGTCCATTCTCCTTGACAATATTTCGATTTTGCCTTATCTTTCGCAGCAAGTCCCCGGTACAAGAAATTCTGTTTCAAAGCCATTCGTAAGCAAACAACCAGACGTAGCAAAGAGTTCAACGGAATGTTCAAGACTGCTTACAAAATCTGGTCGTTTTATCTGCAAACGAGTCTCGTGTTATGGGGACTCACTGCCTGCGGTTCGCCACCTCCAGCCGAAGAGTCAAAATATCAGTTAAAAACACTCTGGGATGATCCTTATTTCTCTGTGCAAGGTTTCGATATCAACGGCGACGGTGCAGACGAACTCATCATGGATCTTGGCGAGCAAATGGATATCCTGGACTCAAAGGGCGCAAGTACTTTGCATAGCGTAAACAAGCTTGGCTCCCGGTTTCATCCTTATTCCCTATCGAAACCAGTACAATTGATACTGCGGAGGTTGTAATCCAGCATATCACCCCTAATAAAGTCACTTTTGACCGTTGGCGCTTTGGAACAGTCTTTGGGAAGCCAAGAATCGATAAGGCCTTTTTCGAATTTACCGGAACGGATGTGGAACCAAACGGTGTCCTGGACCTCTCCCTTGCTTCTATCGGAAACATTGACTACGAAAATAATAAATCACTGGCAGTGTTCGCTATCAAGAGCGGAAAAGATGCCGTCAAAAGAGGTTTGATGGCTGTTAATATGGCAACAGGGTACATCGAATGGGAGTTTATTTTTGGGCCGCAGGTCAGAAACGTCATCATTGAAGACATTGACCTAGATGGTAAGCAGGAGATCGCAGTCGGTACCTACGCTCCAGATAATGGCGCTGAGTGGAACGGCATCAGCGATGACAGCAGCTATGTATTTTTGTTGAATTATGATGGCAGTTTGCGCTGGAAACGGGCCGTAGGCGGCTTTTTTACCGGCGGCCACATCGATGTGGGTGATATGACCGGCGACGGTAAACCGGAAATCATCACATACTGTTTCAGTTTGCGCCAAATCGACAAAGCTCAGGATGAAATTATGCTCCTGGACCGGACTAATGGCAGCATCTTGAAACAAAAGGGAATCGGCGAGTGGCTCACTGCTTGGGCCGATATCAACCTGAGACTGCTGCATGATTTGGATATGGACGGTAAGGCAGAACTCATTCTTGGCACCAGCAGTGGTCTGGTTTGTACGCTCGACGATGAACTCGGCTCCACTGATTTTTTCCGGGGCAAGGCAGGCAGCGTCGAGGTTGTTGGTGCGGCCGACCTGGATGGCAATGGTGCCCTGGAGGTGATTTGTATAACCGGCGACCTTCGCCTGCACATCTTGAACAGTGAACTTAAGCCCGTTTTTGATAGGCAATTAGCCAGAGGTTCTTCTGTGCACCTGGTTAAAGGAGAAAAACGAACGTATATTCTCAATCGAATGCCTGAGCTGCTTTCTCATGAAAAGTATCACCGCTTCACATTGTATGAGTTCGCAGCCAAACCCCTGGCAGCGCTGTTAACGCGCCGGGAACAACCTTATGTACTCTGGAGTTTCCTTGCTCTATTGTGCATCGGTGTTCTGGCTTACAGCGGAAATCTTTTCTACGGCAGCTACGGGCGCAGAATGCTGCTTCTCTTCCTGGAAAAGGCCGGTGTTCTCAACAAAGTGCTTTTGCTGCGGCAAAATGGACGAGTCGAAAGAATCGGCGCGCAGTGGGGAGAACTTTTGGATGTACAGAGCCGCTTAAAAAACGGCTTGAATTTTGCAAATTTGTTTAACAGTTACATTCCTGAGCAACTCGCTCTACAAACAGCACTGGCCGAAATAATCAAGGATAAAAAACGGTCGCAAAGCCGTCAGGTCACGCTCGCGGAAGAACCGAATAAAAAAGTCGTTCAATTAGATTCTTTTTACCTGCCACTGCAAAAACTCATCTTTATTCAGATGACGGATTTGATTGAGCAGGCGTATTTACAGCAGATCAAATCTTGGGCGCCGGTGGCACAGCGGATGGCGCATGGCATCAAGAACCCTCTCACAGCGGTAAAACTCAACACCGAGGAGCTGCGTCATCTTTTGAAAACAAATGGCAACAGCACAAATGGAGAGATGGACGAATATTTCGAGGCCATTATTTCACAAGTGAATCGACTCACGCGGGTGAGCGACCGTTTCATGCGTTTCGTCAGTCTGGAACCGCCACAAGCAAAGCCCATCGATCTAAACATTTTGACTCCGGAGCTCATTTCACAATGGCTGCCTGAACACCAACGCGACATTCATGTGGAATTTCAGTTGGAGCAGGAATTGCCAAAAGCCCTTTTTGACCGGGAACAATTCGAGTTCGCCCTGAAAACAGTTTTCTTCAACGCTCTTGAAAGCCTCATCAAAAAGGGACGAATTTTGGTAAGCACATCGCTGACTCAGGTGTTCTTTCATAAAGGACGTTCCGCCGGAACCAGTTTTGTCGAGTTGCAAATCCGCGACACCGGATGCGGCATTCCTTCTGAAATTCTGCACAAAATAGGCGAACCGTACATCACAAACAAGGAAAGCGGCACAGGACTGGGTCTAAGCATCGTTTTTAAAAACATGCGCGAGCATGGTGGCGATTTTATTATTGACAGCCAGGAAAGTTTAGGAACCGTTGTTACCCTGCGTTTCAAAATGGCAAAATGAGCCGGGCCTTGGTCTTGGCACGGTGGTTGCAAAAACAGAAGGAGTGAAATGCTTCAGCATTTCTAACCCCAACGAATGCATCGACACCAGGTGACTTTCCTGATCAATGGATACTGATTGTCACGGTCAAGTGAAGGAAGGAGTCGCTAAATACAGAAAGTAATATTCAAGCCGTGGCAAATAAGCAAAGGATAGAGTTTCTCAAAATATCTAGTGCCGAACCACCAACCCACAATTCTGATCGTGGATGACGAAGCGCCCATCTGCGAAATTCTTAAAAAAATGCTCAAACGCGAGGGCTACCAACCCACCGTTGCTACAAGCAGCAGTCAAGCGCTGGCACGGTTTGAGGCTGCTGATTTTGACCTTGTGTTGCTCGATTTGATGATGCCGGAAGTGTCAGGGCTCGAATTGGCAACGAAGTTTCTGGAACAAAAATCGCTCATTCCTATCATTTTGTTTTCCGCTTTTGGCACTGTCCCCCGCGCTGTCGAGGCGACTAAAATCGGTGTTTATGATTTTCTTGAAAAGCCGTTGGACCGAGATCGAATCCTGGTCACCGTTCGCAATGCCCTGGCTCTTGGCAAGCTCGAACAGGAGCTGGCTCAATACAAGCAAGAGAACCTGCAGCGCTTCAAAATGATTGGTCAGTCCGGGGAAATGAAACGGATTTACAACCTCATTGAGCGCATCGCCCCGACCAACAGTTCGGTGCTCATTTCAGGCGAGAACGGCACGGGCAAAGAGCTGGTGGCAACCGCCATTCATGCCGGCAGCAAACGCAGCAATCGACAGTCGGTAAAAATCAACTGCGCCGCAGTGCCGGCAACAATCCTTGAAAGCGAGCTTTTTGGCCACACCAAAGGCGCTTTTACCGGTGCCCTCTCCGCTAAAAAAGGCCGCCTCGAAACTGCCGACAACGGCACCCTGTTTCTCGATGAAATTGGCGATATGGATGAAATGATGCAGGTCAAGCTCCTCCGTTTTCTAGAATCGGGTGAAATTCAGAAAGTGGGATCTACGGAGACGATTAAAGTAAATGTGCGCCTGCTGGCAGCCACCAACCACAACTTGCTTCAAGAAGTACAAAAAAGTAAGTTCCGGGAAGATCTATACTACCGCATAAACGTTGTCCACATTCACGTACCCGCGCTGCGTGAGCGCCGCAGCGACATCCCGCTTCTGACAGGTCACTTTTTGGCGGAATTCGCCGAATCCCTCGGTGTGCCTGAGCCACGTTTGACCCCGGCCGCCAGCCGTTTCCTCAAATATCACAACTGGCCGGGCAACATTCGTCAACTGCGAAATTTCATCGAACGCATTTTGGTAATAAACTACAGCCAGATCATAGACCTCGAACATGTTAAACCTTTCCTCGATGTCCCCGAAGACCGCATAATATCTGCCTCAAGCGCTCACACCACCTTACACGAAGCCCGCCGACAATTCGAGCGGCAGTTCATTCTCAACGCCTTGCAGGAAAACAATGGCAGTGTTTCCAGAGCCGCAAAGATTCTCGGATTGGACCGGGCCAATTTGTATCGGAAAATGCACGGGTTGGGGATTGACTGGGGAGCTTGTTAAGTGTTGTGCGGCGCAAATTTGTATCTACACCGATATGTTTCTCTGACTTAGCTGTGCCGCATATCAAAGCATCGCAAAATCCATTCCGCGCATAGTTCACCTGTTGAAGTTGTCCCTTCCTTTAAATTGTTCCGGTTTGTAAATGTGAATCAAATGCACTTCACTGTGATTTATAAAATCGCAGATGGTGAGCGTTTGTTGTTTGGTTTTGTTCGGCATCTGTGTCTTTTTTACAACAAACAGCGTGTCATCTTTACCACAGATTAAGGTGTTGATTTTAATTAGTCTGTCAAGGTGTTGTACAACAGAGGGTTTCAATTCTGCAAAACAGGGTAGCGTCTGATTTTGCTTTCGTGTTTATAGTATTCGGATATAACCATCTAAAAAACAAAGATGCAAAAATACTCAGACAACATTTAAATGGATGGCATGGAAGTTGACCATAGAATTGAAACCATGGTCTGAGGTGTGTTGTCAGTAACTAAATCAATTAAAGGAGGTTATCATGTTTAGATTCGCCAACGCGGTAATCATGTTCTTAAGTACTTTGGCTTTATGCGCAAACAGTTATGGCCAGGTATTACTTTTCGATGAACAATTTGACAACTTTGCTAATTGGAGTCCTGCACCAAATAATGGAGCTGGTTGTGAGTGGACAGAAGAAAATGGATGGGCAAAAATTAAAACAATGGGAACGAATCCGTACAGTCATATTTTTGCAGTTTATGAGAGCGATTTACTCCAGTCAATTTCTCCAAGTGAAGATTTCTCATTTAAAGCTCATATTAGGTGTCAGGACGGTGATCCATATGGTTCAACCAGCAATACTTATATTGAACTAATGACTTCGAATTATGAAAGAGTTGCATTGGTAATGTGGGACGATTCTCAAGCTGCAAGTGGCTATGGTGGTCTCACATACGCCCATGGTGATGGATATTTTTATGATAATGATCCAAATGGTTTTGGTAGAATTAACCCCACAATCGATAATGAGTTGGAGATTCGTAGAGAAGGCATAACCTGGACTGCATACTTGGATGGTGTGCAATTAGGTGCAGCAGTTAATCATTATAATAACAGGATTGCCACAAAAGTAATAATAGCTACCAATAAATATCGATATTATGGGCAAAGAGATGGGCGCATTGACTATATTACAGTAACTGGCACAAACCTTCCACCGGATTGTAGCAACGCTAGCGTTGCTGCCCAAAGCGCAAGCGCCAACTGTCAGGCCACCATCTCCGGTGCAGACGTCACCGGCGTCACCGACCCGGATGGCGATCTGCTGGCCATCACGGTGAGCCCGACGACATTGGTTCTGGGCGCCAACACCGTCACCGTGACCGCAGACGACGGCAATGGTGGGTCTTGCAGCACAGTTATTACGGTTAACGTGGCTGACGACACGGCACCTGTCCCGGACGTGGCCAATATTCCCGACGCCACCGGCGAGTGCAGTGTCACGCTCACCGAGCCGACCGCTATGGACAATTGTGCGGGCAGCATTACAGCAACTACATCAGACCCGATGATTTATACCACACAAGGCACGTTCACCGTCACCTGGACATACGATGACGGCAACGGCAATACCAGCCAACAGACGCAGAATGTGGTTGTGGATGACGTGACCGCGCCGACATTGACGGCAAGCCCGGTACCCATCAACCTTTGGCCGCCAAATCACAAGTATCGCAACATCGATATCACGCAGTACGTCACAGGAGTCTCAGATAACTGCAACGCTTCCCTTACGGCCAGCGATGTCATCATCTCCTCAGTTTCCAGTGATGAAAAAGAAGATGCTAAAGGCGGCGGCGATGGCAACACCAAGAGTGACATCGTCATTACTTCTTGCAACACCGTCGATTTGCGCGCCGAGCGCCAGGGAAGCGGTAATGGCCGGGTCTATACCATCAACCTGGAAGTAGATGACGGCAACGGCAACACCGGAACAACGAACCTGCAAATCCACATCCCGAAGAGCCAGAACGGCAATCCAGCTATGGATAATGGTGCGAACTACACGATTGCGGGGACCTGCGGCAGTGGTTTGGCGAAATCGGGAGGAGACTTCGGTAGAGTCGAAACAGCGTCACACGAATCTGTTCCCCAAAGCTTTACTCTGGGGCAAAATTACCCGAACCCTTTCAACCCGAGCACGACGATTACTTTTGACGTACCGGAAGCGAGCGAAGTCTATCTGGCTATTTACAACCTGCGCAGCCAGTTGATTCATATGCTACACTCGGGCGTCATTGCCGCCGGTCAGCACAGCATAGTCTGGAACGGCACAGATTCCCGCGGCGCGAAAGTGGCGAGTGGCGTTTATCTGTACCAGTTGAAAGCCAATGGCTTTGTGGCGACCAGGAAGTTGATTCTGACGAAATAAGTAATTTTTTTTCCGGAAAGGTGTTTCCCCAAGGCAGAGGCGCATTTTATTGAGTCCACGGTAGGACAGGCGCTTCTGCCTTTTAGTTAAAGCTTCCAACAGATCGAATTGCTATCCCCGCCGATTTGGATTTTAAACAAAAAAACCTATCTTAGCTAAATCCGGGCAGCGTCTGCTTTTTCAGGAGCATGAATCGCCGCAACTTTTCAATTGGCTTCATTTGCAGCGATGGCACCAACCGGTTTAACTCAAAAATAATACCGGATAAGTAGAATCATGAAAACAACAATCAAGCAAATTGAAGGCACCACTTTCGCCGCGATTTCAGATTCAAATCACTGGTCGGTGCTAGATACGTCAGTTAAAGATCAAGGGGCGGATGGCGCCACCGGCCCAATGGAAATGGTGCTGAATGCACTCGGCAGTTGCTCGGCCATTGATGTGTTGCTCATTCTAAAAAAAATGCGTGTGCAGGTCGATGATTTCGAGGTTAACATTGAAGCTGAGAGGTCGGACGCGCACCCGAAAGTATTTACCAGGGTGCATCTTGAGTATGTGGTAAAAAGCAGCAATCTGAAAGCCTCGAACCTGGAGAAGGCAATCAAGCTTTCCATTGGCACCTATTGCTCTGTTGCCGGCATGGTTGATAAGACCGCAGAGATCACGACTTCATATAAGATTGTCGATTGACTCCCGGTGGGGTGAAAATCAATGATTCAGGTAGCTGCGAAACTTGAATTGATTTTTCTATCTCTGTGTCCTATGCGCCTCTGTGGCCCAGTGGTTTTGAGATTAAGAACTTCCATTTTTCAGAATTTCGTTTTTGCCACTTTATCATGAATTTGCGTTACTTGCTGCAGCGCAGCCGAGCCATACCACGGGTGTAGCTCCATGGTTAATCTTCCCGCCCGAATTGCCGGATCTGTTTCAGTCAACTTTTTCGCCTCTTCAACAGATTCTACGTTGAATATGTAGATGCCCCGCATGTTTCCGTTATCCAGAAACGGGCCGGCCAAAGACAATTTTCCTGCTTTGGCAAGGGCCTGAATGTTGTCCAAATGGGCTTTTTGCAGCTTTGCTGCCGACAGCGAATCCTGATCACGATTTGGTCCGGCTTTTAAAAATGCCAGAACATATTTTTTCATACCATACTCATCCGCACCTAGGCTTGCGGCAAGCGCCTGATCGAAACTCGGTTGTTGTTTTTCGTTGTCGTACTTTTCCGGCTTTGGCTGCTCAGTTTTTAATTCACAGCTTGTAACGATAGTTGATGCTATTAACAATAATAGAAATGGCTTGATATTCATTCGGGGCGGCCTTTCATGTTAGGCTGTTAAGATATGCATGCTGATAGATATCATCAGAAAAATAATGACACCTGGCGCTAAAGTCAACTAAATTTGGCCGGGTTCCCCTAATCCTTATAATGTGGACACACAGATTGAGGACGCATTATCAGCAGCTTCACATGTAGCGGAGGTAATTTTCGATACGTAACAAACAATTTCGGCCTGGTTTTGTTGTTTGCCGCGATGTATCAGAAAACAGCAATTTAATACACAGAATTTTCAGTTGTCAAGAGCTTGTGTTCCTGTAAAAAATACGAAAAAAAGCAGTCCGTAATTTTTTTCTGGAAAAATATATTTCTTTCCTCTGCATTTTGCTCAACTGTGAGTAAGATACAAAATGACGACGTGTATTCAGTTATAAACACGTTTCTTTTCTTTTTTCGGTTCAATAGCTGTTCAATTTCTAAACTCCAATTGGGGGCACGGTTCTATTTGGGCAAGGAGGTTCAAGTGATAAAGCACCATTTATATGGTGGCAATCGACTAGGGCAAGCCCGCACGATAGTGCATCTTTGTGTTTTTGGCCACTCATGCAACCATAGGAGTGGTTGAAAATATACAATTTTATTCGCTGCAGTTAGACATCGGGGACATACAACGGAGATTCATCAATGAGTATCAACGGGCGAGCAACGGGTGAAAACCATCCAAGTCATACATTTGGGCGAAAGGTCAAAAGCGTCGTGGCTTTAGCTGTTCTAACGGGAGCAGCCCTCACACTGACAACGCACCCTCTACAAGCGCAGGCATTTCAATCGGAACCTTTGATTGCCGGCTACCGCAATTTTAGCTATGGTGGTGGCGGTGTTACTTCAGAGCCAACGGAAACAAAGCCGGAGTCAAAAATCTGGTATAATGATGGCTTCTGGTGGGGCGTTTTATGGGATTTGAATTCGGAAACATTTCGTATTCATCGATTTGATCCTGCAACGCAAAACTGGACCAACACAGGCCCTGAGGTAGACGACCGCAACAAGTCCGCAGCCGACGCCCTGGTTGACGGCAACAAAATCTATATTTCGTCGCGTGCCAAATTGAATGTCAGCAGCAACGATTCCGAAATCGCAACCTTGAGCCGCTACTCTTACAATTCAGGCTCAAACAGCTACAGCCTGGACTCTGGTTTCCCAGTAAACATAACCGGCACACTCAAGACCGATGCTTTGACCATTACAAAGGACTCAGCAGGTAAGATTTGGGCTGCTTGGACCAAGGGTAACAACGTTTGGGTTAACCACACCGATGGCATAAGCGATGCTAATTGGGGCATTGGCTGGATTCTACCGGTTCAAGGAAATAGCCTTGGCACAACCGATCTTTCTGCCATTGCTGCATTTTCCGGAAACAAGGTCGGTGTTTTGTGGTCAAATCAAATTGATGAAAAAATCTACTTCGCTGTACACAATGACGCCAGCGCCCCTGGAGTCTGGCAGGCACGAGAGACCGTTTTGTCTGGGAACGGCAGTGCTGACGACCATATAAACCTTGCAGTCCGCCCAAGTGATGGCACGGTCCTCGCTATTAGTAAAACAAGCTTTAACGGCACCGGTGCGACCCTCGCTATGTTAAATAAGCGCACACCGGCCGGTACCTGGAGTAATCATGCGGTGTGGACCACAGCGGAAGATCCAACCCGGCCGATTGTCGTTTTCAATGCGAGTACCGACAGTATTTATGCGATATCCAGATTGAAAGATTATGATGCTGTTTACTACAAAAGTGCTCATATCAGCAATCCAACGTTTTCGTCCGGGCCTGGTCAAATATTGATCATGGGCCCTGATGAGGATACCGTCAACAATACAACTTCTGCCAAAGTGGCCTTAACAAACGCGAGCGGAATGTTAATCCAGGCCTCAGACAAAGGCCCTGATTTCTATATGCACGGCTTTGTGGATTTTAACAATACGCGTCCGACTGTGCTGGCCAATACGGCTTTCACAAATGAGCTATCACCAGTAACAGTGGATGTTCTTTTTGGCGCAACCGATCCTGATGGTACGATTGATCCGGCGACTGTTCAGGTTGTTATTTCAGCGACAAACGGAACTACCTCAATTAATGCCAGCACAGGTGCAATCACCTATTTGCCCAATCCGGGTTTTTCCGGCAGCGATGAATTCTATTTTACTGTTTCTGATGATGATGGCGCCAATGCCGTTGGAAAAATTGTTACCGTTACAGTAAATGATTCACCCGTGGCGGCAGATGATACTGTGCAAACCACAGAGGATGTTGCAATCGCCATTGATGTTCTGGCAAATGACATTGACTCAGACGGTTCCATCAATCTTGCAAGTGTTGTTGTGGTTACTCCGGCAAGCAATGGTATAACCACGGTTAGTACGGTTACAGGTGAAGTTACCTACACGCCTAATTTGAATTTCACAGGTTTAGATACATTTATTTACACAGTTGCGGATGACAGTGGTGGTGTTTCAAATCAGGCAACAGTTAGCGTGACTGTTAGTGAACTCAATGATCCGCCTTTTGCAATTAATGACACCGTGTTAACCAATAATCAGGCAATCAGCGTTATCGATGTTTTGAGCAACGATTTTGATGTGGATGGGACCCTGAATGTGTCGAGCGTATTGCTACAGTCTACGCCGTCAAAAGGGACTGCGACGGTTAGTAATGTTACGGGCGAGATTACATTTACGCCAAACACCGGTACGTTTGGAACGGATTCATTCACCTATACGGTAGACGACAATCTTGGGGCCACTTCCAACACTGCAACTGTGCTGCTGCAGATTAACGCCAAACCGATTGCAGTAGACGATAGTGCAACCACCCAAAAAAATACAGCCATCACTGTAGACGTGCTTAATAATGATAGTGATGCTGATGGTACTCTGGTCACCTCAACTGTGAGCGTCGGGACTCTACCAAGTCACGGTTCTTTTACTGTAAATAGTTCAACCGGGGCGATTACGTACACACCCTCGTTCGCATATATGGGGCTGGACAGTCTGACTTACACTGTTCAGGATGACAGTGGTTTAACCACAAATGTCGCAACAGTGCATCTGCGGGTAAATATGGTGCCGGTGGCAGTGAATGACTTGCCGCAGACACTCAAAGGTGTGGCAGTCGATTTTTCAATTTTGGATAATGACGATGATCAGGACGGCACTCTTGACACCGCCTCCATTGCAGTGACCTTTGGGCCGTTTAATGGTTCTCTCGCTATTAACAGTACAACAGGTGTTGTGACCTATACACCGAATTCGCTTTTCTCAGGAATCGATTTATTTGGCTATACAGTGGATGATAATGACGGCGCTTCTTCTAATGAGGCGAATGTCAATATCGCAGTGGATGTTGCGCCAGTGGCCAATAATGATGCCGCTACTACAAATGAAGATACGCCTGTTTCAGTAGATGTTGTGGCAAACGATACGGATGAAGACGGCACAATTGATCCAGTCACTGTCCTGGTTGTGAGCGCACCTGATAGCGGTGTGACTTCGGTGAACCCGACAACAGGTGTTGTGACATACACACCAAATCTTAACTACTACGGCTCGGACTCTTTTTCTTATACTGTAAACGACGACGATGGTATCACTTCTAACACTGCTTTGGTTGCTCTTACAGTGAATGCTGTAAACGATGCACCGGTTGCGCTAAATGACACCGCATCAACCATCGAAGATACGCCTGTCTCTATCAATGTTGCAGCTAATGATTCTGATGTTGATGGTTCATTAACTATTAGTCTGCTTGCAATAAGCACCCCGCCTGCTAACGGCACAACGTCCGTGCAAGGCACAACCGGATTTGTGACTTACACACCTGGACAGGATTATTCAGGGAGTGATTTCTTTACTTACACATTGACTGATGATGATAATGGCACGTCAAACGTTGCCACGGTGACGATCGACGTGAGTGGATTCAATGATCCGCCGACTGCGGTGAATGATACTGTGACCACAGACGAGGAAATTGCCATCACTATAGATGTGGCTGCCAATGATATTGATTTGGATGGCGTTGTTGTTCCGTCTACGGTTGCTGAGGCTGTAGCACCCCTTCACGGTTTGACTTCGATAAACGGCACAACAGGTGAAGTCACATATACACCGGATTTGAATTTTTTTGGAGCCGATTCATTCAAATACACCATCCAGGATGATGGTGGTGATTTCTCAAATCAGGGTGTTGTGTTTATAACAGTCAATCCCATCAATGATCCGCCTGTGGCTGTTGATGACACCGCCTCCACACTGCTTGATGTACCGGTTGATGTAGCTGTGACTGCCAATGACTACGATGTGGATGGTACAATTAACCCTCTTTCAATTCTGGCAGGCTCCGGTTCTCACGGTACTACGGCCATCAAGCCAAACGGTGTAATTACCTATACGCCGGGTTCAGGCTATCTTGGTTCAGACCAGTTTTTTTACACGGTGCGAGATGACATGGGCGCTGTTTCAAACACGGGTACTGTGACTGTAAACACGTTTCTCGCTGCCCCTGTTGCGGTGAATGACACAGTCATCACTGATGAAGATTTGCCGGTTGCAATCGATGTAACCGCCAACGATACAGCCTTTAATACCTCCATTGACCCTGCAACAGTGAGTTTGGCATCGACTCCCTCAAGTGGGACAATCTCGGTTAATCCCACAACAGGAGTTGTGACTTATTCTCCCAATACGAACTTTTTTGGTCAGGATAGTTTTAGCTATTCTGTTTCTGACAGCAATGGCGTTACATCAAACATTGCCATCGTACTGGTTAATGTTAACAAAACGCCATTTGCCTTGAATGACAACGCAACTACAGATGAGGATGTGCCGGTTGACATTGATGTCATTGCCAATGATGTCGATCCCGACGGCGCGATTGATGGCTCAACAGTTACGCTGATTACCCTGACAGCAAATGGAACTACATCGGTACATCCAGTTACAGGCGTTGTTACTTATACACCGAACACTAATTTTTCCGGCAGCGATGGCTTTACCTATACCGTGAACGACAATGTGGGCTCCACCACGAACATTGCCTCAGTTTCGATAACAATAAGCCCCGTTAATGACGTGCCATTGGCTGTAAACGATACCGTGAGCGTCAGCAAAAATACTGTGATTGCCATTGATGTGGCGGCAAATGATTCGGATGTGGATGGCACTTTGGTTCTGTCTTCGGTTTCTGTTGTTACCCAGCCTGTTAACGGCACAGCAAATGTCAACCCATCGACCGGCATTGTGACTTACACGCCGACGCCATTTTATATTGGTTCAGATAGCCTTACTTACACAATTGATGACAACCTTGGTGGAACCTCAAATGTCGCAACGGTTTTAATCACGGTTACCGGCAACAATGAGTTCCCGGTTGCTGTGAACGACACTGTAAACACCACTGAAGATACGCCAACAAATATTAGCGTTCTTGCGAATGATTATGATTTGGATGGCACACTGGATTCCACATCTGTAGTGATTTTGGCAAATCCACAAAACGGAAATGCATCGGTGAACCCGGTCACTGGAGTGGTAACCTATACACCCAATCTTGATTTCTTTGGCAATGACAGCTTGCAGTATACAATGAAAGATAAGCAGGGTGCAATTTCGAATGCAGCAAAGGTTTTGATTGCCATAGATTCGTCGAACGACTCTCCGGTGGCAGTTGATGACGAGGCAACCATGAACGAGGATAATGCTGCTATCGTTGATGTTGCTGCTAATGATAGTGATGAAGATGGCACGCTCGATTTATCTTCGGTTGCGGTAACGACCGGTCCAGGTCATGGCTCGATAACAATTAATTCTACAACCGGCGCTATTACGTATACACCCAATGTTAATTATTTCGGCCTGGATAGCCTGTTTTATACAATTGATGACAATTTGGGCTTTACTTCAAACATTGCGAGAGTTTTGCTTACAATTGTTTCTGTCAACGATCCGCCGGTGGCCGTCAATGATACAGTACAGACCATGTTTAACATGGCTGTTACTATTGTTGTTGCAGCAAATGATTTTGATGTTGATGGTACCTTAGACACAACCAGCGTTTCAGTTGGATTTACTGCAAATGGAACGACGTTGGTGAAACCGAATGGAGATGTTACCTATACGCCAAACAATGGGTATGTGGGAACAGATTCATTCAGCTATACAATTCTTGATAATCTTGGAAGTCTGTCAAACAACGGGACGGTTGTGGTGCAGGTGACCTCAGCGCCATTTGTTACAGCTGATTTTGACACAACCTCAGAAGATACAGCGAAAATTGTAAATGTGTTAAGCAACGACAACGATCCGGATGGAACCATAGATGCGACAACGGTTGCAGTTGTGGTTCAACCGAACAATGGCACTACGTCTGTGAACCCAACGACCGGGACCATCACTTATGCGCCAATAGCAAATTTTTTCGGGCAAGATACATTTACGTACACTGTTGATGATAATGATGGTAATACATCACAACAAGCGCTTGTCACCATGACCATCACTCCGGTAAACGATCCACCTGTGGCCGTAAATGATACCACGGTGACATCAGAGGATACGCCTGTAATCATTAATGTGGTTGCTAATGACAGTGATTTGGATAACTCGATTAATGCGGCAACGGTTACATTGATGAGCCAGCCTGTAAATGGTTCAACCACAGTGAACGGTTCAACCGGGGAGATTACTTATACACCAAATTTAGACTACAATGGTTTAGATAGCTTGAGCTATCATGTTGCCGACGCTCTTGGCGCTGTTTCAAATACAGCAGTAGTTTTTGTGACAGTGACTTCGCAGAATGATTTTCCGGTCGCAGTTGATGACACAGTCACAACTGATGAAGATATCCCGGTTGTTATGCAGATTCTGAGCAATGACACTGATCCGGATGGCTCGCTTGTCCCTTCGAGCGTGAGCATCACAAGCGGCCCGCAGAATGGTGCGGCCACTGTGAACGGTTCGACAGGCGAGATTAACTACACGCCTGCCACAGATTACACAGGCCTTGATAGCTTGGTTTATACGGTTAAGGACAATTTAGGCGCCACCTCAAATGCGGCTACCGTTCGCATCACAGTGACGCCAATAAATGATCCACCGGTCGCGGTCAACGACACATCTGTTACGTCTGAAGATACGCCGGTACTGGTTGATGTTGTTGTCAATGACACGGATGTTGATGGCTCGGTAGATCCGGCAACGGTAACTCTGGTGAGTCAGCCTGTAAACGGCATGGCCGGTGTTAACGGTTCCACTGGCGTGATCACTTACACACCAGACATAAATTTTAACGGCCCGGATAGCTTGACTTATAATGTTGCTGATGACGTCGGTGCTGTTTCAAATGTCGCAAAGGTTGTGCTGACCGTTAGTTCGCAAAACGATCTTCCTGTTGCGGTTGATGATACGGTATCAACAGATGAGGATACGCCCATTAGCATCGCAGTTTTGAACAATGACTCGGACCCTGAGGGCGCGTTGGTTGCTTCCAGTGTAACGATTACAGGTGGCCCGGAAAACGGGGCTGCAAGTGTGAATAGTGCGACCGGTGAAATAGACTATGCACCGGCACTTGATTTTTTTGGAAATGATAGTCTAACTTATACGGTCGATGACATTCTGGGCGGAACGTCAAATCAGGCTGCAGTCAGGATTGATGTGACAGCGGTTAATGATGCGCCTGTTGCTTTGGCAGACAACGCCACATCACTGCAAGGGATAGCCGTAAATATCAATGTTGCGGTGAATGACACGGATGTTGATGGCACAATTAATCCTGCCACGATTCAGATAGCCTCAGCACCACAGAATGGAGGTGTGGTTATAAGTGGTTCGCCGGGTGTGATTGCCTACACCTCGAATCCCGGATTTGTCGGTGCTGATACATTCACCTATACAATAAAAGACAATGTTGGAGCAGTTTCCAATTCTGCTGCGGTTACTGTGACGGTGGTCGCCCCTGCGTCCTACACATTTCAGGCCACTGACGATGGACAAATTAAGTTGACCGAACCAACGAGTAACTATGGCAGCAAGAGTACGTTTAAGATCGAGAATGGAAAATTTGAATCGTATTTCAAGTTCAACGCAAGCGGTATTAGCGGAAATATCGTTTCCGCGACCTTGCGCTTGCATGTAACAGATGGCTCGGCTGATGGCGGGGTTACCGGTGGAACGCTTTACCAGGCATCAAACAATTTTTCAAATTCCAGCCAGCCTTGGGTGGAAACTACTTTAGTTGGTAATAATGCCCCCGCAACCGTTGGCTCCATATTGGTAACTCAAGGAGCAGTCTTTCCGAATGGTGTTGTCGATTTTGATGTTACCGGTGTGCTCACCGGTAATGGAGTCTACAGTTTCTGCCTGAGCAATACGACGGGAGATCGGGTGAAATACTACGCCAGAGAAGGGCTTTTGCCGCCGGAAATAATTGTTGAAACAGATGCTGGTGGTGGTAGTAATCAACCGCCGGTTGCTAATAATGATATTGCAACCACCGGAGCCGCAACCGCTATTGCCATTGATGTGACGGCCAATGACACCGACAGCGATGGTACGATTATCGTATCCACGGTAGCAATTCTTTCGCTGCCGGCCAATGGTGTCGTTGCCGTTAATGGTTTGACCGGTGTTGTGACTTACACACCAAACTCTGGCTTTAGCGGTGCAGACACATTTATTTACACAGTCAATGATGACCAGGGCGCAACCTCCAATGCAGCCACAGTTACAGTCACGGTGGGCGCAGGGAATACGGCTCCTGTCGCCAATAACGATAATGGTGTCACCACTGCCGGAACATCTGTGGCCATTGATGTAACAGCCAATGATAGTGATAGCGATGGAACAATTGTCGTTTCGACCGTAACGATTCAGACGCAGCCGTCAAATGGCAGCGCTGTTGTAAGTGGGGTTACAGGTGTTGTTACATACACACCCAATAGCGGCTTTAACGCGACTGACACATTCACTTACACAGTAAAAGACAACCTGGGCGCTCTTTCAAATGTTGCGACTGTTACGGTAGTTGTAACGGGTGGTGGCAGCGGTCAGACTTTGAGTTTTCAGTCAATCCATGATGGACAGGTGAAATTGACTGATGTCGGCAAGAATTACGGCTCAAAATCGACTATGAAGGTTGAGGATGGCTCTTTTGCTTCATATATGAAATTTGCTGTAAGCGGCTTAAGCGGTTCAGTGCAAAGCGCTAAGGTGCGTTTGCAAGTGACTGACCAGGCCTCCGATGGCGGGCCTGCAGGCGGGGAGATTTATGCAGTCTCAAATAATTTCTCAACCGGTGGCGGCGCATGGATTGAATCCGTTCTTACCAGTGGTAATGCTCCGAATGCCATCAGTGGGGTGCTCAGTTCACTTGGAGCAGTTTCACCCAATCAAGTTGTGGAATTGGATGTAACCAGTACCGTCAGCGGTGATGGTACGTACAGCTTCGCCCTTTTTGGTACAAACACCAACCAGGTGAAATATTATACGAAAGAAGGCTTAACGCCACCGGAACTGATTATTCAAATCAGTGGTGGCGGTGGCAATACGGCACCGGTGGCAAACAATGATGCTGCTTCAACAAGTGCAATTACAGCAGTTGCCATCGATGTAACCGCAAATGACACAGATATAGATGGTACCATTAATCCGGCTTCAGTGGCTATTCAGTCACCGGCAACAAATGGCGTAACTACTGTAAATGGTACAACCGGTATCGTAACGTACACGCCAAACAGTGGCTTCAGTGGCGCTGATGTTTTTACTTATACGGTTAATGATAATCTTGGCGCAGCTTCCAATGTGGCCACGGTAACTGTTACTGTAACGGCGGGTAATATCCCACCTGTGGCAAATAATGACAATGCTTCAACCACCGTGGCTTCGGCAGTTGTAATTGACGTTCCGGCCAATGACACGGACAGTGACGGCACTATTGATGTAACCACTGTTGCGATTCAGTCTTTGCCTGCAAATGGCAGCGCGGCAGTCAATGCCTTGAGCGGCGTTATAACCTATACGCCGAATAGTGGTTTTACAGGTCAGGATACACTGAAATATACTGTGAATGATAATCAGGGCGCAGCTTCAAATGTCGCTTCGGCTTTTATTGCGGTTGGCTCCGGCAATGCTGCTCCTGTTGCGAATAATGATAATGCCGCAACCGGTGCCGATGCAGCAGTTGCCATCGACGTTACGGCAAACGATACGGACAGTGACGGCACAATCAATGTGACATCCGTTGCAATCCAGGCTCAAGCAACAAATGGTGTCGCGGTCGCAAGTGTAACAACCGGTGTGGTGACTTACACACCCAATAGCGGTTTCAGCGGTACAGATATTTTTACGTATACGGTCAACGATAATCTGGGCGCCACTTCAAATGCGGCTACCGTGACTGTGGAAGTGAGCCCCGCAAACGTCGCACCGGTTGCAAATGATGATTCCGGTTCAACAACCTTAGCTACAGCGGTTACAGTTGATGTGACTGCAAATGATACCGACAGCGATGGTACGATCAATGTAACCACAGTTCAGATTCAGACTGCGCCGCTCAACGGTACTGCCGTTCCGAATGGCACCACCGGCGTGGTGACTTACACACCCAATAGCGGTTTCAGCGGTACAGATGTTTTTACTTATACTGTAAATGACGATGACGGCGCGACTTCAAATGTAGCAACGGTTACGCTCACGGTGAGCAGCGGTGGTGGTGGGCAGACAGTCACTTTTGTGCCAAGTGATGATGGCCAGGTGAAGTTGACGGATAACGGCAAGAATTATAGCACTAAACCAACCATGAAGCTCGAAAATGGCGCGTTTAGTTCTTACCTGAAATTTGTGGTAAGCGGTATTAGCGGCACAATTAGCAGCGCGGTTGTGCGTTTGCAAGTTAGCGATGGTAGTTCCGATGGCGGCCCAACTGGTGGGCAGATTTTCCTGGCATCCAACAATTTTTCAAATGGCGCGGCGCCCTGGGTAGAATCCTCACTCACTAGTGGCAATGCACCAAATACGACGAGTGGTGTACTGAGTTCACTGGGCGCTGTTTCGCCAAATCAGTTGGTTGAGTTTGATGTCACCAGCGCAGTCGGGGGTGACGGTACTTACAGTTTCTGCCTGAGCAGCACTTCGGGAAATCAAGTAAAATATTATACAAAAGAAGGGCTGGTACAGCCAACCCTCATTGTGCAAACCAACGGCGGTGGCGGTGGTGGAAATAGCACACCCGTTGCCGTAAACGACAATGCTTCAACTGCTCCGGGCTCTGCCGTGGCAATCGATGTGACAGCCAATGATACTGACAGTGACGGCATGATCAACGTGACAACGGTTGCAGTGCAGTCACCCGCGGCAAATGGAACAACCACAGTAAGCAACTCAACCGGTATTGTGACCTACGTTCCGAACACGGGTTTTAGCGGAACGGACACTTTTACCTACACAGTGAAAGACGATCTGGGAGCGACTTCAAATGTTGCGACTGTCACGGTTGCTGTTACTTCCGGCAATGTAGCACCGGTAGCAGTTAACGATAATGCCTCTACGGTTTCGGGCAGTGCGGTCGCTATTGACGTTACCGCCAACGACACTGACAGCGACGGCACGATCAATGTGGCTACGGTTTTGGTTGTAGCACAACCCGGTAACGGTTCGGCCAGCGTAAGTGGCGTCACAGGCGTGATTACGTACACACCGAGCAGTGGCTTTAGCGGCACAGATACGTTTACCTACAATGTGAAAGACAATCTGGGCGCGGTCTCGAACAACGCTACCGTGACGGTTACAGTAAGTGGCGGTGGCGGCTCGCAAACACTTACTTTTCAATCTACTGATGATAATCAGGTGAAGGTTACGGAGCCGGGTAGCAATTATGGCGCAAAAGAAACTGCTAAGGTTGAAGCGGCCAAATTTAGCGCCTACTATAAGTTTGTAGTAACCGGGGTTTCCGGCGCCGTGCAAAGTGCAAAACTGCGACTTTCGGTTACCAACAGCAGTTCAGATGGTGGCAACGTTTATTCAGTTTCCAATAATTACAGCGGCAGTAGCAGTCTATGGACAGAAGATGTTCTGACTGCGGGCAACGCTCCGGATATAACGGGCTCCCCAGTTGGTAATTTGGGTCAGGTTACAGCCGGAACTTTCGCTGAAGTGGATGTTACCGGCGCTGTTTCCGGCAATGGCATATTTAGTTTTGCCGTCAGCAAGAATACGTCGGATCGTGCGATTTACCATAACAAAGAGGGTGGCAACCCACCGGAATTGATTGTCACAATTGGTTCTGGCGGGGGCGGAGGCGGCAACACGCCGCCGGTCGCAGTCAATGACAATGCCGCAACTGCAGCGGCTACCGCAGTTGCCATTGATGTAACGGCCAATGACAGCGACAGTGACGGCTCTATCAATGTCACGACCGTTTCAATCATTGCTGCCCCAACTGATGGCGCTGCAATCGTTTCGGGCGCGACCGGCGTGGTTACTTACACTTCAGATTCCGGTTTCTCCGGCGTGGACAGTTTTACTTACACTGTGAAAGATAATGACGGCGCAACGTCGAATGTAGCTACGGTTACAATCACTGTTTCGGGTGGAGGACAACCCGCAACCTTTACGTTTAATCCAATTGATGATTCTTTTGTGCGCTTTGAAAAACCGACCAACAATTATGGAACGGGAACCGAACTGCGCATTCGCAAGAGCAGTGGCTCTGAAAACAACTCGTATCTCCGGTTCAACGTAAGCGGCCTAACCGGCCCGGTTCAGAGTGCAACGCTTCGACTGTACTGCTTTGATGGCAGCAATGTCGGTGGTTCGGTTTATACCGTCTCTAATAATTATGATAATAGCGCAAATCCCTGGCAGGAGAATGGCGTGGTATGGGATAATTCGCCATCGATTAACGGCGTACCGCTTGGTTCTTTTGGTGTGGTAGCAGCAGGAAGTTATTTTGAGGTTGATGTCACGGCTGCCATCAGTGGAAACGGAACCTACAATTTTGGTATTGGTGATGGCTCATCGGATGCAGCCAAGTTTGATTCAGATGAAGGCAGCAACCGGCCGGAGCTGGTCATTAACACGGGCACAACCTCAGCCAGTCGAGGTGAGGAAGTCTTGCTTGCCAAGGCGGAAGTTGAAGAATATGAAATGCTGCCGGAAACGGCTTCCTTGCGACCCAATTACCCGAATCCATTTAATGCCAGCACCAATATCCAGTACGAACTGCCGGAAGATGCCAATGTGAAGCTGCTGATTTACAATGTCCGTGGTCAACTGGTTCGTTCGCTTGTGGATGGAAAGGTTTCGGCAGGTTTCAAAAAGACGATTTGGGATGGCCGGGATGACAAGCGGCTCGATGTTGCTAGTGGCGTTTATTTTATTCGTCTTGGAATCGGTGAGCAAAAATTTTCAAGACGGATTGTTCTGCAAAAGTAGAAACCGTGTTACGTTGTATCATAGAGCTGTGTCGGGGGTTGTTGCACTTAGAGCCGTCATCATCTCTTGTTTATTTATGAATATTTCAGGTTTGATTCGCACTCCCGCTGCAAAGTGAGAGGTTTGAATGAGCGTTGGACGCTGTTTGGAAATCGTTCAACCTTATAAAACTGTTGTTTGGGTTTATTGGGAAAAAAAGAATGCACATCTCAGGTAAAGCATCTTTGGTTAGAGAAAGAAAACAGGCAGGGGCTCGTTGTTTGACCGGTTACGTTTTGACCAACCTGCTTTTTATGTTTACGGTCATTGGATTTATTAACAGTGCAAATGCACAATCCACACCGGAGTTTTCCGGTTATCGTGATTTCAGTTTTGACGGTTCCACCTCTGAGCCAACTGAAGAGAAACCGGAGTCGAAACTTTGGTATCATAATGGTTATTGGTGGGGGGTACAGTGGAGCCAGGGCGGAAACGCCTATCGGATTCATCGGCTGGATATTAGTACGCAAAACTGGTCTGACACTGGGGTAAGCGTTGATTCGCGCAAAAAAAGTGCGGTTGATGTTTTGTCCGATGGCAACACCCTCTACATTGTTTCTCGTCATAAAGATATGTCAACCTCCGGTTCTAAACTTGCAGCCTTAACCCGATATACCTACAGTTCCGGTTCGAACTCCTATTCACTCGACAGCGGTTATCCGGTCGATATTCCCGGCACGGTGAAAACCCGTGCATTGACAATCGCCAAAGATTCAAATGCAAAACTATGGGTCACATGGACAGACAAAGACAGCTTGAAAGTCCGTGTTAACCGCACGGACGGTATCAGCGATACAAACTGGGGCACTGCATTTAATCTGCCGGTTCAGGGAAATGACATAGACAATCTTGATTTAGCCGCCATAACTTCATTTAATAACAAAATCGGTGTCATATGGTCGAATCAGGATGATAAGAAGATTTATTTTGCTGTCCATGATGACGACAGCCTGGACACAACCTGGCAGCCTCGAGAGTCTGTTGTTGCCGGCAGTGGATCGCTGGCAGATGATCACATTAATTTAGCGCAGCGGGAAAGTGATGGCACCATCATCGCTGTCACAAAAACGAGTATATCAGGCATCAATCCGGTTTATGTTTATCTGAATTTAAGGAATCCAACTACCGGTGCCTGGAGCAATTATCCTGTCTGGAACAAACAGGAGGACCCGACACGGCCAATGGTTTTGTTCAACTCGGACACCGACAGTATTTATGTCTTTGCCAAGACCGACTTGACTGCTCCAAAAGCGATTTATATGAAGAGCACCCACATCAACAGTCCGTCGTTTGCATCCGGACTGGGACGGCTTTTCATGTCCAGTTTTGTTGATGATGAAATTAATAATCCGACTTCAACCGGGCAGAGTGTTACCAACAGCACAGGCATGGTTGTTCTCTCCGGCGATAAAAACACCAAGTATTATTTTCATGGTTATCAGGATTTTAATAACAACCGACCTGTGGTTGTTACGGACACACCTCTGGTTCAGGAAGATACGCCCTTAAGTATTGCTGTTACAGCCAATGACACAGACTCTGACGGTACCGTTGATGCCACAACCGTTACTATTGTGAAAGCCAGCGTCAATGGTTCTGCTTCGGTGAATGGGACGACCGGCGCCATCACTTATACACCAAACCCGGGTTTTTCCGGCAGTGATAGTTTGCGTTATACGGTTGCAGATAATGACAATGATTATGCTATTGCCGGCCTGGTTACGATCTCAGTCAATGACAAGCCGGTTGCGCAAAATGACACCACGTTTGTTGAGGAAGACACAGCAGAAGACGTTGATGTTCTGACTAATGACTTTGATAGTGATGGCAGCATCGCGGCCGGTACAGTTGTGATTACCACACCGGCATCAAACGGCGCCACATCAGTGAATCCGGGTACGGGTGTTGTGACCTATACGCCGGCAGCAAATTACACCGGCGCCGAGACTTTCGGCTATACTGTGCAGGATAATGATGGTGGTGTTTCAAATGAGGCCATGGTCAAACTAACCGTGCAAAACACCAATGATCCCCCCACAGCCGTTGCGGATGCTGCATCAGGCGACAACGGCACGCCGACTGTAATTGATGTGACGGCAAATGATACGGACGTGGATGGCACCATTGAACCTTCTACGGTAACAGTGACAACAGCTCCGCTTCATGGCACAACCAGTGTAAATGCCTTAACCGGCGCTATTTCATACTCGGCGACCAACGGTTATTTTGGCGCTGATAGCCTGAAATATACCGTGGAGGATGATGATCAGGCGGTATCCAATATTGCGAATGTGTTACTGGACATCAATGACTTGCCGGTGGCGGTTAATGACACCAGTGTGAGTGATGCGGGCGTGCCGGTCAGCGTTGATATTTTGGCGAATGACAGTGATGCAGATGGTTCCCTGGTACCGTCAACGGTTGCCTTGATAAGCGGCCCGGCTAACGGTACGACATCCATTAACACAGGGACCGGCGTTGTTACTTACACACCCAATGCAGGGCATCTTGGTTCTGATAGTTTTAATTACACTGTGAGTGATGATGATGGTTCTATTTCAAATGTTGCGACCGTTTTTCTGTATACGAATGGTCCCCCGGTGGCCAATGATGATTACGCGGTCACGCTCATTAACACGCCTGTTGTCATTGATGTACTTGACAATGATTTGGATCCGGATGGGGGCACACTGCAACCGGCAACTGTAACAATCGTCCTGGGTCCGTTTAACGGTACTGCGTCTATCAATTCCACAACAGGGGCAATTACTTTTACACCTGCTCTGAATTTTGCTGGTAACACCATTTTCCGTTATACTGTGCAGGATAATGACGGTGGCACTTCAAACCAGGCGACTGTGTCAATAAGGGCAAATAATGCACCTACAGCCAATGGAGATACATTCTCTTTCAACGAAGACACCCCAACCGTTTTGGATGTTACTGCCAACGATACTGATATTGACGGCACAATTGTCGATTCGACTGTGGCGATCACTTTAGGCCCGGTTCATGGTACGCTGTCTATTAGCCCTGGCACCGGGCAAGTAACGTATACCCCAAACTTGAATTATTCCGGTTCAGATTCGTTTATTTATACAGTAAAAGATAATGATGGCTTCGTTTCAAATACGGCAACCGCAATTCTCTCAATCAGTGAAGTGAATGATCCACCGGTTGCGGTCAATGACACGACCATAACCTCTGAGGAAACGAGCATTTTTATCGATGTGAGCGCCAATGACACAGATGTTGATGGTTCTGTTATCGCAACAACGGTTAGTATTCAGGCACAACCGACAAATGGCGCTGTTACAGTGAACGGTGCCAGCGGCATAGTGACCTATACTCCGGTGTTGAATTTTGTTGGAGCCGATACATTTACTTATACTGTTTTCGATGATGATGCAGACGCCTCAAATATAGCTACCGTGTTTGTTACAGTGACTGATATTAACGACCCGCCTGTGGCTTTTGATGACTCAACCACAACATTTGAAGAGACTCCGGTTGACATTAATATTGCTGCCAATGACACGGATCTGGATGGCACATTAAATCTGGCATCTGTGGTTGTGGCAACACCGCCGGTAAGTGGTTCGGTTTCAGTGAATCCTGTAACCGGCGTTGCGACTTACTCACCTAACCTGGATTTTGTCGGCAGAGATACATTTGTTTATTCAATTCAGGATGAAGACGGTTCGGTTTCTAACACAGCAACGGTAATTGTCGATGTTGCTAACGTTAATGATCCACCGGTGGCACAAAATGACGCGGCGACGATGTTTGAAGAATCAACAGTTGTCGTTGATGTTGCAGCGAATGATACGGATGTTGATGGAGTCGTCGTTGCGACCTCTGTAGCGCTTACTTCAGCGCCCAATAATGGTGCGGCTGTGGTTGATGGCCTGACCGGCAAGATCACCTACACACCCATTTTGAATTTTGCCGGTGTGGATTCATTTCAATACACCATACAGGATGATAGCAGTGCTGTTTCGAGCCCCGGGACAGTCACAATTAATGTAACCGATATTAATGATCCACCAGTTGCTAATCGTGACAGCGCATCTACTCCTGAAGAAGTTGCCGCTGTGATTAACGTGGCTGCCAATGATACGGATCTGGATGGGACTGTGCAGCCATCAACGATTTCTGTTGTTAACCAGCCATTGCATGGTACGGCTTCGGTTAATCCGACAACAGGTGTTATCATTTATACCCCTGAAGCGAACTTTGCTGGAACAGACTCACTTACTTATACAATCAGGGATGATGACAACGCCTTGTCAAATGTCGCGGTTGTGTTTGTTGCAGTCTCAGATATTAACGATCCACCTGTTGCCAATAATGATACAGCCACAACCCTGGAGGAGGTGCCTGTGGCTGTAGATGTGCTCGCAAATGATTCTGACATTGACGGTTCTGTCGATCCGGCAACAGTTGTTGTGACATTGGCGCCGGCAAACGGCACAGCAAATGTGAATACCGCCAACGGGGAAATCACCTACAGCCCAGCCATTGATTTTTTCGGCATAGATTCTTTACAATATAAAGTCAGCGACGATGACGGGATTCAATCCAATACAGCAACTGTCACTTTAACAGTGATCAACGTCAACGATGCGCCAGTTGCCGTAAATGATTTTTTTAGTACAAATCAGGGTACACCGATTAACATCCCGGTTACGGCCAATGATTATGACACGGATGGCACTCTGGTGCTTTCGTCTATTTTGAACAGCTCCGGTGCGCATGGTTCGACTTCGTTAAACCCCGGCACAGGCGTTATTACTTATTTGCCTGTTGCTACCTACTCTGGAACAGACAGTTTTATTTACACTGTAAACGACAATAGTGGTCTGACATCAAATACCGCTACGGTTACCATTGACATAAATGGCGCACCAATCGCTTTGGCGGATTCGGCTTCAACCAACGAAACAGTTGCGGTTGAAATCGATGTGGCCGCTAATGATTCAGATGCAAACAGCACACTGGATTTATCTTCAGTTGTTATTTCAACACCCCCTGCAAATGGGACCACAAGTATAAATAATACCACAGGTGCCATAACTTACACCTCAAATGTTGGGTTTGATGGCACGGATTCTTTTTATTACACAATCAATGACCAGTTTGGTGCGACATCAAGTCCGGCGCTGGTTAAGGTGTTTGTTAATGATTCTCCAGTTGCCAATAACGATATTGCTGCCACCAACGAGCAAACCTCTGTTAATATTGATGTAGCTGTCAACGACAGCGATTCTGATGGTACTCTTACACTTACCAGTGTTACCATCGTTTCTGCCGTCGCGAACGGTATTACTTCAGTCAATTCAACCACCGGCGTTATTACTTACACACCAGCGGCCGGTTTTTCCGGCACCGATTCATTGCATTACACCATTGATGACAATGATGGCGCGTCATCCAATACAGCAACTGTGACTCTGGTTGTAAATGACTCTCCAGTAGCTTCGAATGATGCGGCTGTGACCAACGAAGAAACCCCGGTAGATATTGATGTTCTTGCCAATGATAATGATTCTGATGGAAATCTGGTTTTGTCTTCAGTGGCTGTTGTAGCACAACCAGCCAACGGTTCCACATATGTGACGCCGGCAACGGGTATTATCGCTTACACACCGAATCCCGGGTTTGATGGCGCTGACAGTTTTACATACACAGTACAGGATGATGATGGCGCCACATCAAATGTGGCAACCGTCAATGTGTCGGTCACTGATGTAAATAAAATTCCGGTGACACAAAACGATTTTGCCAGTACACCGGAAGATATTCCGGTGGCAATTGATATTTTGATAAATGATACTGATCTTGACGGTACGATTGACCCAACAACAGTCACTATTTTCACACCCCCTGTTAACGGTTCGGTGGCGGTGAATCCAACGAGTGGCGTTACCACTTACTCGCCCGGCAGTAATTTTTTTGGAGCGGACAGCTTTCACTATCGTGTTGCCGATAATGAGGGTGCCTTTTCCAATGTAACCACGGTTTTTGTTACTGTTACCGATGTAAATGATCCACCCGTGGCGATAAATGACACAGTCAATACAAACGAAGACGTGGCAGTTGTTATTTCAGTGACAGCCAATGATGTTGAGTTTGATGGGACGTTTAATTTTAGCAGTTTGGTTCTTGTCACGCCGCCGGTCAGTGGCTTAACCTCGGTAAATGGGAGTAGTGGAGAAATAACATACACGCCGAATCCGAATTATTTTGGCAACGATAGTTTTACCTACACTATCGATGATGACGATGCTGCAACCTCCAACATTGCAACCGTTTTCATTACGGTGAATGATGTAAACGATGCGCCGGTCGTGGTCATTGATACGGCAACAACACCAAAAAATACAACCACTACAATCGCAGTTTTAAACAACGACACGGATGTTGACGGCAGTCTGGTGCCGGCTTCGGTAACGGTTACAAGCGGCCCTGCAAATGGCACAGCCACGGTTAACCAAACGACCGGTGCGGTCACTTATACGCCTGACAGTTATTTTTATGGCAGCGACACGTTTGCTTATACAGTTGATGATGATGATGGCGCCAGCTCAAACGCAGGCACAGTCACCGTGACCGTAACCGGCCAAAATGAATTGCCCATCGCGGTTAATGATACGGTAACTACATCTGAAGATACCCCGGTTTTGATAACTGCATTATTGAATGATACGGATCTGGACGGTACCCTGGTAGTCAGTTCGGTAACTATTGTGAATGCGCCGAATTTCGGCACAGCATCGGTAAACAGCAGTACAGGTGATATTACTTACACACCTAATACAAATTTCAATGGCAGTGACGATTTGAAGTACACTGTTAAAGATAATGACAATGGCACCTCAAACGCGGCAACGATTCTGGTGAGTGTTTCTTCTGATAATGATGCGCCTGTTGCCGTAGACGATTCGACCGGCACGCAGGAGGATACCGGGGTTGTAGTAGATGTTCTTGCAAATGACACCGACCCGGATGGTTCGTTGGTACCATCGAGCGTTTCTATTGTCACTGGGCCGAACCATGGAACAACGAGCATTAATGCGACTTCAGGAGAGATTACTTATACACCTGCCAACAATTTTTTTGGGCTCGACAGCCTGCAGTACCGTGTTCTGGACGATGTTGGGGCTTTGTCTAATATTGCTAAAGTGAAAATCTCGGTTGCTGATGTTAATGATTTGCCAATCGCTGTAAATGACACGACCAGTACAGATGAGGACATTGCGCTTGTAATCCCTGTTCCTGCAAACGACATTGATGCAGACGGTACGTTGAATCTTACCAGCGTTACGATTGTGAGCCCTCCGGACAGTGGTTCCGCTTCAGTCAATAGTGGCACAGGTGATGTCACTTACACGCCGAATCCGAATTATTTTGGCAACGATAGTTTTACCTACACCATCGATGATGACGATGCTGCAACCTCCAACATTGCAACCGTTTTCATTACGGTGAATGATGTAAACGATGCGCCGGTCGCGGTCATTGATACGGCGACGACGCCTAAAAACACATCCGCTATAATCGTAGTATTGAACAACGATACGGATGTTGACGGCAGTCTTGTACTGACCTCAGTAACGGTCAGCACCGGCCCGGCGAATGGCACAGCCACGGTTAACCAAACGACCGGTGCGGTCACTTATACGCCAAACACCTATTTTTTCGGTAGCGATTCGTTCGATTATACTGTTCAGGACGATGATGGTGCACTTTCGAACACAGCATCAGTGACCATCTCTGTGACGGGTGCAAATGAGCCGCCGGTTGCAGTTAACGATACGCTGTCAACTCAAGAGGATATTGCGGCTGTCGTCGATGTGTTGGCTAACGACACTGATTTAGATGGAACACTGAACGCCGGCTCCGTAACGATTCAAACAGCGGCTGTCAATGGGGCTGCTTCAGTAAACCCAGCCACAGGTGAGGTAACCTATACGCCATCGGCTGATTTTTTCGGCAGTGATTCTCTAACTTATTCTGTTCAGGATAATGCCGGCAGCTCCTCTAATATTGCAAAAGTTATGATAACCGTAACGCCAATAAATGATCCGCCGGTTGCTTTTGACGATGCAGGTTCTGTTAACGAAGACAATTCGATTATAATTGATATTGTGTCCAATGACACAGATGTGGATGGCTCTGTAGTCAGTTCAACGGTTGCAGTTGCAAGTGGACCCAATAACGGCGCAATTGCTGTGAATCCGTCAACAGGCGCGTTGACCTATATTCCGAATTCTGATTTTGCAGGGTTGGATAGCGTTTTGTATTCTGTTCAGGATAATTTGGGGGCAGTTTCAGACAACGCGCTGGTTGAGATTACAGTAATTGAAATCAATGATGCACCCATCGCAGTTGATGATTCCACCGGAACCACGCTCGATACACCTGTAAGCATTGACGTGCTAGCCAATGATATAGACGTTGATGGAACACTCAATATTCAAACATTATCGGTGACGCTTGCCGGCAACGGCACCACTTCAATCAACTCCAGCGGTATCATCACCTACACGCCGGATAACGGTTTTGGCGGCGAAGAAACATTCACCTATACAATTCGCGATGATGATGGGGCTGTGTCCAATATAGCAAATGTTATAATTCGTGTTGGAACGCTTCCTGTCGCTGTAAATGATAGCGTGACAACGAATGAAGACGTGGCAATTGCCATCAATATAACTGCCAATGACTCGGACCCCGACGGCTCGCTGGATTTGTCAACAGTGCAGTTTGTTACACCTCCGGATAGTGGTTCTGCTTCCGTAAACCCAACGACTGCTGTGCTGACGTTTTTCCCGAATGCGAACTTTTTTGGCCGAGAGGTTTTTTCCTATACGATTGACGATGACGAGGGCAATACATCTAATGCGGCGATGGTCGTTGTCGATGTGCTTGACGTCAATGATGCACCGATTGCTTACGATGATACGGTCACCACGTCCGAGGATACGCAGGTCGCCATTGCGGTTACTAATAACGATAAAGACGTGGATGGCACTTTCGATCCTGGAACGGTTACAATTGTCTCTGCACCAGTGAACGGTAGCGCCTCTGTGAATAGCAGCACGGGTGAGGTATTATATTTACCCTCTCAAGACTTTTTTGGTAATGATAGTCTGACTTACACTGTAAAAGATGATGATGGCGCAACCTCGAATACAGCAACAGTGCGGATAGCCATAACGCCGGTCAATGATCCGCCGGTTGCCAAGGTGGATTCCGTTGCAACGGATGAGGATGTGGCTGTGATTGCTGCAGTCCTGAACAATGATACTGATGTTGATGGCACCGTGGATCCAACTAGTGTTGCCATAACGGCAATTCCAGCTAACGGCACAGGCAGCGTCAATGCAACAACGGGTGAAATCACCTACACGCCTACGCCGGACTTTTTTGGTTTGGACAGCCTGAAATACACTGTCAACGACAACGTCGGAGCGGCTTCAAGCCCGGCGGTCGTTGTGTTTACTGTCGCCGGCGTAAATGACGCGCCCGTTGCAGTTAACGACTCCGTCACAACACCAGTCGGTGCAGCCATCGATATCAGTGTCTTAGACAATGATACGGATATTGACGGGACCATCGCTGCTAACACGCTTTCTGCAACTGCGGCCTCCAATGGCACGACTTCGTTGAAACCGGGCGGCATTGTTACTTACACACCCACACCCGGCTTTGTCGGTATTGATACTTTTTCATATACAGTAATGGATAACGATGGTGCAGCTTCCAATATCGCGGTGGTCAAAGTAACCACTGTGGTTGGCAACGTTCCACCGGTTGCTGTAAATGACACGGCGATGACGATTGTTGACACGCCCGTTACAATTAACGTAATCGCAAACGATACGGATAGCGACGGTACAATTGACCCAACTACAGTTTCTATATCATCCGTGCCCGCAAATGGTTCGACGAGCGTGAATCCGACCACAGGTGCTGTGACTTACGCACCCAGCTCCGGGTTTTCCGGCAGTGACTCTTTTCAATATACTGTTGACGATAATGATGGCGCGACGTCCAATACTGCAACCGTTAGCATTCTTGTAAATGCAGCCAATGTTCCGCCGGTTGCAGTGAACGACACCAGTTCCACACTTATTGACACACCTTTAGCCATTGTCATCCTCGCAAATGACAGCGATGGTGACGGTTCTTTAGATGTAACA